>JACQZL010000289.1:0-4495 GCA_016213865.1 Candidatus Rifleibacteriota bacterium
CCCACCGCCAGCTCAAGGGGGCCCTCGGCCAGACGGGTATCGCCCACACCGAGGAAGAGCTGCGCGAGATCATCGGCGCCGCGGAGTCGGCAGTCGAAGCCGCACACAACATCCAGCGGTGGTCTCACAAGTACTGGCTCTTCAAGTACCTCTCGGCCCGGCTGGGCCAGACGACGCCCGCGGTCATCGTCGAGCTGCGAGACGAATCGTACCTGGTGCAGCTACCCGACTACCTGGTCGACATCCCGTTCTACGCGCCGCCCGGACGCAAGTACCAGGTGGGCGACTGCCTCGACGTCCGCATCAAGACGGTCGACCCGAGGCGCGGGATCTTGAAGGTCCAGGACGCTGGGCGGGGGTAACCGGGGGCTGGGTGGCTGGGGGCTGGGTGGCTGGGTGGCTGGGTGGCTGAGTGGAGGCATCAAGCCATTGCTGCAGGGCTACACCGGCGAGGCTGCGGCCTTACCTCCCATTGGTCCCCCCTGACACCTAACACCTAACGCCCGTCACCCACCTCACTCCCCACCGGGAACGCCGTACTCCTTGAGCTTTCGCCAGAGGGACGAGCGGTCCAGGCCCAGAATGCGGGCCGCCTTGCTCCGGTTGTTGCCGACGGCCTCCAGCACCCGCAGAATGTAGCGTTTCTCGTGCTCATCGAGTGGGACCAGGTCCCGGACCTCTTCGCCGGCCGCTGCCCGCGCGGAGACCTCTGGCGGCAGGTCTTCGGGGCCGATGGTGCCGCTGCGGTTCAGAATGACGGCGCGCTCCAGGACGTTCTCGAGCTGTCTCACGTTGCCGGGCCACGCGTATCGTTCCAGCAGCTCCAGCGCGGCGGGGAGGATGCCGCGGATCGCCTTGCGTTCTTGCCGGCAGAACTGCTGCAGGAAGTGGCCGGCCAGCTCGGAGACGTCCTCGGGGCGGTCCCGGAGCGGGGGCATGGCGATCGAGATGACGTTCAGCCGGTAGAAGAGGTCCTGGCGAAAGCGGCCGGCCGTCACCGCGGCTTCCAGGTCCCGGTTGGTCGCCGCCACCAGCCGGAAGTCGACCGGGATGGGCTGCGTCCCGCCGAGACGCAGCACCTCGCGTTCCTGGAGCACACGCAGCAGCTTGGGCTGCATCGACTGAGGCAGATCGCCGACCTCGTCGAGAAAGATCGTGCCGCCGTCGGCCGTCTCGAACAATCCGGGCTTGCGCTCCTTGGCGTCGGTGAAGGCGCCCGGCTCGTGGCCGAACAGCTCGTTCTCGAGGAGGGTCTCGGCAAACGAGCTGCAGTTGAGCGAGACAAAGCGTCGCTCGGCCCGGGGACTGCTGTAGTGGAGTGCCCGAGCGACCAGCTCCTTGCCGGTACCGCTCTCTCCGGTGATGAGCACCGAGCTGCGAGAGCCCGCCACCTGCTCGACCAGGTCGAGGATCTCGGCCATGCGCCGGCTGCGTCCCAGGATCGGCGAGGGGGCCCTCACATCGGCCAGTTCGCGCTTGAGAGCGCGGTTCTCTTGCTGGAGCCGCTTCTGCGACGCCGCCCGGCGGACGGTCATCCGGACCGCCTCGAGGTTGTACGGCTTCGTCAGATAGTCGAAGGCCCCCTCCTTCATCGCGGCGATCGCCGATTCGATCGTCGCGTAGCCCGTGATGAGGATGACGAGGGTCTCCGGGTACAGCTCGCGCGTGCGCCTGAGGAACTCGAGGCCGTCCACGCCCGGCATCCGCAAGTCGGTCAGCACCAGGTCGAAGGGCTGCGCCTGCATCAGGTTGAGCGCCTCCACCGCGCTCGAGGCCGTGAAGAGGCGGTAGCCCTCGTCGGCGAACGTCATCTGGAGGCCTTCTCGGGCAATGGCCTCGTCGTCGACGAGCAGGATGGTCTCACCGGGCATGTTGATGATGAGGAGATTGCGCTGCGGCCCCGTCAGACCGCTGGTGGCAGGGTGCCAGGTGGCGCGCAGCCCTGTCCAGAGGCAGACGTCGTTCGGGGAGCGTCCCTGAAACGTGGGAAGCCGCGTCGGCGGTTGGCCACGGTGCCTGTCTTCGACGCAAGGATGCAAAGAAGGTCCTATTGATCAGCATTTCGTGGCGTCTTTGCGTCCTGGCGTGTTTGCGTTTGGTCCTCTCTGCCCCATGATCCGGGGACGCTCCCCGTCGTTCGAGTCGGAGGCGAAAGGGGAAGGTGCAGCGTGAACGTCGAGCCCCGACCCACTTCGCTCGAGACCGTGATGCGTCCGCCGTGCTCGCGGACGATGCCGTAGCTGACCGAGAGCCCCAGGCCCGTCCCCCTGCCCACATCCTTGGTCGTGAAGAAAGGATCGAACACGCGCCCCAGGTGCTCCGATGCAATGCCCGCGCCGGTGTCGGCCAGCGCCAGGGTCACGCAGTCCCCGTCCTTCCGGCCGGTGAAAGTCAGGCTCCCCCCTTCCGGCATCGCGTGCATGGCATTGGTCATCAGGTGGACCAGGACCTGGACGATACCGGAGGCATCCACGGGCACCGGCGGCAAGTTGCCTGGCAGGTCCCGGTGCAGCTCCACGCCGGCGTCCCTGAGACTCGTCGCCAGGAGTCCCACGGCCTGCTCCACCAGGTCGCCGATCGCCGTCTTGTGGACGCTGATCGGATCGTGCCGGGCAAAGGTCAGTAACTTGCGGATGATGCGGCTTGCGCGGTCGGTCTCCTGCGACAGGTTGCCCAGGCAGTGGACCAGCAACTCGCGCGGGACGTCCGTCTTCTCCTGGAGGATCTGGACGAAGGTGCTGATGTTGCCGATGGGGTTGTTCAGCTCGTGGGCGACCCCGGCGGCGAGCGTGCCGAGTGAGCTGAGCCGGTCGGCCCGCTGGACCTGCAGGGCCAGCTCGCGCGTCCGGGCCATCTCGGATTCCAGCTCGGCGGTGCGCTGTCGGACGCGGTCTTCGAGCAGCCGGTTGCTGGCCGAGAGCTCGGAGCGGAACCGCTCCAGGTTGGCGCTCATGTGGTTGAAGGCCGCGGCCAGATCGGCCAGCTCGTCCCTGGTCATGGCCGGGATGGAAGCGCCGAAGTCACCGTCCGCGATGCGGTGCGAGGCGGCAATGAACTGCCCCAGCGGTCGGGTGACAAAGTGCTTGAGCGCCAGGTGGAGGATGAGGCCGATGAAGAGGAGGCAATCGACCACCGCCGCCAGGATGAGCCCCGTCAGACGGCCCAGGAGCGCCTCGAGCCCCGCCACGTCGAAGACGAGGTCGATCCTGCCGGCGAGGCGGTTGGCGATGTACAGGGGGCTGGACTGGACCTGGCTGGCCGCCGGCGCGGCTCCGCTCGGACCGCCGGTCGTGACGAGGAGCTTGCCCGCGGCGTCATAGACAGAGACGGCCCGAACGTCCCGGTCCTCGCGCGCCAGGCGAAAGAGGTAGTCCTCGAGCGGGCCTTGTTCGCCGGTCACGAGCGCCACGCGGGCCAGCGCCTCGAGCGAGCGACGCAGGTTGCGAGAGCGCTTCTCGGACTCCAGGAGCAGGAAGCGCTTCTCGTTCTGGAGCGCGAAGTAGCCGGTCAGAGCCAGGAGCAGACAGAGGGCTGCCCCGATGAGGAGCATGACCTTGAGGTGGATGGTGGGGCGGGGCAGCGGAAGGGGAAAGCGTCTCAAGGTAGCGGGATCCTAGCGCGACCGGATTCGAAATCTCCACTTTGCACTTTTGCGTCGGGTGCATGTCTCGTAGGTGGCCCCCCCCTTGCGGGAGAAACACAGAGACGCAGAGACACAGAGGCACAGAGGGATCTTCCTCTGCCTCGCTCGCAGGCGCCGCGACTCCTCGAGCCTCCCTCGTCTTGTCATTCGAGGGACGTCGCCACTCACGGTCTCTCTTTCTCTGTGACTCCGTGTCTCCATGTCGAAGAGTCGAGCCAGGGCCTTCCCAACAGGCGTAGGACCACCTGCCAGACACGCACCCCTCTTCCGTCCTCTGCCTTTCAGTTGGCCTCCCATCCGGAACCGAGAGACAGGAGACAGAGAAGTCCGAGCTCGCAACCGGGGGAGTAACGTGGCGACGTAAAGACCTGCCGGAAGGAGCCCACGGCACCGGACCCGACGCAAGAGCGGCCCCCTTCTCGTCACGTGAGTCCGGCAAGGCCAGGAGTGCGCGAGGCTCGCGGGGACCGGCATCACGGCCCGGGTCGCGCGTGGTTACTGGTGGAGAAGGCCGGCTCCGCCCCCCCCACCTGACGCGTCCTCCTGCAGAACGCGATGCCAGCCAAGGTCGAGAGCAGCGCCAGGAGACTGATTGTGGCGCCCACGCGGAACGGCCGGGGCTCGTAGGTCATCACCAGCCGGTGCTCGCCGCCCGTCACCTGGACCCCCCGAAACAGCCCGGCCACTCGGTGGATCGGCCGCTCCCGACCGTCCACCGTCGCCCGCCAGCCAGGGTAGAAGGCATCCAGTAAGACGAGCAGGCCCTTTCCCTCCAGGTCGAAGTCGATCTCTACCCGGTTGCGCGCGTAGGAGACCAGTCGGCAGCCTCGAATCGAGGCTGGAACACGCTCC
>JACQZL010000289.1:4580-9215 GCA_016213865.1 Candidatus Rifleibacteriota bacterium
CCTCGAATCGAGGCTGGAACCCGCTCCTCGACGGCGGCAGCCCCCTCCAACGGCTCGAACAGGGCTTCGTCCGGAAGAGCCAGGAGCGCCGCGGTCGAGGGCAACGCCGCCGCTCGGCTGGAGAGTGCCTTTCGGGCCAGGAAGGCCCTCGGTGACACGGAGTCCAGCTCCCGCACCGCCACGGGACCGACACGATCGATGACCCGGCCCCCGCCCTCCTCCCCGGGCTCCTCGGCTCTGAGCAAGTACCGCGCCCCGCACGAGGCCACGACACGATCTCGGACGTCACGCGAGGCGAGGCGGAGCAGGTGTCCGAGCTCGGTCTCCGCCTGCGTTCGCACCGACAAGCACCCCATCATCGAGTTGCAGTTCCAGGACATGCCCCGAAGTCCGAGCATCAGCAGCTTCTCGGCCGCCAGATGATGGTAGACGGTGTAGTCAACGCTGAAGGCAGCTCGCGCCGATCGGGTCATGAATCTGAGCGGCGGCTGTCCGGGCCCGTCTCGAGTCATGCTCCGCAACGCGGAGGAAGGGAGGGTGACTGCCTCGTCTGGAGCCACCGGAAAGCCGCGATAGGTGGTGGTCGCGAGATCGGCAACCAGTAGGACGCCCAGAGCAACGACTCCAGCCGGCCGGGTGAGCTTGCCTCGATCGATCAGAAAGACCAGGGTCCTGGCCCCCGCCACGAGGCCCAGAACGAAACCCAACTGCGAGAGCCAACCGGTACGCAGGAGGCCGAAGAAGGCCTGGAGATCACCTTGAAGTCCTTGTCCAGCATCGGCCAGGAAGAGGCGGGGCCAGGCCTCGCCGTTCACCAGCACATGCGCAGCCAGGAGCCCCACCACCGCCGAACCGGCCTCCAACAACCGCTTGAACCAGCGACTGCATTCAGCCCCGCCCGCCAACAGCCCGTCGAATCCCAGCGCCGCCGCCAGTGACCAGCCGAAAGCCGGAAGGAGGAAGTACTTCGCAGGAAACCGAAACTTGTTCAGCAGTGGAACAGCGTCCGTGACCCACCGGAACACGGGCGTTTGATCCCCGGTGGCGAGCAGACAGCCCAGCAATCCGATGAGCAGAGCAAGCGCAGCCGTCCGGCCATGGCGCTGGCCAGGCTCCCCGAAGGTGGCCTCTCGGTTGGCATCAGACGCGGCGCGTGCCGGTAGCTCGGGGACGAGGGCGCTGCAATCGACCGCTCTTGCCTGCTTGCGACGTCGGGCCACGGCCGACAACGCCAGGGCCATGACCGGAAGTCCCCAGTACAGGTCCAGGTAGAAGGGAAGGCCGCCCTCCCAGTAACTCGTGAGAAAGAAAGGGCCGGCTGGATCGGGGAACGGTGTCGGAATGACCAGGTTGTACAGGTTCCCGGGCGCCACCGTGTAGGCCATGAGCTCGATACTGGTCAGCCCGATTCCCCGGTCCGATTGCCGCACGAGCTGGGCCAGCGGCAGGTACTGGTAAGCCAGCAGCGTCAGAGCCAGGGCGCCTGCCGCGCAAACGGCGCCGACAGCCCGCCACCATCGGACGGCGGCCGGCCGCGGACGGAGCCAGTGGGCCGCCAGCAGCCAGCCTCCCGTGAACAGCACGTACTGAGGATCGGTCCCGCTGCCCTGCGCGGCCAAGACCAAGGCCGTCACTAGGACCGCCCGGGTCCCGCACCCGGCCAGGAAGCCGTCGAAGGCAAGCAGCGCCAGCGGAGTCCAGGTGAGCCCACGCAGCAGCGTGGTGAGGTCCGAAGCCGAACTGGCAGTGAATCCACAGAACATCAGGACGGCGGCGCCGAAGGCGGCACTCGCCCGCGAGAGCTGCCATCGCACGAGCAGCGCGTACACGAAAACGCCGGCGAACACGACGTGAGCCACCACGAAGACGTTGTAGGCCCGCGGGAACGGCAAGAGAAGCAGCAGCGCCGTGAAGGGATAGAAGACCGCCGAGTGCGGGTCAGCCTGAAAGGGATAGCCCAGGGTGATGAGCGGCTCCCAAAGGGGCAACTCGCCGGCCTTCCACGCGGACGCGGTGACGACCGCATCCGGGTAGTAGAACCACAGGGTGTTGAAGAAGAAGAACGTTTGCCCGCCGAACAAGACCTGCCAATAGAAGACGATCCCGGCCAGAGTGAGGCCGGCCGGCCAAGCCCACCAAGTCCTGGATGGAACCGGCAAACCAGCAGCCGCGTCATCACGGGTCGCAGCCACCGGCTTGGGGTCGAGAATAGTCGGATCCATGGTCTCTGCCCTCACAGCCAGCTCATTCAGGCAGCGTGTCGGCAGGCACGGGGGCAGGAGCCACTGGCTCGAAGTCCGGAGCCGGCGCTGGTGGCCCACAGCCACCGCGAAGGCCCAGCGCCAGGACCAACAGGAGAGTCAGCCCGCTCAGAGCCAACCCCAACCGTACCGAGAGCGGCTCGAACGACAGCTCCACCCGCCGCTCTCCTTCGCAGACCTCGACCCCTCTTATGAGACCAGCCACCCGAACCACCGGCCTCTCGACGCCGTCCACGCGCGCACGCCAGCCGGTGCTCCAACTCTCCAGCACGACGAGCAAGCCGGCACCCTCAAGGTCGAAGTCAACCACCAGGTGATCTCGGCCGTGAGTCACGAGGTCGCAGCGGCGCACGCGCCGGGGGACCAAGGTCTCCGCCTGACCGTCCACCGGTTCGTACACCGCTTCCGACGTCAGATGCTCCAGTGCCGCCGCTGACGGCAGCTTCGAGCCGGGGGCGGCCGCCACTGCCCGCGGGGCGATGAACACCCGAGAGCCGACGTCGAGGATCCGGCGGGCCACGACCGGACCGGCCTCGACCACCACAGGTCCGCTGCCGGTGGCGTTTCCCAGTCCCTCGCAACTCACGGCGACTGCCGCTCCCAATCGGCCTGCCAACCGATCTCTGGCAGCGCGCCCGGGAGCTTCGCGGAAGATGCCCGTCAGGTTCATCTGGGCGGCATTGCCCGGGAAGGCAAAGTCGATCGTGCTTTTCAGACCAAACGCCAGTCCGCGGCAGCCCGTCAGCAGGTCGTTGGCGTGGCCGGCGCGGACCAGCGCGGTCTCCTCGGACGAGAGGACGAGTTCGTTGAGTGGGTAGGCCAGAAACCGGGCGCGTGGCGTGCCAGCCGTGGCACGGCCGATGGCGCCGGCCGTCCGGGAGCCGGAGGGAACCGAGTCGAGCTCGACGGTGGCCAGCCCGCGTTGCGTGTTGAATACGAGGTCGCCCAACGCGAGCAGACCCACGAAGACGGCGGCAGTGCGTCCGGAGAGACGGCCGGAGAGAGCGGCCCACGCCGTGACTGCCAGGGCAACCGCCAGAGAGCAGACTCGCTCGACATTGCGGATGACGGCGTCACGGAGGTTCTCGAGAAGGCGCTCTGTCCCTCCACCCAGGTCCCGGACAGAACTCATCAGATAGGCTTGGAGCAACTCCGTGCCGTGGCCGAAGAGGCTCGTCAGCATCAGCACCATGGACACGCCCAACAGCGCCGAACCGATTCCAAGGACCCACCAGGCCCGCCGTCGGCCCGACCAGAGGCGCTCCAGACCGAACGTCGCCAGCGCCGCCAGCGCCAACATTGCCGGCACGACCAGACGCCCGCAACAACTGGCCAGCATGGGCTGTCCGGCCAGCAGCGAGCCGCCGGCCCACCGGGGCAAAGTCGACGCCACGAGACAGCCACCGGCCAGCCATCCCAGCCGCCAGACATGGTCGGGTCCTTCCGAGTCCCCGTCCGGGCTCTGCCAGCGAGTTTGGCAGCCGCCCAGTGCCGCGAGGGCCAGGACCAGGACACCGATCCCGACGTAGAGGTCGAGGTGCAGCGGCACCAGCCAATCGCGGAAACCGCCCAGGAAATAGACCGACTGCGGGTCTTGATAGGGCCGGGCTACGAGGAGATTGAGCAGATCCAGCGGGCCAGGCGAGGCCGATGCCGACTCGGCCGACTGCAGGCGGTTCCACCCCCCCAACCACGTGAACTCGACAGCGGGCAGAAGCGCCGCCGCAGCGAGTCCAAGTGCTAGAACCAGGAAGAGGACCTGTCCGGCCAGGACCCGAGTCCATCGAAGACTGGCCTGCTGCGGCCTCCACCACGGCAGTGTAGAAACCAGGACGACCGCCATCGCCAGTGCCGCATGATCCGAAGAGAGGGCCAGCATCGCCAGAGCAGCCGAACCACCGGCAAGCGGGCGTGCTCTTCCGCTCGACAAGAAGCGCTCAAACCCGAGCAGCGCCCAGGGCAGCCATGAGATCGTCCGGGTCAGGCTGGCCAGCGTCGTCGAGCCGAGCGCGACCCCGCAGAAGACCATGACCGCAGCGCCGAAGGCCGCAGCCGACCGGCCGGATCGCCACGCCAGCAAGAGCGCGAAAGTACCGGTTCCTGCGAGTCCAAGGTGGAGAACCACGAGCAAACCGAGTAGCCACGGAGTGGGATACACGGCCAACAAGGCTCCGGGAGGGTAGAGTGCCATGGCCGCGGGTTCGGCGAGGATCGGGTACCCCATCCCCAGTCCGGGCTGCCACAGACCCATCTCGCCGCCGCGCCAGGCCGCTCCCAAGCCCTGGGCGATCGGCAGACTGAAATCGAACACATCGCGGAACCAGATTGCCCTCGAGCCCACCAGGACTGGCCAGAAACAGACCGCCAGTGCAAA
>JACQZL010000289.1:9239-13235 GCA_016213865.1 Candidatus Rifleibacteriota bacterium
GGAAGCCGTTCCATGCCGTCGGCGACGCCCAGAGCCGGCCGCCGAGCCGGCCCAACTTCGTAATCACTTGAGTGCCCTGCGCCCCGTCGAGAGCCGGGAACGCTGCGACCGTTCCCCAAAACACGAGCGACAAGGCCACCACGGCCAGCGTCCCGAGGCTCACGGCGGCACCGATCCAGAACATGGTGGGCCGGTACTCCATCTCCAGCACTCGTTCACCCTCACGCACCGGAACGCCCCTGAAAAGCTGCGCCACTTTCACGATCGGTCGCTCCCGGCCGTCGACTAGGGCATGCCAACCCGGATAGAACGAATCGAGAACGACCAGGAGTCCGTCGCCCTGCAGGTCGAACTCGACCTTCAGGCCGTCATTCCGGTACTCGACGAACTCGCAGCGACGCACGGCCCTGGGCGCCAGTTCTCCGGGTGACGCCAGGGCTCCAGGGTCGTACACCGCCTCCTCCGGGAGAGCCAACACGGCGGCCGTGGGTGCGAGTCCCGGCCGAGCGGAGGTCGGCACCGCGCGCGGAGCAATGAAGGCCCTCGGGGAGACACGTGCGGGTTTCGCGGCAGCTACCTTGCCCACGCGTTGCACTTGCGGGTCCGGAGGGTCATCGTCGCCGGGTACGAACAGGAATTGGGAGGCTCCCAGAGCACCGGCCAAGCGGATCTGAGTCGCCCGATCCTGCGACTGTGCGTAGTTGAAGACAGACATGAATCCGGAGAGGTGTACGGACATGCTCCCCAGCACGTTTGCGCACCCATCCAGCCAACCGCGGAGGCCGGTCATCAAGTCGTTCTGGAACAGCAGATCTGCCGAGGTGCGAGCAACTCCGACCGTGACCGTCCCGTAGTCGAGCGAAAGGCACCGGGGATTGGGTCGGTTCGGCTCTCGAGGCCCAAGGAGCGTAGCGGCGGCGGATCTGCTCGCGAGGACCTCATCACCAGCCAGTGGTAGGCTCGCGGACGTGACCCAGATCATCTGCCCGACCGATAGAGCAGCCAGCAGCCAAACGGCCTCGCGCCCCTGCCAGCGCCTGATCACCGTCACTAGCATCCAGCCGGCCAAAGAGACTGCCAGCGAGACAACGAGACCTCGGTTCCACACACGGCTGACCTCGGCAACCGCTGCTTGCACGATGGGATTCGTCGACGGCAAAACGTCCAGGAAAGCTCTGACAGCCCCCTCCGCAAGCACCTGCAAGCCGAGGAACGACGCCCCCAATCCCGCGGCGACCCAGGCCAGCACTTGCCCAAAACGGCGAAGGCACCGGCTCTCCCGCCGCGAGATTCCTTCGAAACCGATGCTTGCGGCCAGCGGTAACGCAAAGGCGGTCAGCAAGAGGTGCTTGCACGGGTACCGAAAGAAGCGCAACATCGGAAGCAGGGTCGACAGCGCGGGGAAAAAGGGAGCTCGGTCGCCGACCGAGAGGACGACCCCCAGCAGAGCCAGGAGCAACGCGGCTACTGCCGACCTTCGAAGGGCAGCCGGATCCAAGGCGCTGACGGCTGGCGGCCGGCCACTTGCATGTGACGCGGGGGTGGCGCAGACCTCCTTGGACTCCGCGCAGTCCACGCCGCGCCATCCGAGAGAGGCCAGAGCCAGGGCCAGCACCGGGAGCCCCCAGAACAGGTCCAGGTAGAGGGGAACGGCCAGGCCCGGGTAGCTCAACAGAAAGAAGCGGTCCAGCAACTCGGGGAAGGCCAACGGCAGGATCAGGTTGAGTAGTGCACCCGGCCCCACCTCGTAGGACAGGCTCTCGTGAAGTGCGATAGTCGAAGAGCGATCGGAGTTGCGGATCAACTCGAACAGAGGAAGGTACTGATAAGCGAGCAGCGCACCGGCCAGGAGGGCCGCCACACCGAGTCCGCAGAAAGCCCGGAGCAGAGCCGGCCGTGGCAGCCTGGGGGCTAGCCACGGAGCCGCAGCGAGGATGCCCAGGGTGAAAAGAACGTACTGGGGGTCGGTCCCGCTGCCCTCAATGGCCAATACCAGGGCAGTCGCCACCAGGGCCCGCCATCGCCCGCCGGCGAGAAAGTGGTCGAACGCCAGCAGGGCCAACGGGGTCCAGGTCGTTCCTTTGAGTAACGTCGTCAAGTAGGTGGTGCTGACCGTGTAACCGCAGAACATGGTCAGCAGAGCTCCGGTCAACGAAGACACGGCTCCAAGCCGCCACCGCCTGAGAAGGAGAAAGGTGAAGACCCCCGCTAGCACCACGTGAAGGACCACGAAGACGTTATAGGCCCGGGGCATCGGGAGAAACAGGAGGACAATCGCTGGCGGATAAAAGACCATCGAGTGGGGATCGGCCTGGAAGGGATAGCCGCAGGCAATCCTGGGTTCCCACGACGGCAGTCGCCCCTCTCGCCATGCCTGGACAGTGGCCTGGGCCTGGGTGTAGTAGATAGTCGAGGTATCGCGAAAGTGGAACGACTGGCCCTCGAAGAGGACGGGCCAAAAATAGGCGGCGGCCGCAAGCACCAGCAGGGCCACGCCCAGCAGGTCCACGCTCTGGCGGTCCGGATGCACGCCCCTGGAGGAGAGAGCTGGAGCTGGGGGGGGTGAAGGGGGCTGAGGAGTCATCTGCGGCGCTGGCGGTGGGCTCTTGCCGGGCCCCGTGGGCAAGGAGGAGCGACCGAAACCAGTGTAGCAGGTGGGCCACTCGGGTGGCCGACCTGTAAGCGCGTGCGGGTTGCCCGAGGGGACGAGGTGTGCTAATGGAAACAGGGAGTCGTGGCGGCCATGCTGGTGTGTTGGTTACATGCAACGGCACATAATCCCACAGTCCAGTATCCATCGGACACAACGCCATGTATCACTTGGCGGCATGCTACCGAACGATACACTGCCCAACTCGGCCTAACGTTCAATCTGCATATGGACTATAGGGCCTTTCAGGCAGGCTGTAGCACGCCACGCCGTGATACAGGACGAACGCGCTGGCCGGGGTCACGCCGAAAATCCAGGTCGCGAAGTGCCGATGAAATGGCAAGATGGGAGTCATGGCACACGTCCTGCTTGGTCGACCGTCGCTTCGAACACTGTTCATTCAGACAGACTGGCAGGGAAAGGGCGAGTCGAACGGAGGTGGCATCAGGAAAGGAACGGCAGAGACTGACGGAAGAACAGGTTGAAGACGAGAGAGACAGAAGCTCCTGAACTGCAGGGAACCCGACAACAATCACCCGGTTTCAATCAAGGAGAGGTGGCATGCTGAATCGCATCCGCACCCGAAAAGGATTTACCATCATCGAACTGCTGATCGTCGTCATCGTGATCGGCATCCTGGCCGCGGCTGGTCTGGCCAAGTATCAGAACTTCGCCGAGACGTCCCGCCGCAAGACGTGCCTCAGCCAGATCATGACGATTGAGAACGCCATGGCCGTCTGGGAGACGACGAACCAGGCCTTCGCCGAGAACGCCAAGTGCGCCTTCGGCTTCACGACTCGAACCGGCCAGTTGACCGGCACGGTGTACACGCCGTCGGCCGTCGCCGCGGACAACATTCTCTCCTCCGGCACGGCCGGCACGATCGGCTCCATCGCTGACATCGCGGCCCAGCCGACCCAGGGCGCTCCGCCGGCCTTCTACAACGCGATCAGCAGCGGCCCGCTCGGCTCCGTGATTCGCGACGACAAGGTCTGGGTATGCCCCTCCGCACTTGCCCGCTACTATGGCGGCGAGATCCAGAACGTCCATGACAGCTACATGGACACCCAGGGCGGCGGCCAGAGCCCGGCCCACGGCGGCACCACCATCGGGTTGGGCGGTCGCTACTTGGCCGTCGTGGCCGGTCGTGGCAACACGAATGCCGGCAACACGCCGATTGGCAACTTCGGCTTCCCGAGTGGTTGGATCACGGGCTCCAGTGTTGCATCCAACACCGCGGCTCCGGCACCGCAGACGCCTTTCAAGATCGTCATCTGCGGCTGCTACGGGAGCTTCGGCCCCGGCACCGCCGCTGCCGTCCCCGGCACCACGGCCCTCAACTCGGG
>JACQZL010000290.1 GCA_016213865.1 Candidatus Rifleibacteriota bacterium
ATCTCTACGGGCACGACCTCGCCTTCTGCGCTGCGATCCGGGGAGCCATCCGCGGCGAGCAGGACCCGTCACAGTTCCGCCTCGACTACGCCCTGGACTCCTTCGACAACGCGGAGCACGCGAAGGACGCGCTGTCGAACGTGTCCGACCAGACCTTGATCCACGAGTGGTCGAACATCGTGAAGCCCGGCGAGGACGGGATCTCCTTGAAGCAGCGATACGAGGAGTGGCAGGCCGTGAAGGCCGGGACGCCAGGCCTGCTGGCCTCCGCCGAACAGCAGCACGAAGAGGACGTAGCACACTATCGATTCGTCGATTTCCCACTGGACGTCTCGCGCGACCTGGTACAGACCCTCGAGCAGCAGGACAAGGTCGTCGGGTGGACGTTCGATCGCGTCCTCCTCGAGTACAAGAAGACCGTCCGCGGGCGGATCGTGAGCCTGCCGAGCGCGGCCGTCGCGGCAGCCATCGGCATGGATGCCAACGGAATCACGCCACTGGCCGACGATTCCGAGAAGAGCAAGGAAATCGAGGCGGTGAACGGAAAGGACCGCCAGGCGCGGTCGATGCATGCCCACATCGGAGACACGGCACGGCACCAGATGTCGGCGGACAGCCTCGCGGACGACCTGACCTACACCGACGAGCAGATGGCGACGTACTGGGCGCGCTACGGAGGCAGGTTCGGCGAAGCGACGGCGACGAAGGCCGACGAAGCGACCCCGTTCGGCGTGGTCGACGATGCAGAGTCCGAGGAGCTGGTGGCCCTCCGAGCGCGCTTCGACGTGTCGGTCGAGGAGTACAAGAAGGCGAAGGGCAAGGTCGCCGAGGTCATGAAGTGGGTCGCGATCGCCGCGATCGGCGCAGTCGCGACGGCGTGTACCGGGCCCGGAGGGGCGACGCTGACCGCCGCGATGATCACGGCGGGCATCAGCGCAGGAGCGAGTGTCGCCATCGACGAGCTCGTACAAGGCAACGACTACGATGCTATGACCGAGGGAATCCAGAAGATCGTAACGGATGTCGCGTTGGCCGGCATCGGCCACGAGCTCAACGCCGCGTGGGAAGCCGCCAGCAAGGGAAAGGGCGTCGCTTCGAAGATCGTGGCCGGCCACGCGTGGGTCGAAGGGCAGGAGAAGGCCATCGCGGAGGCGATGAAGGCCGAGGGCTTCGTGGGCGAGGCGTTGTGGGAGGTCGGTAAGGCCTGGGGCAACGTTGCGCTGGGGGCCGTCAAGGACACCGCCGTCTCCGCGCTCGACCCGTCCGAGCTGAAGTACGGCTGGCTCCAGGGTCTCACGCACGCCGACGCCGTCGCCGAGAAGACCATCGCCGAGATGCCGGAGAAGATGCAGAAGGAGGCGATAAAAGCAGTCATCACCCAGATCGGCGCCAAGGGAAAGGAGGCCGTCGGGCTGGGCGATCCGGCGAAGGCGGGTGGTCTCGACGTCGGCGAGGAAGGCGAGCTGCTCGACGACAAGGACCTGCTCGAACGGCTCGGCGAGGCCGTGCAGACGAACCTCGGCGCCAAGGGCCAGCTCGGCGCGGTGTGGGACCAGGCCGTGACCACGGCGGGCTCGAAGGCCGCGGAGGCGAGCACCGGCAAGGCGGTCGGGTTCGACGAGGCGGACGCCTGGGGCTTCGCCGAGACTTACGTGAAGGACCGTGCCACTGGCACGGTCGGCGCCATCGGGAAGGCGTACCAGAGCGACCGGACCGCGCGACTCGTCGCCTCGCGGGCCGCCGAGTTCAGGTCGACCATCGGCGACGATCCGATCGCCCTGAAGCACTACGTGCACTACCTGAACACCAAGGGTCGGAACGACGGACGCGAGAGCCTCGGCCCCGATCCCGCGGCCTTCATGGCGGGTGAATGGGTCGAAACGAAGCGCAGGGTCCTCGCGCAGCTCGGAAGCGACCCGACGTCCGAGACCGCGAAGGCCTACGAGGCGTGGGTCCTCTCCGATCCAGCGAAGACGTCGGCCCGCCTGGGCACGACGCTCGTGGACTTCGAGCAGGGCTGCGCGAAGTCGACCGAGTGGATCGCGAAGATGCGCGCCACGCCTGGCTACAAGGGCCTCTCGGGCGAGGAGAGGGCATTCTACGAGAGCTACGCCGCCGACCCCACGCGCGCGTTCGATTTCTCGAAGGGAACGGTGGACGAAAGCTATGACCTCGGCACGGCCGACGGGCAGAAGAAGTTCCGGGAAACCCTGGCCGTGCGCAGGGAGCTCATCGCCGCCGAGGTGGTTCCAGAGGTCACGACCGGCTGGACCGAGGAGGACAGGCGCTCCTTCGGAACGTGGCTCCGAACCACCGGCCTCCAGGGCGTGGTCCTCGACCCTCGTGATGCCGAGAAGAACAAGGCCGCCATCGCGGGTGCGGCGGGGGCATGGACGGAAGCCCACACCCTCTCCGAGGAGGATCTCGCCGAGCTCGACCCGTACTTCGCCAGGCACGCGTGAAGCCGTTCCGCGTCGCCCAGGTCGCCGCGGCCCGCGCGACAACCGACATCGACGACGGCGTCATCCGCCTGTTCACGAGGGCCTTTTCGGAAGACCTGCACGAATGGCTCGCGATCGGCGTGCCATTCTCGTTCGACACGCTCGCGGTTACGACCCGCCTGGCGGAGCCCCGTGCGCGCGACCGCCTTAGGGACTTCCTGCTCGAGGTCGATCTGCCAGACGATGGCGTGCTCTGCGATGCGCTCGACCAGCTCCCGGACCGCCCGGTCGAGGTTTCTCTGACCGCCGGGCGGGCGAGTGCATGCCTCGAGGTGCGGGCCCGCTTCGCCGGGCACTGGACGAGGCGGGGCGTGTACGAAGCGCTGCCCGGGCTCGGCGTGAGCCGTGATGCGACGCGCGCATGGGATCGAGCCGTCGGGGCGGCCAGGGGGGGCAACGTCCTGACGCTCGCGGTCGCGGTCGGGGAAGAGGGACCGCGCCTGGAGGTCGAGATCGAGCAACGATTCGACCGTGCGGAGGCCGGGGATCGTGCGGCGCAGCTCGGGTTCCTCGGGGAGCACCTAGGCATCGCCGAGCCTGGTCGACTGGCGCGGATCGCGGGGCGTCCGTGGGATCGGGAGCCGAACGTCACATCGTGGACGGTGGTCGTGGGGCTCGATCGCGTCCTTCCCGCGCTGCGCGTAACGGTGCCGTGCGTGCCGGCGTCCGTCGTGCTCGCGCTCATGGGGGAGCTGGGGGCGTCGGACGGCTATGGAAGGCGGCTCGGGGCCATCGCCGCGGCGCTGAGGGTCGAGGACGACGTCGTGTGGCGGCTCCACATCGACGCAGGTACCGATCGTCTGCGGGGTTCGGTCGAGATCCTCGCGCTTTGACCGCGTCGGAAATACGGTCGAAGTCCGGCCTCTTCGCAGGTTCTGTTCCGAGCAGGACTCCGCGTCCGGTCCCGCTATGCCAACAGCCTTTCCACCAGCCGATCGCGGAACGCGAGGAGATCCTCCGCGTTGTACCCATCGGCCTCGGCGAGGGCTGCGACGTCGATGGTGCTCAGGACCCAGGCCAGATCGGGAGGCAAAAATCCACCGTCCTTTCGCACCACCAGCCGAAGTGCCGCGTCCAGGTCTTCCCCGGCGTCGACAATCGCCTTCACATCGACGAGGTCTCTGATCTCCCACCTGGAGTAGAGCGACCCGAGCTTGTTGACAAGGATCTCGGCACGACTGTCCACGAGGATCTCGGCTTCGTCGACCTTCCGCTCCTCGGGCGGGTAGATGCGCGGGACAGGCTCGGCGACGAGGTCAACGAGGACGACGTCTCCAGCCCGTTCTATACGAAGGCGGCAAAAGGCTGGAGCACGCTGCAGGGGCGAGAGGCTATGCGGCACGTCGTTCGAGCTCCGGCATCAGCCAGGACCAGAAGGCGCGACGTTTGCCGAGATGTCGGAGGACCCGATCCCAGTCGCGCCGGATCTGCGTCAGCGACACGAGAGTGAGCGCGTCGTCCGGGCGCGCCTGGCGTAGGAGCTTGCCGACCGCGTGGGCGCGCACATCCGGATTGGGGTCCGAAAGGCGCGATTGGAAGGTCTCGAGGGTCATGTCCACGTCCCACAGGAAGTAGGGCCGACCCTTCTCGTCGCAGAGCTTCTGTGGTGGCGTCGGGTTGAGCATCAAGGTGGAATATAGCCCACACCACGGGTGGCCGTGCCCGTTCGGGGCTTCGGCACGCAGCACGACGGGCCAAGGCGGATTTCCCCGATGTACAACCAACGTACAACCACGCGGCGCGCCGCCCGCAGAGCCGCTCTATGCCCCCTTCCGCACCCCTCCGCACGGATTCCAAATCCGCCGGTCGAGGGTTCGAATCCTTCTGCCCCTGCCAGTCTTCCCTTTGCCCGCCGAGTTCGAACGATTTTAGACGCGCTCGATGCAACGTGAGAAACAGGCATTTTGGCCGTGTCGGGAGCGGGAGGAGCAGCGGACTGGTGATCCGTCGCTCCTTCAGGCCGCGGTTTGTTGTATGGTTTGTAGGCCGACGATTGCCGAGCGGTCGATTCCGAACCGCATGTTCAGTAATGTACAACCAATGTACAACCAGGTTTTTCGGGTATACACACGACCTCGCTGGTCGCGGGCGGGCCGAGAGATGTCCTCCCTGTGTGACAGACAACTGGCCGGCCATCCAGACTCGTGTGATCCTGCCGGCGCATGCCAGCAACCCTCGACGATGAGCGCCTGCGCCTCTTCGCATTTGCGGCCGCGCAGGAACGC
>JACQZL010000313.1 GCA_016213865.1 Candidatus Rifleibacteriota bacterium
CGGACCGTGCGCTTCGAGGTGTCATGGCCACCTGGCACCCGCGATCATGCACCATGACGGCGCGCTGCTCCTCCTACCCGCCGAAGTTCCTGACCGTTCCCGTAGAGCTGGCATGAAGCTTGCCCCCCCGGGGGGTCTTTCAACAGATATCTCGAGCGGAGAGGCACGCTCGGGGCCAGACCCAATGGCATCAAATCCAGCGCCAGGATGGGCATGACGGGCGTCGGAAAGGTAGAAGCGGCATCTTGCCGCTTCCACAGGTCCGGGCAAGCCGCTGTCGCGTGGCCAGGCGCCCAAGAAGCGGCTGGAAGCCGCTTCTACCTTGCGGCGTGGCTATCGTTGCGGCCTCGCTGGCAAATCCATGGCAGGAGATGGGAACCATGAGGATTCAATGCCATTGGGCCAGACCGGCTTCGAGGCATGCGAGCCTGTGCGGCCGCCCCGAGTCCGGTGGGGAAGGACCTCCACGGTCCCATCGTGAGAGGTCCGGGACAAGTCCACGACCGTCGGGGGCGCGCAGCCCATGGTGGAAGGGTGGTGGCGGGTCTGTCCCTCGATGCGCGGCGTGACGGCCGTTACTCGGGATGCACGAGCACCCGCCACCACCAGATCCTCCAGATGGCAGACCGTGCGGAGAACTCTGCCCAGAACAATCGGTGCAAGATCAAACCACCGGCAGGGTTCAGGGACGCTCCCGGCCTGAAGGCCGGGCTTGCCGAGCGGCCGTGCGAGTGATATCATGATATCAGAAGGGAGACACGTCGTGGCACAACTGCTCGTCCGCAATCTCGAAGAAGACGTGAAGGCCGAACTTCGCCGGCGCGCTCGCGCGCGCGGCTGCAGTACGGAGGAGGAAGTACGCGACATCTTGCGAGATGCGGTCAAGAAGGGTCCTTCCGTCCCGTTGGGGACCCGCTTGCGGTCTCGGTTTTGTCGCGTGGGCCTGGATGAGGAGATCCCGGAGCTCCGCGGTCAGGGGGCCCGGCCGGCCGTCCTGAAGCCATGATCGTACTGGATACCAATGTCCTGTCGGCCCTGATGCGTCGCGAGGTGGATCCCGCCGTGGTCGCCTGGCTCGACGCTCAGGCGCCGCAGTCGATCTGGACGACCTCCATTTCTGTCTTCGAAATCTGCTTCGGCCTCGAACTCCTGGCCCGTGGACGGCGTCGGCGGGCCCTCGAAGGTGCCTTCGCCCGCGCATTGGAAGACGACCTCGAGGGGCGAGTACTCTCGGTCGATCTGCCGGCGGCTCGCGCCGCTTCCGCAATAGCGGCCGGTCAGCGACGGCGCGGGCGGCCGGTGGAAGTCCGGGACGTCCTGATCGCCGGGATCGTCGCTGCTCGAAGGGCGAAACTGGCCACCAGAAACCCACGTCACTTCGAGGATGCTGGCATCCTCCTGATCGATCCCTGGTCTTCGTGAGTGGAGCTCGACGAACCCGACCGCTCAGGGAGTAACGGTCCTTTGCCGGGGCGTCGTCCAGGCAGCATCTGCCGCCTCTTCGACGACGTGGTTCGGCGCGTACGGCTCAGGCAGGTTTGGGCGTGCCCCGTCTGCCACTCGGGCAGGTGCGAGGTTCCAGGCTGCGTGGCGACGAGCAGATAGGCCCGTCCAGGCTCGAGCGCGAAGGACTTCGAGAGTCCCTCGAGGAGCTGGGCCGTCGCATGCGATTCCGGCAGCTAGCGCCCGGGGTAGCTCACGAGGTTCGTAAGCGTTCACCACCAAGTCACGAAGGGCACGGAGTGGGCACCAAGATCGACTTCTTTGTCTTACTCTCACCTTCGTGCTTCCTTGGCGCGCTTCGGGTCTTCGTGGTGAAAAGGCCTCCAAACCTGGCTTTTCGCCTGCTCCTCGCGAGGTTGCCGTGAACGGTTACGTCCGCACTTCTTCGCGAGTGACAGGACCTCGCTCTCGCCCTGCCCCAGCTTCGCGGGCAGGTCCGGCAGCGATTCCGGAGCGCCGACTCGCTGCAACCACGACGCCTTCGCGAGAGACTCTGCCCCTGGCCGGGCTCCCGCGTCCTCCACTGCCTCACGATAGACCGCTGGCGTGACGAGAACGCCTTCGTGGAGCAGTTTCTCGAGAAGCTCGAGACGGTCCGCCCTGGCCCAGACGATGAGTGGGCCCGCGTCGATGACCCACGGGCTCATCACGAAACGGGGACGCCAAGCCGCCTGCGTGGACCCAGCTCGGCATCCAGTTCGTCGGCCGTGAACTCGATGATGGGGATCCCGTGGCAGTTCATCAGGTCGTGGAGTTGCCACCGGCTGATTCCGAGCAGCTCTGCGGCCCGGCTCTCCCCGATGTGGCGCTCTCGCAGAGACCGGAGCACGAGGGACTGGCGGGCTTCGCTCCGGGCTGTCTCTTCGCCAAGGGCTGCCAGTACGTCCGGTGGCACCTCGATAGTGATCGTGGGCTTTCTGGACTTGAGGGCCATATCCACATGATACCGCCCGGGGGTGTTTCCGACCAGACCGCCGGGCAGCCCGCGAGTTCGGCCGATAGAGTGCATAGGAAGGACAAACGGGGGGGCTCGGCTGGGTCAAGGGGCGGCGGCAGGCATTCGGAGTCTGAAACCAGGGCCGACGGAGCCCAAGGCCGAGGCTCATGGGCCCCTCGGGTGGCTGACGGGCAGGCAAGGCGACCCCCATCGGCGGCCGGAAGGTCGACCGGTCGGACGCAGGAGTGACTTTCGACCGCCACGACGTGGTCGCCCGGATGCTCGAAGACGCCGTCGGTAACCAAAGCGTGGAAATGGAGGTCGAGGGCAAGGCTGCTGGAGGCCCGCTGGATGGCCGTGACCGAGCCCGGGAAGGCCTCGTTGACGGAACGAAGGCCGAAGCGGTCCTTGGCCTTCCATCGCAAGTACTGAAAGACCGAGTCGTGGTTTGGGCGCCGGGCGAAGCCCGGGTTGTGCTACTACTTCCGACCTTCTTTGCACGGCGCGACGATTTCCGACGAAGAAGACCAAGGAGAGTTGGGGAGGTGTTGGAGATGTGGGGCGGATTGATGGAGGAGAGAACCACGATGGCCCCCGGCTTTGAGCCGCCGGCCTCTGGCCGGCATTCTTGGCCGTTTGAAACCGCACCTGGTGGCCTGAGAGTATTCCACGGCCTCCGCGCGGACGGGGGCAGCCGAGAGTAGGAGCGGCTTCCAGCCGCTTCGCGGACCGTCCGGACAAGCGGTGCCCTGAAGCGGCAAGATGCCGCTTCTACCCTCGCAATTCCGAAGGGTCGCCGGGAATCCTGGAACACTCTCAGGCCACCACGAAACCGCAGCGACGCCTTGGAATGCCGGCCGGAGGCCGGCGGCACAACGACTCTCCCCCTCTCCAGCGTCTCTCCACCTCGCCTGACGTCTTTGGTGTTGGGTTCCGGGCGAAGGCGCAGACCCCGGCTGGATCCCTGCTGCTCAGAAGCTCAGCCTCGGCCACGGACCTCGGCCACTCTACGTGGTCCGCCGTCACGAAGCGGCAGTCGGCTGCGAGCCGGGGCAACCTGTCGCCCATCACCCACTGCGCGCCCCCGCGGTCGCCGGCTTCTCGGCCATCGGTGCCGCAACTCCCTTCGTGGACTTGACGATGTGCCGGACCTCCTTCACGGCGCCTTCGAGGTCAGGTAGCAGCCTCGCCGGGCGCCCACAGAGTTCACGAGCCCGTCTCAGCGCGCAAGCCATGACCGCTGCGCCGGCGGCTCGGCAGAGATAGCGAAGGTCCGGGCGCTCCAATACCGAAGTCGCTGGCCGAGAACCGTAGTGTGTCCCTCGCGCATGGACAGATCTTCCGCTGGTCTCTGGTAGTCGGATGATGCCGAGGACCAAGGCCAGTCCCGAGAGACCGCAAAAAATGGGGTTCCAAGGGGACGAGTCCCCTTGCCGGGGGTTTTGGGGGCAGAGCCCAATGGCAATAAATCGTGATGGTCTCCATCTCCTGCCATGGGTTTGCCGGCGAGGCCGCAACGATGGCCACGCCAGAAGGTAGAAGCGGCTTCCAGCCGCTTTTTGGGCGGCCGGGCTCACGTCCGGCTCCCAGGAAGCGGCAAGATGCCGCTTCTACCCTACAGGCTTCTGTCATGCCTCTCCTGGTGAGGGATTTAATGCCATTGGGCAGAGCCCCCAAGAGGGATGAGTGCCAATGTAGTCATGCGGGCTTTCGAGATCTGTCCATAACTGAGAGTGGGTCCCCGTCTTCTCCGCCCGGTTCAGGGAACCGTGAACGTTCCGACGTCGAGCCGCCGGCCGCCGTCGAACCCCGGCAACCAGACATCCGACGCGGCGAGGGCCCGCCAATCGCTGACGCTGACCGTTGTGGACGCGTAGGGCACGCAGTCTCTCAGCGACTGCCGGTAGGCCGCGTGGATCTCCTCCCAAGGGACCTTCCGCGTGTCGATGACGGGATGGTGGACCTCGACGGGGCCTCGCCGCCGATGGGCGCGCCGGGAGGCGAGAGCCGCCACGGGCTCCGGAGCAGGCAGCCTGGCGAGATCCAGGACCCCCAACTGGACCAGCCAGCGGCCCCCGGCAAGCCAACCCGGCGGCCTCAGGAAGACCGTATCTTGCCAGGGGCCCGGGGATGGAGGGTCGAGCAAGCCGGCCGTCGGATAGACCCAGCATCGAGCAGGGACCTCTTCCGACCCGGCCCGCGCGGGTAGGAGGGCCAGGAGGATAGCCCCCTGCTCGAGAGGCGTGCGCAGCTTGCCGCCCACCCGAAGGCTCGGGTGAGCCAGCAAGGCCTGAGGCAGCTCCTGGCGGGCGACCGCGGGGCCAGTCGGGCTCTTGATTCCCTCACTCCGATTGCCCTGAGGGGCACTCCCAATCCACAGCTACAGCCCCAAGCTGCCTGCCCCGGCCCTCCTCCCCGGTCGAGACCCCCCGTTTATCCTCCCTACCCGTCTTTCGGGACCGCTCCGGCAACTGGTAGACTCGCGCCGGGTGTCCGGACGACGTGGAAGAGCGCCCTGGCCTTTAGCGGCACCGGTCAGAACGGCCCAAGTTACCCGTACCATTCGGGCGTCATTCCCGCGAAAGCGGGAAGCCAGGAGTCCTGATGGTTACGGGAGTTCTTGACCCCCGCTCCCCGCTTTCGCGGGGAC
>JACQZL010000121.1 GCA_016213865.1 Candidatus Rifleibacteriota bacterium
TATGTCGACAAGCCCCAGCCCGACGGCAGCTATGATGGTGTTAGCGCTCACGCTTCTTGGCGGTGCCTCGCCGGGGTTGAGCGTCAGTGTCTGGTCCGAGTTGCGACCGACTAACTAACGACTGACTGGCGATGACTGGTCCTGGGCGGAGGATCCAAGGGGGCGGTCTGTTTCGGGGCCGGGGGAGGGGCGGCTCGCGCAGCGAGACGCCCCGGAGGAGGGCCCGAAACAGACCGCAGCGGGCGCAGCGGGCCGTCGCCGACCAGCCCCTAGGCGAAGGTGATAAAGAGAGCCTCTCGACCCGCTTGGGCGCAAACGGTCTTCGGCAAGACCGCCCAAGCGGGCCCCGAAAGAGAGGCTCGCCATTGTCTGTACCACGACCCAGTTCCCCCGCAAACAGCTCGCTCGGCCTCCGGTCTGCCCGGTGTGCGGCTCCCAGGCTTGGTGGAACGGCTGGCGAGAGGTGACCGGTAGGCACCTCGGGCCGTCCGGGCGTGTCTTGACCCAGCCAGGGCAGCGGCTCCACCGGACGAGGTGTTCGAAGCGGGACTGTTCGGCGCCGAGTTGGACGGTCTACCCGCCCGACCGCTATCCCTACCGGCGGTTTGGTCTCGAGGTTGTGGTGAGCGCGGTGGCCACCAGCGCTCTTGGCCGGGACAGCGAGGGCCGGTCGGTGAGCTGGGCGGCGATCGGCCGTGGCCACTCCTGCTCGGGCCGCTCCGTGTCCCGCTGGGCCCACTGGATCGGGGGGCTCACGGACATCGACGCCCTGGCCCGCCAGTGCATCCGGATCGATCCCGAGGGGATGCCAGCAACACCACGACCCGACGCCATCGACAGTCGCGCTCGGGCGGGATGGGCCTTGGCCGTGTTCGATCGGTTTGCCGACCTGCTCGAGCGGCGGGGAGTCCTGCCACGCACCGATCAGCCCAGCCTGGTGCGCGTCCTCGACGATCAGCGCCTGCGGCACGGGGTCCGCTTCCCCCTCCGCAGGGCATCCCCGCCTTTGTCCACCGGGGCAGCCGAGACTGCCCCGCATGGAGGATGAACGTCCCCGTTTCGACCCCCGCGCCCTCGAGATCGCCGCCTTCCGACACCGCGTCATTGCCGCCGCGGCGGAAGCCGCCAAGGGCGAGATTACCGCCGCCATAAAGCAGGCCGCAGAGGTCGAGTACCCCCTTCCCGGCGGAGAGCGCTTGAAGCCCGAGGTCCGGACCCTCTGGCGTTGGCTTGCCGCCTATCGCGCGGGGGGACTCTTCGCCCTCTGCCCCAAGCCCCGTATGGACCGCGGATCGCTCCGTGCCTTCGATCCCGCACTGCTCGATCGGGCGGTCGGCCTCCGCCGCGAAGGCGAGAACGACAAGCGCGCCACCAAGAGCATCATCGACATCCTGGTCCGCCAGCGAGAGGGCGAGCGGTGCCAGATCGCTCGCTCCACCCTCGACCGTCACTTTGACCGGCTCGGCGTCTCCCGCCGCCAACTCCACGCCCTCGGCCAAAGGCCCTTCTCCCGCATCGAAACCCACGCTCCCTTCGAACTCGTGGTGACCGACTTCCATCACGGCCCCTACGTTCGGGTGGGGCCTCACGAGGAGGTACGTCGGGCGCTGCTGTGCGCCTTCATCGACCACTTCTCCCGCTACGTTCCCGAAGCGCGCTACTACCTCCATGAGGACTTCGCGGCCCTCCGCTTCGGCTTCCGCCGCTTGCTCGGCGCCTTCGGCCTGCCCGTCAAGGCCTTCGCCGACAACGGCGCTTCCTTCCACTCCCACCGCTTCCATGGCGCCTGCAAGTACTTGGGCATCACCCTGGTCCACTCCAAGCCCTACGTGGCCGAATCCCGCGGTGTCATTGAGCGCTTCAACGGCACCATCAAGGGGCAGTTCGAGAGCGAGGTCCGGCAGCGCGACGAACTGCTCACCCTCGATCAACTCAACAGCTACCTGCTGGCTTGGCTCGGCGAGCGCTACCACAGAGACATCCATTCCGAGACAGGCCAAGCCCCCGGAGCGCGCTTCCACGACAACGCGGTCCTGCGTCCCGCGCCCGATCCGGCCCAGGTCGACGAGCTGCTGCGCCTGCACGAGAAGCGCACCGTGCACCGCAAGTGGAGCACGGTCGAGGTCGAGGGCATTCGCTACTTTGTCGATCCCGCCCTTCGCGGTCGCCGAGTGGGCATCCTCTACGACCCCTTCGCCCTGGAATACGTCCTCATCACCTTCGACGGCCGTGTGGTCCAGCGTGCCTTCCCCCATCGGCCCGGCGAAGTGTTCGCCGAGTCCAAGCCGGCCGACTCCAACTCCCCCAAGACCGACTACCTGGCACTGCTGCGCCGTGACCATGAGCGGCGCTCTCAGGCCGAACTCGCCGCCCTGCGCATCGCCCCCGCTCCCCAGGCGAGCGAACTCGCCCTCGCCGACCTGGCTCTTCTGCTCGAATCCTGTCGCGGATCACGCCTAACCAACGACGAACACAAGGCCAGCGCCGCCTTCTGGCGAAAGATGCGCCCCCTCCCCACGGATGCCGCCAGCGAGGCCATAAAGGCCGCCCTGCGTCGCCAGGGCCAAAACCTCCACCTCTCCGTCTACCTCGATGCCCTAAACGCGCATCTGGTTCGGATGCGCACCAAGAAAGGACAAAGGCCATGACCACATCGCTCCAAGACCACTTCGGACTTCAAGAAGTACCCTTCCCCAAGGCCGCCTCCGAGGCCTGCCTGCTGCGTCATCCACCACTCGCCGAGGCCGTAGAACGCCTCCGTTTTGCTCTGACCCGCGACAGCCCGGCCCTGCTGGTGGCCGAAAGCGGCTGCGGCAAGAGCACCGCCGCCGCCCTCTTCGCCCGCTCCCTCGACGCCGCCAGCTACCACGTCCTCTACCTCTGCCTCACCACCGTAAAGCCCTTTGGCTTCGTCTCCCAGATCGCCGCCGCCTCCGGTCTTCGCTCGGGACGCTTCAAGAGCGAGGTCGCCGCCTCGCTGATCGCCCACCTCCGCAGCCTTCCCAAGAGGACCGTACTCCTGGTCGACGAGGCACACCTGCTCCCCGACGATTCCCTCGAGGATCTGCGCCTGCTCACCACCGATGACTTCGACCGCAGGAGCCCTTTCGCCCTGGTCCTGGTGGGCCAGCCCCTCCTCAGAGACCGCCTCGGCGAGCCCCAGCACTACGCCCTCGCCCAACGCATCGGCGTCCGGCTCCGCCTCCGCCCCCTAAGCGAGTCCGAACTGCCGCTCTTCCTCGATAGGCACATGAAGGCCGCCGGCGCCCAACACAACCCCTTCGACCCCGACGCCACTGCCGTCATCTTCCACCACAGCCGCGGCATCCCACGTCTGGTCCAAAACGTCGGCCTGGAAGCCCTGTTCGCGGCCATGGCCGCAGGCAAGAAGACCGTCGACGCCACCTCCGTGCAGCAGGCCGTCGTCGACATGGAGGCCCTATGAGTACCCGACGCCCCGTCCGCATCAACGCCGAGATGCCCGAGCTCGCCCCCGCCCAGGCGCACTTCCTCTGGAACTTCCTCGATGATCTCGCCTACCAGCTCTGGGACGCCTACGAGCCCGAGCTGCTCCGAGTCCAGGACGACCGCTCACCACCCCACCCCGATTCCGACTGCGCTGACGCCGATCCCGACGACATCATCAACGACAATTCAGTCTGTCCCGACGACCCCAACCCCGAGTTCTAACCCCAGGTCGCACCCCACCACCTGCCGCCGGCTAGCCACCGGCCGCAGGTCCTTCGCGATGCCTATCGGCCGCTCGTCACTGACAGAGAACCTCGACACTGAACTGCCAACGAGCCTGGGCGCTAACACCTGAGGTTGCGGGGACGACACCGGGGCTGGGCGTGTGCCTCCATGCCTCGCCTGTGCCTCACGGCTCGCGCGGTGGCATGATAGCCTCCTACGGAGCATGACAGCA
>JACQZL010000309.1 GCA_016213865.1 Candidatus Rifleibacteriota bacterium
GCAGTTGCTGGCGTCGGTAGACCTCGCCGGGATCCCGAGCGTCGTGTTGGACGAGATGTTCAGCCAGGGGCGCCCGGTCCTCGCCGGGATCGACCTGGACACGCAGTACCTGTTCCAGGCGCAGGCGAAGGACAGCCGATCGGGCGAGGTCTGGGCGAAGTCCCTGGGTGAGATCCGCGATCGTCAGGGGCTGAACCCAGAGCGAGTCGTCAAGGACGCCGGGACGGGACTCGGCGGCGGAGTCCGGGAGTGCTGGCCCGGCATCGAAGAGCGAGACGACGTGTTCCATGCGGTCCGGATGATGAGCCAGGAAGCGCAGTACCTGGAGAATCGGGCGTACGGGGCGATCGCCTTGGTGGAGGAGCTAGAAGGCCGTCGCGTGAAGGCACGGACCGAGACCGACCGCAGGAGTTACGGCCAGCAGGTCCGCCAGGCACGAACTCGGATGGAGAGCCACATCGACCGCTACGATCACTTCGAACGGCTGCGCCGGGAAGTGACACGGGTTCTCGACCTGACCGACCGGGGCAGCGGCCACTTGCGTACCTCGGAAGAGGTGCGGCAGACCCTCGCCCGCGTAGCAGCCGACATGAGGGCCCTCGGAGGCAAGCGGGTCCGCTCCGTCGCGCGCTACCTCGCCAACCGGGCAGCCGGTCAACCTCCTGGACGTGACCGGGCACGACCCCGAGCGGTTGATGCGTGCTTTCACAGCGGTGATGCCCGAGCTTGCCCATCGACACCGCGCGTCGAGCGCGATCGAGAACCTCAACTCCGTCCTGCGCCCCTACTTGGTCGTCCAACAGCACGCCGAGCAGGGGTTCCTAGACCTGTTCCGCTTCTACTGGAACACCCGGACTCGCCAGTGGGGCCCGTTCAAGGGCACCACAGCCCACGAGATGCTCATGGGTGAAAAGGGCGAGGACTGGCTCACGCTTCTCGGCTTCGCGCCCGGCAACGTACTCGCCGCCGCAGCCTGATCGTTGATCGCGGCCCCAGCGCGATCGCAACCTGCTAGACCGTCATCGTGCATTCAGCACGATCTGCACCGGCATGTCGATTCGCTACCGCGTCAAGGCGCGGTTGCCGAACGGTCCGCGGCGGCTGTCTGCAACGGCGAGGATGACGCGGTGGCATCGAGTCCGGCATCGGAGTCCTGGTCGCCATTCAGGAGGGCGCGTGCACGGCGGATGAGGGCGGAGTCCCGGTGGTCGCGCACGAGCCGGTGCTCGTCGATGGCCTGGATGTCGAGGGCGGCGAAGGCGGCGGGGAGGTTATCGAGGGATCCGCACAGCAGCCGGACGTAGTCGGGGTGGCGCAGGTTGGCTGCGTAGGCGGCCTGGGCGGGTTGCTGCTGGAGGTCTCGGCCGCGATGGGCACGCCCGAGGCGCCGTCGTAGCCCCTGCTTGGCCCGACCGAAGAAGTGCTCGGCAGGGTTGTTCGTGCGTTGGACGACGGCCACGATCTGGCCGGCCTCGTCACAGACCACGGGGTGGCCGAAGAGATGGGGGCGATAGCGGTCCAGGTAGTCGAGCACGAGGTCGTGGGGGCTCCTGCCGCAGCCCGGCGCAGCAGAGGCGGCGACGTTCCGGCGCAGGTCGTCCCGGTACGCGTCGACCGCGCGCTCGATGGCGGCGAGCCGTTGCGCCTGCAGCGCCGGGTTCTCGATCGGTCGATGGCCCGCATCGGCACCGGGCAGATCGGCGTCGGTCAGGCGCAGCGTGACCCGCAGTTCGTCGAAGGCCTGCCACGCATGGTCCAGTTCCTTGATGGTCTGCGGGACCCGCGTGTCCCGGTCGAGTCGGGCGACCAGTCCTTCCAGGCACCGGACTGCGCGCCATTCGGGTTGGGACCGGGGGCAAGGTACCCAGTGTTCGAGCCGCTGCAGTGCGTTCCTGCACCGGTGAACGAAGTCGAGGTGCGGCAGGCCGAACGGGAAGGCCAGGGTCTTGCCGCCTTCCCCTTCCAGCATCCAGAAGACCAGCGCCATCAGATCCTCGCGGAGCACACCCGGGCTGAACCGCAGGTCGGCCGCGTCGGGGTTGTGGTAGCGGCGCAAGTCTCGCAGCAGCTCGCGGAGCCGGGTGCGGAGCCGCATCCCGCGGAGGAGGTTGCGTAGCCTTGCGTAGGGGGCGTCGAAGAGCTTGTCGCCGACAGCACCCAGGAAGTGGTAGTGGCAGACGAAATCTGGGACTCCTCGCTCCCGGAGCGGTCGAACGGCGTTGGCGCCTGCCTCGCCGAGGTCGTGGACCGTGGCCACCGGATCTCCGAACAGTGCGACGGTCTGCTCGACGACGGGGCGGAGATAGACCGCGTTCTCCGAGGGGATGCGGCCTGCGACCAGCACCCAGTTTCGCCATCCATCCAGCGTGATGAACAGGCCGCCCTTGCCCTCGTCGCAGGTGGCGTCGATGTGCATCGGGTATCCGCTGTCCATGGCGGCGCGCAGGTAGGGTTCCCGCGTCAGGTGGAGGGTTTCGAGGGCTGCGAGGAACCGGTCGCACAGGTGCGAGATGCTTCCCTCCGACAGGGACACGCCATACCGCATCTCGAGTTCCGCTCCGATCTCGCACCGCTGGCGGTTGCCCAGGTAGCGCGCCAAGCCAACGTGGACGATGAGGTCGTAGCCGAAGCGTTGGCGAGGCGGGACCAACCGGGCCAGCGCCTCCGAGCCGACCATCCGGCAGGGCGAGCCCGCGCCACACCCCTTGAGCACCTCGCGTGCCTCGAAGGTCCCCTCGGCCAGCGTGACGACCTTGCGGACCCGCGTCTTC
>JACQZL010000310.1 GCA_016213865.1 Candidatus Rifleibacteriota bacterium
CTGTCGTGTGACCGGGCGCCCAAAAAGCGGCTGGAAGCCGCTTCTACCTTCTGGCGTGGCCATCGTTGCGGCCTCGCCGGCAAACCCATGGCAGGAGATGGGAACCATCACGATTTAATGCCATTGGGCTTGTCCCCCGCTTCTGGAGCGGATCTGCTCGCCTGGCGGGCTGCAACGGCCCGCGCTACGGCGCCTTGCGGGGCAACGTGGCCAACGCACTCCCAGTTTCGTCGTCGCTCCCGGTCGACCATTGGCCGGCACGGAGGCCGGCCCTACCAGTTGCTGGCAAACGGCACGGATTGCCATGCTTGTTTCGTCACAGGCACGAAGGCACCAAGCGAGCACGATGCGGGAGGGCGGCGTCTCCCTTCGCGGCGCCCTTCGGGTCTTCAGGTCTCGTCGGTTCGGCAGCGTTGCCGGGGGCCCTACCTCTCGAACATCACCCCGGGCGCGAGCTTCCAGTCGGGGTCCAGCGCCCGCTTCACCGCACGCATCTCCGCCAGGCCCGCGTCGCCGTAGAGCTGCCGCAGCAGTTGCTGCTTGACGGGATTGCGGCCCGTACCGTGCTCCGAGAGGGGGCAGCCCCCCAGCCGCGCGATCTCGCGCCCGAAGTCGAGGATCGCTCCTTTGCCCGCCTCCACGTCGTCGAGGCTGCGCGGGAGGACGTTGGGATGGACGTTGCCGTCCGAGATGTGGCCCCAGATCGCGTGGTCCAGCCGCCTGCGCTCGAACCCCGTCCGGTAGACGCGCATCATCTCGGCGAAGCGCTCGAAGGGCACGACCATGTCCGCCGCGACCTTCTGGATCCTCGGGTGCACCTCGCGCTGGGCCAGGCCGACGCGGTGGTTCACCCCCACCGGCACCGCCTCGCGGAGGGCGAAGAGCTGCGCCGCGCGAGCCGAGTCCCCGGGGACCGCCACCTCCATCCGGTCGACGGCCCCGTGAGCGGCCAACAACCGACACAAACGCACCAGTGGAGTGTCGGGAGCATCCGAGTCCTCGAAGGCTCCGATCTGGTCGTACGCGGCGGCGGCGTCGGTGCCCTGCGGCAACTCGGCCTGCAGCAGGAGGGCCGCCCCGTCGTCGATGCTGAAGTTCACGCCGTTCTTGCGGTCCTCTCCGTCTTCCCGGAGGAGCTCGAGGCACCGCCGGTCCAGGTACTCGATCGCCGCTACGTCGAGACCGCGAGGGTCCCTCCGCGAGCGCGTCAAGAGCGACGCCTCGCGCAGCCGCGAGGTCAGCTCGAGGGCGGCCGCGTCGTCGGGCAAGGGCACCAGGGCCACCAGCACGGCGAAGTCCCGCGGGATCACGCGGAAGACCGCCTCGGTAATGACGCCCAGCGTTCCCTCGGAGCCGAGGAACAGGTCGATCAGGTCCATCCCGGGCTCGGAGTGGTAGCCGGCACTGCGCTTGGCGACCGCCGGCATCCGGTAGTGAGGCACCGGAAGGCGGACCGATACGCCGTCGGTGCGGCCCACCTCGAAGGTGCCCTCAGCGCACGCTCTGACCTGACCCCGTTCCACGTCGAGCACGTCGCCCCATGCCAGCACCACTGTCAGCCGCTCGACCCAGTCGCGGGTCGAGCCGTACTTGAAGGTCGCTGCGCCGGCCGCGTTCGTCGACACGACCCCGCCCACCATCGCGCCCGTAAACGTCGGGACCGGAGGGTAGACCAGCCCGCGGGCCTCGAGCGCGGAGACCAGGACCGAGACCGGCACGCCTGCGCCTGCCGTGACGCGCCGGGCTTCGACCCGGAGGCGGTCGAGCTTCTCCAGCGAGAGCACCCACTCGCCGAACGGGGTCGCGCCTCCGGTCAGGGACGAGCGGGCCCCGACCGCCAACAGCGCCGGGGCTTCCAGGAGAGAGTGGACGACCTCGCCCTCGGAGCGAGGCAGCAAGACCGCCGGCGTGTGGCCACCGGGGAAGTGCGCCTCGTCGTGCAGGTACGCCGCGACCTCCTCGGCCTGCGTCAGCCGGCGCGCCGGGGCGATCTCACCTGCCGGCCTGCGCGCCTTCAGGAAGTGCGTCATGGCCTGCACAGCTCAATTGACGGATTGCGTCCCGGCCAGTGCACGGTTGACGTGCCCCAGGATCTCGTCCCGAGTGTAGGGCTTCTCGATCATCTGCACCCCTCTCTCGTCGATCCAGGTACGGGTCCGCGGGTTGGCCGTGTCGCCGCTCAGGAAGAGGAACTTCCCGATGGCACCGCCATGCTGGGCCTGGCTGCGGTCCAGGAACTCCAGACCGTCCATGCCGGGCATCTTGAGATCGCACAGCACGAGGTCGTAGCGCTCGCCGCGCGCCAGGCGGCCCATCGCCGCGGTGGCATCGGACTCCACGATGCAGGTGTGACCGGCCTCGATCAGCAGCTTCTCGAGCTGTTTGAGGATCTCCGGTTCGTCATCGACCACCATGATGCGGGCGGAACGCGTGGCCGGGATTGCATCCGGCTTCTTCAGCGGCTGGGCCACCTGCACGATGGGCAACCGGATGGTGAAGGTCGTCCGCTGGCCGGGCTGGGCATCCAGCTCGAACCGGCCGTTCATCTCCTCGACGATCGTCTTGCAGATGGCCAGGCCCAGGCCCGTCCCCTTGCCGGGCGCCTTCGTCGTGAAGAACGGCGACATGACCTTGTCCCGGAGGACCTCGGGGATCCCGGGCCCGTCGTCGGCGACCTGGGCCACGATCCAGCCGTCCTCGACCCGGGCCGACAGCCAGATGTGTCCGGGTCGCCGCTGCTCGGAGATCGCGTCATGGGCGTTATTGACGAGGTTGAGGAAGACCTGCTGCATCTTGTGCTCGTCCATCATCGTCTCGGGCAGGTCCCAGGGGCAATCCAGGACCGCCTCGATGTTGTCGACGGTCAACTGGTAGCGCTTCAGCTCCAGCACGGCGGCCATCGGGTCGCGGATGCTCTTCGAGCAGGTCTCGACTTTGTACCGGCGGACGAACTGCAGCAGGTTCTTGACCACCCTCTGACAGCGCGTCGAGTTCTGCCGGATCATCTCCATCGTCTGCTTGACGGAGGCCGGCACGTCCTCTTCTTCGACCGTCATCTCGGAGTAGCCGACCAGGATCGCGAGCGGGTTGTTCAGCTCGTGCGCCACACTGCTGATGAGCTGGCCCACGGCCGAGAGCTTCTCACTCTCGAGCAACTGGGCCTGGAGTTGCTTTTGCTCGGAGATGTCCTGGAGCAACTGGAGGTGGCCGGTGATGCTGCCGTCGTCGGCCGCGATGGTGTAGGCGCTGACCAGGAACGGACGCTGGCTGCCGGAGGCCAGCGTGAGCATCAGCTCTGACTGGGCGACGTTCTCGCGGCTCTGGCGTAGACGGTCGTGCGGCCACGGATTCGGGTCGGCTGGAACGACGCCCAGGACCTTGCGGCAGTCCTTTCCGGTCAGGGAGCTGTCCCGGCCGAACCAGGCGCCGTAGGTGTCGTTGTGCCACAGGATGTGGTCCTCGACGTCGAGCATCGCCAACCCTCCGCGGATGCCGAGCACCACAGTCTGCAGCTTCTGCTTTTCCTGCGAGAGCTCCGTGTTGAGCCGCCGGATGGTGCGGGCCGCGTCGGACTCTTCGATCAGCGTGGCCAGGTTCGACTCGCGACGCATCGTCACCAGGATCGCCAGGGCGCCCACTCCCAACAGGATCTGGGAAAGGGCCATGGCCAGCGGGTGGTTGCGGGCGACGTGGTAGACCGTGTTGCCCAGGAGGATGCCGTGCTCGCTCGCCAGGAGCAAGCCCTCGTGGAGGCTGCTCAGAAAGAGGGCGATGGTCAGCAGCGACAGGAGGAAGAGGACGCTGGCCGCCCCGGTGTTCTCGCTCTGACGGGCCTCGCGGTAGCGCCGCGAAACGAAGACATAGGCGGCGCTCCAGAGCCAGATGTTGACGAAGTGGGCGCAGAGCAGGCCGCCCCAGGGAACCTCTCCGGCCGGCGCCGCGGCCAGGCCCAGTGCCAGCGCGAGCAGGGCTGTGGCCCCGAGTGCAGTGAACAGTTTTTCCATGGGTCCTGTGCCGAGGCGAGCGGAGCCCGTCGCTCCGTGCCTATCTGAACGAAAACCGGGGGCCCCCGGTCATCGTGATGAGCCGTCTGTTATCGAAGGTCGCTTGCTGCATGGGGTGTCCTGGCGCCGTGCGAGACTTGAGGGCACACGAAGGCCTCGGGCGCGGGCCGGAAGGCAATCCGGCAAGGCCGCAGGCGAATCGGCCTGCAACCAGCCATCTCCGGCCTGCAGCCCCGGGTGGCGAGGACACCTGGACCGTGTGCCGGCAATCTCACACCTACAGTTTAGGGCGCCCAGACCGTCTTGCCCAGTTCGGTCTTCCACTTCCAACCCTCCCGTTTGGTCGTCGAGGAGCGGAGCTTGCCAAAGGCCGAGAAGGGGACCGTCTTGCCCGCCTCCACCACCTTTACCACGCCCGAGGCGCTGCCTGCCAGCCGGCCCTCCGGATCGCGGAACTCCGTGACCACCTCGGCCTGCAGCAGCAGGCGCTCGGCGCCGTTGTGGAGCGACCCTCGCACTTCCACTCCGTCCAGGACCGGCAGCAAGTAGCTGTCCGTGAGGCGCACCTGGCTGCGGAACTGCTCCGCCGTGTCCTCGGCCTGCTCCGCGCTCCGGGCCGCCTCGGCCTGCGTGACGATCTGGATGCGCGCGAAGACGAAGTAGAGGACGAAGAACCCGAGGATGAGGCCGCCGGCCGCGTCCCGCCAGTCCACCAGACCCCTGCCGCGTCCCGACCGATGCCCTGTCCGGGCGCTCTTGATCGTCTTGAGGGCCCGCCGTATCGCGAGCTCGTTGGTGCCCGACCACGAAGCCAGGAAGCTCTTGCCACAACAGGGGCACTTCCTGGCGTCGTAAGGAAGCTCGGTCTTGCACTGGGGACAGGGTGCCACTCAGTACCTTTGTAGCCGATCCGGCCCTTTCCGGCAACGGGCGACGAGGTCCAGGGAGCGACGTTCACTCATGGGGGAGTCCACGGACCCTTGAACCACGAAGACCCGAAAGCACAAAGGACTGCACGAACAGAGGCGTGATCGAAGGAGGCCCTTTGTGCCGCTCTTCGTGTCCTTCGTGCCTTCGTGTTTTGGTCTCCTCGTGCCTTCGCAGTGATGCGGCTTCTGCCTGCATCGCTCCCCCCCGCCTCTTTCATGGTTGACAGCGCGGCGCCGCGGTGGTACCCTGCACGCCAAGTAGGTTGTAGCGATCTTGTAGTAGCCGTCCGGGACACCCAGCGTGAGAAGTCAGTAGGCCGCGGGTGTTTTTGTCTTCGAGGGCACTCGCCTTCGCAGGCCCGGACCGGAACCCGATCCGACCGAGTATCCAGCAGGGGGAATTCCCAATGGGCCGCGTCAACGCGGGCCCGGCGGGTTTCAGGTACTCCGACCTCGAGCGGCTCTCTTGCTTTTTGGCAAGTGCCGCACCCCGGGAGAAGCCGCGGGACTGCCGAGTCCTCGGCCCTCGCAGCCCACCCCGGTCCGAAAGGATGGTAATTCCAATGCTCCATTTCCGCATTTCCAGCTCAGTCCTCGTCTTGGCACTCCTCGTCACGACCACGCTCGCCTTTGCGGGTCCCCAACCCTGCGACGTCGAGGGTCTCATCGGCGTCTCCTCGATCGGCGGCGTCGAGACGCCCCGGCGCGAGGCCTTCGCGATCGGCGCCCAGCGGTTCCTCGTGAGCGGCCCGATGGCCCCGGCCGTCCAGGCCAGCGTCGGCCAGCACCTGGCGGTCCGCGGTCTCGTCTGCCGCCAGGTCGCCATCGGTGGCGAAGCCCTGCCTCGCTTCGAGGTCGGCGAGCTTCGCCTGACGCGCTGTGATATCACCCAATCGCCCGTGCGGGTCATCGGGCCCGTCCAGGTCCAGAAGGACCATGCCACGGTCGGCCAGATGTCGTTCGTCGCCGCGGGTCCCCTGGCCGGTGCGCTCGGAGCCCTCTCCGGCCTCGAGGTCGAGCTGACCGGCATCCAGGACCCGGCCAAGTCCGGCTCGCTGCTCGTCACCAGCATCGGCCGCCGCGACCTCACCAAGAGGGCGGGCGGGTGCTTCCGCGTCGACGAGAGCGTCCTCGAGACACTGAGCGAGGACGCCATCGGCCGCTACAGCCTGGTCCATCCGGGCACTCCGTCGGGTGTCTGCGACGGCGCCGGTCCCAAGGTCAAGTCCGCCGGCCTGAACAAGGCCACGGGCAACTTCGAGATCGTCGTCGAGACCTTCGGCGGAGTCGCCGGCATGTCCCTCGGCAACGAGATCCTCTACGTCTACGACAGCCGCGGCGCCTTCATGGTCGAGAAGAAGGTCTGCTAAGGATCTGTGAATCTATCGGAGATGCTGTCTGAAGAGTTGGCACCGGTCCATCGAGTCACGACCTCCTGCACACTCTGGCCCGGGAAGGTAGAAGCGGCTTCCAGCCGCTTCAGGGCTCCGGCAACCGTACCTTGGAAGCGGCAAGATGCCGCTTCTACCTTGCGGACTGTCCGCCGAACTGGCCCGATTTGACCGGTGCCGAAAAGATGCTTCACAGGCGCTGAGGCTGCAAGCCACAGGCTGCAGGCTGCAGGTCCAATCACCTGGGATTCGACCGGGGGAGCGTCCCCAGATCGTGGGGAACTCGGTGGTGGCCGGTCTCCAGACCGGCTGAGAAGCTGCGCCAGTACTGGCGGGTCTGGAGACCCGCCACCACCAAGACAGGAAAAAGCCCCCGACGCAATGATGCGACTTCCCCCCTTTCAGGGACGCTCCCTTTGACCGGCAGCCTGTAGCCTTTGTGACGGTGGTATGCTACCCCGACGATGCGCCGGTGGTTGAAACGACTCCCGTTCGTGCTGCTCCTGGGGGCGATCCTGGCCCTGGCGTTCCACGCGACGCTCTCGGCCCTGGCGCTCAGGTACTGCCCTCCGCTCGAGAGGTTGGCGCTCAGGCACCTGGCCAGTCTCGGCGAACGGGCCTTGCCGTACATCCTGGACTTCCTGGGGGCCGATGACCCGAGGGTCCGAAAACTGGGCGAATCGCTCCTGGAGGCGGTGAAGAACGGGGCCGACTGGACCAACGTCGACCCTCGTGTCGTGGCGGACCTGGTGCGCCAGTTCGAGCGGGAGACAGACCCGATCGTCCGGCGTCACCTGGCCACGGTGTTGGGAAGCTCGTCCTCGAAGGAGGCCGTGGATGCCCTGTCCTCCGGTTTGAAGGACCCGGCCATCCGCGGTGCCTGCGCCAACGCTCTCACCCAGATCGCCGGGCACGCTCCGGACCCTTCTCTGGCCCAGGCGGCCAAGCAGGCCAGCGAGCTCGCATCGTCGGCCGAGGCGGGCCGGCTGGTCTCGACGACCGTGGACACGGTGCGCCGCGTCGCGGGTCCGCTGGCCAGTTCAGTGGACACCTTGCTGGCCACGACCAGCCGTCCGCCTTCCGCACCGGCCACGCCGGCCCGCACGCGCCCCTGAAGGAACACGGTCACCCGTTCGGAGCCTGGGAAGTCGCATGAACGCACGGTTTCGACGGGACCCCGCCGTGAGCCGCTGAGGCCGCGCGCAGGAAGCAGACCAACGGGAGTGAGAACCGGTTCACTTTGCCTCTCTCTTGGCCGCGGCGTGGCCGCGCACGGCGTCCAGGAAGCTCGACAGGCCCATCGGCTTGCCGGGCTGTCCCTCTTCGAGCTTGGAGGAGCCCTTCCCGACCAGCGACACGCCCGTGGTGTCGCCGCGCACGGTCTTGACGCGGGTCGTCGGATCGGTGAGGACCGCGTAGCACCCTTGCGTCCAGCCCTTGCACCGCCACCCCGCCTCCGGTTCAGGCTCCAGGAACAGGACGTACTCGTCGCCCTCCTTGAACCGTGGCGACCCGGCAACGCCCTGTCCCTGGTCGCCGATGATACCCCCCAACGTCGTCACCCGGACCGAGGGGACCGCGCGACCCTTCACAGTCTCGGATACCGCGAACGTGTAGACGGTCAGGATCGTGGTATGGGAACGGTCCCAGACGCACTCCTGCGCCGAACAGCGGCCAACGACGACCAGGTCGGCCTTCTGGCAGAGCTGGTCGAACTCGACCTTCTCCAAAAGGGTGGCCGACAGGCTGGTGGCCAATGACAGGAGCAGGGCAATCGTGAGCCTTGCCCCTCGACCGGCGGTCCGGCTGAAGCTGGAGCTGACCATCTTGATAACGCCTCCCTTGGCGATCCGAGTCCTGTGAAGTCGACCATCAGTGTTACAGCCACGGGCCGCTCCTGCAACGGTCGGCACGCGCGGGCGCGCGCGGTTCGTGGGTTAGCAGCCGCGACTGGCTTCGTGCGCGGTGTAGCGCGGGGGCTTGTCCCAATGGCACTAAATCGTGATGGTTCCCATCTCCTGCCATGGGTTTGCCGGCGAGGCCGCAACGATGGCCACGCCAGAAGGTAGAAGCGGCTTCCAGCCGCTTTTTGGGCGCCCGGTCACACGACAGCGACTTGGCCGGACCTGTGGAAG
>JACQZL010000311.1 GCA_016213865.1 Candidatus Rifleibacteriota bacterium
CGCTAGCGCGAGGGCGCGGCGGTCGGGGAGCTGCGCGAGCTCGGGTACTGGGACCGGAAGGCGCTGCACAACCTCAAGTACTTCACGTGGGTCGAGCAGCAGGGCAAGACGTCCGCCGAGCTCGACCGGCTGTGGGAGCCCGACTTCTGGACCGAGACCTTCGGCCAGACCGAGGAGTGGGACAAGCTCATCACCCAGTTCAACGAGCGCAGCGGGGCGCTGGCGGCGATCGACTGACGTCCGCCTCGGACTCCCCACGCATCCCTCGAGTTCCTACCGACATCCACCCACGCAAAGTCGAGTCCGGGCATCCGGCCGGGGCGGGAAGACCCGCCCCGCCCCGCGGATTCGCCAGCCAGGAGGCAACCACAAGTGGCAAACCAGAAGAAGCTCGCCATCATCGCCATCGGCGGCAACTCCCTGATCGTCGACAAGGGCCACCAGAGCGTGCCCGACCAGTACGCGGCAGTCGAGCAGACCTGCACGCACATCGCGGGCCTCGTCAAGCGGGGCTACCGCGTGGTCATCACGCACGGCAACGGCCCCCAGGTCGGCTTCATCCTGCGCCGCAGCGAGCTTTCTCGGCACGAGCTGCACGACGTGCCGATGGACTCGTGCGGGGCCGACACGCAGGGCGCGATCGGCTATCAGATCCAGCAGGCGATGATGAACATCACCCGCGACTGGGAGCAGAGGCCCCTGACGGCCACCATCGTCACCCAGGTGCTGGTCGATCGCGACGACCCGTCCTTCCAGAAGCCGAGCAAGCCGATCGGCTCGTTCATGGACAAAGAGACGGCCGACGATCGAAAGGCCAAGGACAAGTGGGACATCGTCGAGGACGCCGGGCGCGGGTTCCGGCGGGTCGTCGCCTCTCCCATCCCGAAGAAGATCCTCGAGCTGGACGCCATCAAGCGCCTTCTCGAGTCGGACGTCGTCGTCGTCGCCGTGGGCGGCGGGGGCATCCCGGTCGTCCAGGACGAAACGGGCAAGGTCACGGGCGTCGCGGCCGTCATCGACAAGGACCTGGCGACGAGCCTGCTGGCTCGCGACCTCGAGGCGGACGTCTTCATCATCTCGACAGCGGTCGACCAGGTCTGCCTCAATTTCAACAAGCCCAATCAGCAGACCCTGGATCGGCTCACGCTGGCCGAGGCCAAGAAGTACATGGCCGAGGGCCACTTCGCGGCCGGCAGCATGAAGCCCAAGATCGGCGCGGTCATCGAGTTCCTGGAGTCGGGCGGCAAGCAAGCGCTGATCACCGATCCCGCCCACCTGGTCGAGGCGCTCGAAGGGAAGGCCGGGACATGGATCGTCGCGTGACCCCCGCCGGCAATGCCTCGGGTCTGGCCTGCGTGCGCTGCGGCAAGGTCTCGGCACTCGAGGACTCCCTGTACGTCTGCCCGGCCTGCAGCGGCAACCTGAAGGTCGAGCTCGACCTGGACCGCGTGCGCAAGACCTGGCATCGAAAGGACCTGGAAGCCTCGCGCGACTGGACCATCTGGCGATACCTGCCGATGCTGCCCGTTCAGCAGCGTCTCGACGGGCCTCCGGTCGGCTGGACCCCGCTGGTGGACGCGCCCAAGCTGGCGGCCTCTCTGGGCCTCAGGCGGCTCCAGATCAAGGACGACGGACGCAACCCCAGCGCCTCGTTCAAGGACCGGGCCAGCTCTGTGGCGCTCGCGCGGGCACGCGACCTGGGCCACCAGCTCGTGACGGGCGCTTCGACCGGCAACGCCGCGGCCGCCACCGCGGTGCTCTCGGCGGCACTCGGGATGCGGTCCCGCATCTTCGTGCCGAAGACCGCTCCCAGGGCCAAGATCGCTCAGCTCCTGACCTTCGGAGCCGAGGTCCTGGCCGTGGAAGGCACCTACGACCAGGCCTTCGATCTCTGCCTGGCCGCGACGGCCAAGTTCGGCTGGTACAACCGGAACACCGGCTACAACCCCTACACCCGCGAAGGCAAGAAGACCGTCTCGTTCGAGATCCTCGAGCAGCTCGGCTGGAAGGCGCCGGACCTGGTGGTCGTGCCCGTGGGTGACGGCAACATCATCTCGGGAGTCTGGAAGGGCTTCGAGGAGTTCCACAAGCTGGGCTTCGTCGACCGCGTGCCGCGGCTCCTCGCGGTCCAGGCCGAGGGTTCGGCGGCCGTCGTCAAGGCCTTTCACGGGGACGGCGTCATCCGGCCCGTGGACGGCAACACGGTGGCCGATTCGATCTCGGTCAGCCTGCCGCGCGACGGCGACGCCGCGGTGCAGGCGATCAAGGCCTCGAAGGGGTTCGGCGTCACCGTCCCCGACGACGCGATCCTCGCGGCCATCGGCGAGGTCGCTCGCGGGGCCGGGATCTTCGGCGAGCCGGCCGGCGTGACGAGCTGGGCGGGCCTTTCGGCCGCGGTCGCCCAGAAGCTGGTCGACCCGTCCTGGCACATCGTGATGCTCAACACCGGCAACGGCCTCAAGGACATCGCCTCGGCGATGAAGATGGCCGGGGAGCCCCGGACGATCTCGCCCGACCCCGCCAAGCTCGACAGCCTGTTCCCGGCCAAGTAGGCACATCCGAACCGGAGGCGCCGGGCGACGGCCGGCCCGACCGGGCGAAAACACGAACCGTGGACGAACCGTCGAGGAGAGGACAGATAAGGATGAAGAGCTTCAATGGACGCGACATCCTGTCGCTCAAGGATTTCGAGCGAGACGACTACTATCGTATCTTCGAGGCCTGCGACCTGCTGGCGCCGTACGCCCGTAATCGCAAGAACGCCGACCTGTGCAAGGACAAGACCTTGCTGACGGCGTTCTACCAGCCCAGCACCCGCACGCGCATGGCCACCGAAGCGGCGATGCACCGCCTGGGCGGCCACGTCCTGGGCTTCTCCGACGCCAAGATGACGCGCGCCGGCGACTTCTACCAGGAGTCGATCAAGGACACCGTCCACATGCTGGAGTACTACGCCGACGTCATCGCGATGCGGCACTTCCAGCTCGGCGCTCCGGCCGAGGCGGCCAAGTTCTCTTCGGTCCCGATCATCAACTGCGGCGACGGCTGGGGCGAGCACCCGACCCAGGTCCTCACCGACCTCTACACGATCCAGAAGGAGTGCGGCCGCCTGGACGGGCTACGTTTCATGTGTGTGGGCGACATGCGCATGCGCACGATGCACTCCATCGGCTATGCCGCCTCCCAGTTCGACATCGAGCTGCACCTGATCTACCCGCCCGAGATGGCGCCGACCCAGGAGTACCTGGCCGAGCTGGACGCCCGCAACACGCGCGTCAACCTGCACAAATCGGTCCACGACTGCATCGACAAGGCCGACATCATCTACATGGAGCCGGTCGTCCAGGCCGACTACACCAAGTCCCGCGTCGACCCGGCCGAGGCCAAGAAGGGCCTCACGCCGCCCGAGTACAAGGTCACGCGCGAGCTGCTCAAGGCCAAGGCCAAGCCCGGCGTCGTCATCCTCCATTCGTTGCCGCGCATGGACGAGCTTCCGCCCGACGTGGATTCGACGCGGCACGCCCGCTACTGGATCGAGGCGTTCAACGGCGTCGTTCTGCGAATGGCGTTGATCGCTCTGGTCCTGGGCAAGCTCGAGTAGCGAAGGCTCTCTCAGCCCCGTCAGTTCGGGCCCGGCGCCGAAAGGCGTCGGGCCCTTTTCCTTGCCTGTCGAAGCCGCCCCGGTCTCGAGAGGGTGCGCGTCCCGTGGGTGGCCCCCCCCTTGCGGGAGAAACACGGAGACACAGAGGCACAGAGGGATCTTTCTCTGCCTCGCTCGCAGGCGCCGCGACCCCTCGAGTCTCCCTCGTCTTGTCATCCGATGGACGTCGCCACTCACGGTCTCTCTTTCTCTGTGGCTCCG
>JACQZL010000312.1 GCA_016213865.1 Candidatus Rifleibacteriota bacterium
CTGCAGGCGGAGCTTCGAGACCTCGCAGCGGCCGGAAGCGGCGCCACGGCCGGGCGAGGGCTTCAGTGGTCAGTGGCCGCCCGCGTTGCCAGGCCGATAGGGCGATGTTAAGATCCTCTTGGGCTTTCCTCGCCCTTCCGATGTCCCCCACTCAGGATGCCCCGCCGAGCGCGGCCTACAACCTCTCCAACTCGGAGAAGCGTATGGCTCGTTCGCTGCTGGACAACGGGATCCTCGCGCCGGCCGACCTCAGGCGGGCCCTGGAGTACTCGGCGAGCGAGAACGTCAGCTTCCAGGCAAGCCTCTTCAAGCTGAATCTGGTGAAGCCCGAGGCGCTGGCCAGGCTGGTTCGCACGGACGCCAAGCCCGCGGCTGACCCGTCGCCCCCCGCTGCCACGCAGGGCCAACCACCCATCGTGCCCAGCCACTCCGGCACCTCGCCCACGGCGGCGGCGCTGGCCCAGGCGGCAGCCACAGCCACGCGCTCCGATACGATGCCGACCGGCACGATTCGCGTCCCCGGACCGGACAAGGAGGAGACGCCCAAGCGCAAGCGCCTCGGCGAACTGCTGGTCGACGAGAGCGTGATCACCGAGCAGCAGCTCGGGGACGCCGTCAAGTTCGCCTCCGAGAAGAACATCCTCCTCGGCACCGCCCTGGTCTCGCTCGGCTTCATCACCGAGCAGCAACTCTCGGAGCACATGGCCCGCCACTCGGCCGAGGTCAAGAAGCAGGCGGCCAAGACCCGCCGTCTCAGGCTGGGCGACCTGCTGCTCGAGCAGAAGACCATCACGCCCGAGCAGCTCACGGCCGCACTTGATTACTCCAAGACCCACAAGCGGCGCCTGGGCGAGGCCCTGGTCGAGATGGGCACCGTCAAGGACCGGGACATCGCGATGGCCCTCTCCAAGCAGATGGCCCTCCCGTACGTGAACCTGGCCAAGACGCCGCCGGACGTCACGCTCTTCCAGAAGATCCCCAAGCGGATGTGCCTGAAGAACCAGCTCCTCCCCTTCCGCCTCGAGGGCAAGGTGCTGACGGTGGCCATCGTCGACCCGCTCAACGTCCTGGCCCTCGACGACATCCAGAACATCACGGGTTTCACCGTTCTTCCGGTAATCATCACCAAGTCGGACTTCGACACGGCCGCAAAGAACTTCCTGGGCGAAGAAGACGAGTTGATGGGGATGCTCGAGTCGCCCAGCGCCGAGGTCAGCGGCCAGTTCGAAACGGGGTTCAACGAGGAAGCGACCCCGATCGTCAACCTCATCAACAAGGTGATCGGCGTCGCCGTCGCCAAGGGGGCCAGCGACGTCCATATCGATCCGTGCGAGAAGGAGCTTCGCATCCGGTTCCGGATCGACGGCGTGCTCACGGACGTGATGCAGCCGCCCATCGAAGCCGCCGCGGCGATCGTCAGCCGCATCAAGGTGATGTGCAGTCTCGACATCGCCGAGAACCGTCTTCCCCAGGACGGCAAGTTCCGGATGAAGGTCGACAACAAGGTGATCGACTTCCGCGTCGCGGTGCTGCCCGTCATCTGGGGCGAGAAGGTCGTGATCCGTCTCCTCGACCAGAGTCGCTCGTCCGTGGCAATGGAGGACCTGGGCCTCGAGAAGAAGGCCCTCGAGGACCTGCGCTGGGGCATCCACATGCCCAACGGCATCGTCCTGGTCACGGGACCGACCGGCTCCGGAAAGAGCACGACCCTCTACTCGGCACTCCACGAGCTGCAAGATCCGAAGGTCAACATCCATACGGCCGAGGACCCGGTCGAGTTCTCGGTCCGGACCCGGTCGAGTTCTCGGTCCACGGGATCACCCAGGTCGCGATCAAGCCCGACATCGGGCTCACCTTCTCTTCAGTGCTGCGGTCCTTCCTGCGCCAGGACCCGGACATCATCCTGCTGGGAGAGATCCGTGACCTGGACAGCGCCTCGATCGCCTTCAAGGCAGCGATGACGGGGCACCTGGTGCTGTCGACCCTCCACACCAACGATGCGATCGGCACGATCGATCGCCTGATCACGATGGGCATCGACCGCTTCATCATCGCGTCGGCGGTCAAGGTCATCCTGGCGCAACGTCTCATCCGCAAGCTCTGCCTGGAGTGCCGCCAGCCAGCCGACATCCCGCACGACGAGCTGGTCATGTGGGGAATGACGCGCCGTCTGGCCGAGCTGGCCGGCCTCGACTTCGACGCTCCGACCGTCCAGCTCCAGAAGGCGGTCGGGTGCCAGGTCTGCAACGAGGGCTACAAGGGCCGGGTCGGCATTCACGAGGTCCTGCCGTTCGGCGAGCCGTTCCGCGAGAAGATCCTGGCCGGCGCTTCGAACTTCGAGCTGCAGGAGGCGGCCCTGGAAACCGGGATGCTCACGCTTCGCGACTCGGCGCTGGTCAAGGCGCTGCGCGGCGTGACGGGCCTGGACGAGGTCAAACGGCTCACCGCGGCCGCCACGCAGTCCAAGACCCAGCGCGCCAAGTACAAGCTGGAGGACGCGGTCGAGCAGTCGGCCGGCCCCGCCTTGCCCGCCACCACGGGGGCCTCGATCCCCGAGCCGGTCGGCGCGCTCATCGAACACCTGGACCGACTGGTCCGGATCACGAGCGCGGTCGACTTGACTCGTCCGCTGACCCTGGCGGCAGGACTCGCCGCGGAGGTCCTGCGCGCCTCGACCAACGGGGGAAAGGTGGAGGCAAAGGACAAGTTAGGCCTGTTGGCGCTCTATCTGGAGACGCTCCGGGAGTTCGTCGACAGCAACCCCTCGCGAGCCGAGACCGTCGACGTCAACTCGCTCGTGAAGGATTCCCTGCTCCCGCGGGCCGACCAGTTCGCCGAGAGGGCCCGCCTGCTCTCGGGCCAGACGGTCGACCTGGCCAAGATCTCGCTGACGACCTCCCTGGAGGCAGGCTTGCCGGCCGGGCTGGCCGACCCGGAGCGACTTCGGATGTGCCTCGAGCAGGTCGTGGTCAACTCGCTCTGCTTCGTCCCCCCGGGGGGCAAGCTGGGTTTCACCACCAAGCGCGTCCACGACGACAGCGGGCGCGATTTCGTCGAGATCAGTGTCCTCGACACCGGGCCAGGCCTCCGGGAGAACCTCGGGGACGTGACCCAGCCGGGCATCGCGGGGACGGCCCACGGGTTGGGGCTGGGACTGGCCATTGTGCAGCGCTACATGAGCCAGATGAAGGGCCGGGTCGAGATCAAGAGCAAACCGGGCAAGGGCTGCCTGGTCAAGTTCCGCGTGCCCGCATCGACTCGCTGAGGGAAAGCGGCGCCGGTCCGCCGGTCTACCTGGCGCGAGCGCGCTGCGGCTCGGGAGGCACGGGGGCGCCGAGCTCGTGCGAGAGCCTGTTGATGAACGCTCGAGAGTGCCGGTAGCTGTCCACCGCGAAGCCGTGCAACTCAAGTGCGTCCCGCATCGCCCCCGAAGCGTCCCGTGGATGCGTGGCCGGCAGACCCGCCCGGAAGTCGTAGGGCCAGGCCTGCAAGATCCGCCTTTCGGCCTTCAGGAGGCCGGCCAGATGCGCCTGGCGGCTCGGCTCGCCCAGCGAGTCGACTTCGCTGACGTAGTAGGTGAGGCCCAGGCTCTCGCGAACGAGGACTTAACGGGTCATTTCGTCGCGGACCCGCGAAGCCACGATGGGTTCGTCTTCCGGGTCCAGGGCCAGCGCCCTGGCGCACGCGTCGGCCCGCGACTGCTGCATTCCCGCGGCCTTCATCGCCCGGAGGAGATTTGCGGACACGAGCGACGTGCTCCACTGCGGCCGGGACCTGTCCAACCCCCGGCCGGGCCGGCATAACGAAACACCCGGTGCCTGGAGGGGCACCGGGTGTTGAAAGGGCTCGTTCCGGACGCGCTTCAGGGGGCCGTGACGGCCGAGCGGGCCGCGTTGTAGGCCTTCATCGCACTCTGGAAGGCCTTCGTCGCCGCCTGGATCGCAGCAGCGTCGTTGGCGGCCATGGCCGCCTGGAGCTTGCGATAGGCAGCCAGATACGCTTCCTGCTTTGCCTTGAGGTCGTCGACCGGGGCGGCGGGAGTGGAAGCAGGAGCGCTGCCAGCGGTCGGGGCGATCGCGTTCGCCGCGGGCCCCGTGCTCATGATGTTGCCCAGAGGCTGCGTCGCGGGTTGCAGGCTGCCCGTGGTGACGGGGGAGATGGTGCTGCCCTGCGTGGCAGTTCCCAACTCGGACGGCGCCGGGATGTAGGTGGCCGAGAGCACGGTGGTGCCGTCGGCCGACAACACCGAAGCGGCGGGAGCCTGGACCGGGGCGATGAGGTAGCGCGGGTTGAAGGTGTTGGCCAGCACCTGCGCGCCCTCGAGCTGCTTCTCGGCGGACTTCAGGTCACGCCAGGCGAGGAACTTCGAGATGAAGCTGAAGAACGGGATGCTCTGGTAGCGCCACTGCAGGTAGAGCACCGTCTGTTGGACTTGCGGGACCGACAGATCGGCCTGCCCCTTGAGCGACTTGTAGACGTCTCGAGAAGCGTTGACCGACTCGGGGTCGTTGTTGCGGGAGAGGACCTCTTCCAGGCTGGCCTTGGCCAGCTCCTGATTGCCCTGCGACATGTAACAGCGGGCCAGGCCGTACCAGCCCTTGCTGACCAGCGGCGAGGTATCGGGCGCGAGGTTGATCACACGCTGGAAGTCCTACAGCGCCGCATCCACATACCCGGCCGCGAGCAGCGCATTGCCCTCGGCGATGAGGAACTCGACCGTGGCGCCGGGCGGCGGTCCGGGCTGCGGCGGCAAGGTTCCGGCCCCTCCGCCGAGGATGCTGGCGGCCGGGGTTTGAGTCGCAGGC
>JACQZL010000021.1 GCA_016213865.1 Candidatus Rifleibacteriota bacterium
AGGCATGACAGAAGCCGGTAGGGTAGAAGCGGCATCTTGCCGCTTCCTCGGAGCCGGACGTGAGCCCGGCCGCCCAAGAAAGCGGCTGGAAGCCGCTTCTACCTTCAGGCGTGGCCACCGTTGCGGCCTCTCCGACAAACCCATGGCAGGAGATGGCAACCATCACGATCTAATGCCATTGGGACAAGCCCCGCCCCTACCTCGCTGACTGTGCGGCAACTGCGGTCGGATCTGACCGGTGCCCCATTGGACAGACTCTGGCCCGTCCGAACCGGCCCACTCCGCGGACCGTCGCCGGCAAGGACGCCGGACTGACTCGCCCGGCCTGAAGACCGGGCTGGTTCGTTTCGCCCCGCCGGGTCGATCCTCCCCGGTCCTCGCCTGCGCGAACGGAGCTTCGAACGGCACCCGCAGAGGACGCCCTCGTGCCCGGCGAGCGGCACGCAGTCTCGTTCGGAGCGGCCGAACACCCCGCGGGCTTCGCTCGCCGCCTGCTGACTGGCACCGCTGTTGCCTCCTGCCGGCCCCGTCGCCGAGCCGAGCTTGCGGCAACCGGTGACGCGAAACAGAGGAGGCAGTCCCATGAGAACGAGTACAGCAGTTGGAACGACCCGGCCGCGGCGACAGCCCCGGGCCGAGTCCTCGGGTAGGCGCCCCCAGCGGACCAACAAATCCACCGAGCGGCTCGCTTGCGAGACGGACGTGACGGGCGGGCTCTGCGTCACCTGCGACCATGCGGAGACCTGCCTCTACTTGCGCCACCGGACGGCGCCGGTCGTCTTCTGCGAGGAGTTCGTCGCCAGGCCGGGCGAATCGCGTGTCGTGCCGGCTGCCGGCAAGGACGAAGCAGCCGCGGCGCTGCCCGCCGAGTCGCGCACCTACCGGGGCCTGTGCGCCACGTGCCTGGCCCGGGGCCGGTGCTCGTTCGCCCGGCCCGAGGAGGGTGTCTGGCATTGCGAGGAGTTCGAGTAGACCGGCGTGCTGCCGCCAGCGACTGTCGGGAATCCCAGGAGCGATCTATGAGCGTCGACGCCTTGCAGCAGATCATCAGGAAGCACTCGGGGCAGTGTGGTGAGATCCTCTCGATCTTGGAGGACGTCCAGGCCAAGTACAGCTACCTGCCGCGCGAGGCCCTCGAAGAGGTGGCCGCGGCGACCGGCCGCTCGCTGGTGGACATCTACGGGGTGGCCACGTTCTACAAGCTCTTCACCTTCAAGCCTCGCGGCGAGCACCTCGTCTCGGTCTGTCTGGGCACGGCCTGCCACGTGCGGCGCGCGCCCATCGTCGCAGAGGAGTTCGAACGCCGGCTCGGGGTCGAGCCCGGGGAGACGACCCCCGATCGCCAGGTGACCCTGGAGACGGTCAACTGCGTCGGGGCCTGCGCCCTGGGGCCGATCGTGGTGGTCGACGGCCACTACTTCCCCAACTGCAGCAAGCAGAGTGTGAAGGGCATCCTGGACAGGACCCGCAGCGGGCTCGACCAGGTCGAGTTGCGTAGCGACCCGCGCGTGATCCCCGTCGAGGTGCGTTGCCCGCACTGCAACCACAGTCTGATGGACCCGAACTACCCGATCGACGGGCGACCGTCGGTGCGAGTGACGATCGCGTTCGGTGGGGGCCACGGGTGCCTCCGGCTGTCGTCCTACTACGGCAGCTACGCCTCGATCTGCGACCACGAAGTGCCGGAGGACGCGGTCGCCCACCTCTTCTGTCCTCACTGTCACGCAGAGCTGATCGGCGCGGGCCGCTGCCTGGAGTGCGCGACGACGATGGTGCCGATGATCGTCGAGGGCGGCGGCATCGTGCAGATCTGCCCGCGACGCGGCTGCAAGGGTCATCTGCTGGACCTCTGAACGGGGTCTGATGGGCGCCGCCCCGGTCGGGCGCGTCTCTGGAGGCTGCAAACGATGAGCAAGTTCGCCACGGTCGAGGAGTTTGCCGCATACCGCCGTCAGGCCCGAAAGGAGCAGGCCACGGAGCCGCCGCGCCCCTGCCTGGTCACCTGCGCGGGTACCTGCGGGCAGGCGAGCGGTTCGAACGACACCATCCGGGTCCTCAAGCGCCAGATCGCGCAGCGGAACCTGCAGGACGCGGTGTCTCTGCGGATCACCGGCTGCCAGGGCCTCTGCGAGATGAACCCGTTCCTGCTGGTCGAGCCGGCGGGCAACCTGTATCCGCGGGTGCGTCTCGAAGACGTCCCGCGCCTTCTGGACGCTGCCCTGGCCGGCCAGACCGTGCCCGAGCTGCTCTATCACGATGGCGAGGGTGGCGCGCCGGTCGAGCGGCAGCAGGACATCCCGTTCTTCCACAAGCAGACGCGCCGCATCCTGGGGCCCAATCGCAAGATCGACCCCATTCGGATCCTCAACTACATCGAGCAGGCCGGTTACGTCGCGCTCGAGATGGCCCTGCGCAGGGGAGACCCGCAGTGGGTCGTCGACGAGGTGACGCGCTCGGGACTCCGCGGTCGGGGTGGAGCGGGCTTCCCCACGGGCAAGAAGTGGGAGCTGGCCCGCAAGGCCGGCAACGGTTCCCGCGACAAGTACGTCGTCTGCAATGCCGACGAGGGCGATCCCGGGGCGTACATGGACCGCGGCCTCCTCGAGGGCAACCCCCACGCCATCCTGGAAGGCATGCTTCTTTCGGCCTTCGCGATCGGCGCGGACAAGGGCATCGTCTACGTCCGCTCCGAGTACCCGCTGGCCATCAAGCACGCGCTCATCGCCATCCGCCAGGCCGAGGACTTCGGGCTCCTGGGAAGGAACGTGCTGGGCACCGGCCTCGCCTTTGACGTGACTATCGTGCGCGGCGCGGGCGCCTTCGTCTGCGGCGAAGAGACGGCCCTGATTCGATCGGTCGAGGGCGGTCGGCCCGAGCCCCGCGAGCGCCCGCCCTATCCGATCGACCGCGGCATCCACGGGCGCCCCACCTGCATCAACAACGTCGAGACCCTCGCCAACGTCCCTTTCATCATCCGGGAGGGTGCCGACGAGTTCGTCAAGTTGGGCGCTCCCCGTAACACGGGCACGAAGATCTTCTCGCTGGTCGGCAAGATCAAGAACACCGGCCTGGTCGAGGTACCTCTCGGCACCAAGGTCCGTGAGGTCGTCTACGACATCGGCGGAGGCCCCAAGGGCAAGGCCCCCATCAAGGCCGTCCAGACCGGCGGTCCCTCGGGAGGGTGCATCCCGGTCTCGCTGTTCGACCTGCCGCTCGAGTACGACGCCCTGGTGAAGGCCGGCACGATCATGGGGTCGGGCGGGATGATCGTGATGGACGACGCGACGTGCATGGTGGATGTCGCCAAGTACTTCACGAACTTCCTCAAGGACGAGTCGTGCGGCAAGTGCTTTCCCTGCCGCAAGGGTACCCAGCGGATGGCCGAGCTGCTGGACGACATCACTCGCGGCCGCGGCACGCTCGAGCACCTCTCGCTGCTGGAGGAACTGGCCGTCGCCGTCAAGGAGACGTCGATGTGCGGCCTGGGGCGGACGGCGTCCAACCCCGTCCTGTCCACATTGCGTTACTTCCGCGACGAGTACGTCGCGCATATCGTCCACAAACGCTGTCCCGCGATGGTCTGCAAGGAACTGGTCGGGGCACCGTGCCAGTCGGGATGCCCCCTCGGGACCGAGGTCTGGCGCTACGTCGCCCACCTGCGCTGGGGCGAATACGAGCAGGCCTACCGCGTCATCCGCGAGTCGAACCCGTTCCCGTCCGTCTGCGCCCGGGTGTGCAGTCACCCCTGCGAATCGCACTGCCGCCTGGGGACCACCGGCGGAGAGCCGATCGCCATCCGGGCGCTCAAGAGGTTCATCACCGACCGCGTCGAGCCCTCCGCCTACCAACCCGTGAGAGCACCCAGCGCCGACGGGCCGCGTCCTCCCGTGGCCGTGGTGGGAGCGGGGCCGGCCGGCCTGACGGCGGCCCACCACCTCAGTCTGATGGGGTATCGCGTGACGGTCTTCGAGGCGCTCGGCGAGCCGGGCGGGATGATGATTGCCGGCATCCCCTCCTATCGCCTGCCGCGCGAGGTCCTGCGCAAGGAGATCCAGTCGCTGCTGGACGAGAACATCACTCTGAAGTGCCAGACGGCCGTGGGGCGCGACTTCACGATCGACGGGCTCTTCGACAGCGGCTTCGGGGCGGTCTTCCTGGCCATCGGAGCCCACAGGAGCCGGCGGCTGGGGCTTGCCCTCCGGGCCATCAACCTCGAGGGGCGCCAGCTCGCGAAGGGCCACGTGGGGGTCATCGGTGGCGGCAACTCGGCCGTCGATGCCGCCAGGGCGGCCGTCCGCATGCCGGGAGTGGAGAGCGTGACCCTCTACTACCGGCGCACGAGGAGCGAGATGCCTGCTTTCCAGGAGGAGATCGACGCGTCTCGCGAGGAGGGTATCGGGTTGGTCGAGCTCGTCACTCCGGTCGAGGTGCTCGCCTCTGCCGGGCAGCTCACGGGCGTCGTCTTCCAGGGCAACGCCCTGGGCGAGTTCGACGAGAGCGGTCGGCGCTCGCCCGTTCCGCTCGCGGGGACGACCCGGCGGGTGGCGCTGGACACCCTGATCGTCGCCATCGGAGAGCAAGGAGACGTGGCCGAGCTGACCGGGACCGGAATCGACTGCGACCGCGCCGGGGCCGTGAAGGCCGCCTCCGACACGCTGGAAACCAGCCGCGCCGGGGTCTTTGCCGGTGGCGATGCGGTGACCGGGCCCGGCCTGCTGGTCGATGCCATCGCGGCCGCGCGCAAGGCGGCCTGCTCGATCGATCGCTATCTGAGAGGGGTCCCGCTGCGGCAGCCGGCCGAGCCGCGACTGCCTCGCCACTACGTGGAGCCGGGGACCTTGAGCGACGAGGCGCGCGGCACTGCCCGGCGCGCTCAGCCGCCGGTGAGCCGCGTGGAGCAGCGCCGGCAAGGTTTCGCCGAGGTCGAGGGCTGCCTGGGCGTCGAGGGGGCCACCGGCGAATCCAGGCGCTGCCTGCGCTGTGACCTGGACTGGACGGCGCCCAAGGAACAGTGACCTTCTCCACCGACCGGAGGGACGACCCATGCTGACGGCAAGAATCAACGGACTGGAGCACACCTTCCCGGAAGGCACGACCCTCCTGGAGGCAGCGCGGTTCCTGGGCTTTCCAATCCCCACGCTCTGCGACATGGAAGGGCTCACGCCCTATGGCGCGTGCCGTCTGTGCGTGGTCGAGATCGGGGAGGGCGAGGCTGCCAAGCTCGTCTCCTCGTGCACCTACCAGCTCAGCGAGGGCATGAAGGTGCGCACCGCGTCCAGGCGCGTCCTGAAGGCCCGCAAGATGGTGATCGAGCTGATGTTGGCATCCTGCCCGCAGTCCAAGGTCATCCAGGACCTCGCCTCGGCCCTCGGAGTGCGCCAGCAACGCTTCCGCCAGGAACACGAGGACTGCATCTGCTGCGGCCGTTGCGTGCGCATGTGCAAGGAGCAGATGGTCGCGGGGGCCATCGGGTTCCAGGGACGCGGCCAGCATCGCCGGATAGGCACGCCCTTCGACCTCGCATCAGAGCTCTGTCGCCGCTGCGGCGGCTGCCTCTACGTGTGTCCCGCATGCCAGCTCCGATGCACCTTCACCGAACCGGACAAGGCCGTCTGCGGCGGCTGTGCCAACCTGACGCCGCCATGCGTCGAGCAAGCGCCCTTCGAAGACATGCTCTGCAGCATGAACCCCTGCGTCGCCTGCAAGCTCCCCAGCGTCTGAAACCCCACAGCATCCCTCCAACCACCCAGCCATCCAACCATCCAACCACCCAGCCACCCAGCCACCCACCCACAGAGGAGAACGCCCATGTCAATTTCGAGAGTCAATTCATCCGCGGCCACTCTCACGAAGAACCGCACCGAGGGGTCGATCCAATCCGTTTCGGGCATGTGCGTCACCTGCGTCGACGGGTGCATCGGCATGTGCGAGATCGGCAAGAGCGCCTATCGCGGCCACGAGGTCCTTTATCCGCAGCCGTTCGGCGTCATCACGGCCGCGAGTGAAAAGACCTATCCGATCGATTACTCGCACTTCAACATCATGGGCACCGCCGTCGGCGCTCACGGTATCGCCGAGGACTCGGACCAGGCGATCTTCCCGGCCGTCGACCTGGAGGTGAAGCTCGGTCACGACGGCGGCATCAAGTTCCGCCTGCCGTGGCTCATCCCGGGCATCGGCAGCACCGACATCGCCCGCAAGAACTGGGAGGGGCTTGCCATCGGCAGCGCCATCGCCGGCACGGGCCTGACCATCGGCGAGAACGTCGTCGGGATGGACATGGAAGCCAAGTTCCAGGACGGCAAGGCCGTCGATTCTCCCGAGCTGGCCAAGCGAGTGCGCCTCTACCAGCAGCACCAGCGCGACGGTTACGGCGCCATCATCGTGCAGGCCAACGTCGAGGACACCAAGCTCGGCGTCCAGGAGTACGCCATTCACCAGCTCGGCGTGCAGATCGTCGAGCTCAAGTGGGGCCAGGGCGCAAAGGACATCGGCGGCGAGGTCAAGATCGCGAACCTCAAGAAGGCCCAGACCCTCTACGAACGAGGCTACATCGTCCTGCCGAACCCGACCGACCCGAACGTCATCAAGGCGTTCGAACACGGCGCCTTCAAGGAGTTCGAGCGCCACAGCCGCGTCGGCATGGTCTCGGAAGAGGGCTTCGCCGCGCGCGTCGCCGAGTTGCGCAACGCCGGCGCCAAGTACGTCTTTCTCAAGACGGGCGCGTACCGTCCCGCCGACCTCGCCCGCGCCCTGGTCTTCTCCAGCAAGTACGGCATCGACCTCTTGACCGTCGACGGTGCCGGTGGAGGCACCGGAATGAGCCCGTGGCGCATGATGAACGAGTGGGGCGTCCCGCCGGTCGAGCTGCACTCGCTGCTCTACGATTTTGCGGTCCAGCTCCACAAGGCCGGCAGGAAGGTCCCCACCCTGGCGCTGGCCGGCGGATTCGCCTTCGAGGACCAGATCTTCAAGGGCCTCTGCCTGGGCGCTCCGTTCGTGAAGCTCATCGGGATGGCGCGAGGTCCGATCGCCTCCGCGATGGTCGGCAAGACGATCGGCCGGGCGATCGAAGCCGAGGATCTGCCCGTCTACGTCGAGAGGTTCGGCCGCACGCGCGACGAGATCTTCGTCACCTCGACTCACCTGCGTCACGAGCTGGGCAACGATGCTTTCGAGAAGCTGCCCCCCGGCGCCCTCGGCCTCTACACCTACTACGAGCGCCTCGCGCAGGGCTTGCGCCAGTTGATGGCCGGCAGCCGCCGCTTTGGCCTGGTGCACATGACCCGCGACGACCTCGCCTGCCTGACGGCCGAGGCCCAGAGCATCACCGGCCTTCCACACGTGATGGACGTCGACAAGGACGAGGTGCAGAAGATCCTGAAGAGCTGACGCCCCTCGGCCGGCCGAGGCGAAAGGCCAGGGGCCGCAACAGTCGCGCCTCGACCTGCCGCACGCGACCTGAAGCCCGCGGTCCACCCGGATCGCGGGCTTTGCTGTGCGGTCGCTACTGGGCCGGCTGACTCCTTCCGGCGAGGAGGTGGTGGTTCCTTTCGACGAGGTCCGACAGGCGGGCGGTATCGAGGATGGCGGCCGCGGCATTCCTGACGTCGAGGAAGAGGTCGAAGAGCCCGGGGTGGCGCGGTTCGAGGCGGATTCTGTCGGCCAGTTCGGCGGCATCGCCGAGGGGTGCCAGCGGGCCGTCGAACAGTCGCAAGATGTCTCCGGGGTGGATCTCGTCGGGCTTGCGGCGCAAGCTGTAGCCGCCCTCGCGGCCACGCTGGCTGGAAACGACCCGGGCATTCTTGAGAGAGACCAGGATTCCCTGGAGGAACTTCTCGGGGATCGCCTCTTCCTGAGCGATCTCGTGAATCTTCACCGGGCCGCGGTCAAGGGCCTCGGCGAGGTGGATGAGTGCCTTGAGCGCGTAGAGAGAGCGTTGCGAGATCTTCATGGGGAGCTCCTGTGTGCCAGCCTCGGCTTTTCGAGCACTGCGCGAAGCACAATGCCAGGGAGAGCCGTGGATCCGAAACCGACCGCAATCCGCCTAATGTCGATGGAATTAAATACGATAAGCAACTCCCCAGTCAAGAAGCGGATTCTCGACATTCCTGGGGCCGGGGCCGGCAGTGGGAGCGGGTGTTATCAGTTAGCGAACTGTGCTCCGGAGCACAATACGCGTTCGAAGGGAATCCGGCCTGCATCCGCTTCTGCGACGGCGCCGCGTCCTCCGGCGCCGAGAAGCTGCGTCCCGAGCCAGTCGTCGTGCGACTGCTTCACTGCCGCGAGGGCTGCGTCCAATAGAGCGATGCTTCGTTGGGACCGGCTCGACATGTGTCCATAATCACCAGCCGACACCGCGCCTCACCCGCTTCCGTCAGGCGTGTTCGAAGACTCTTTTTTTGCCTCCACTTCGCTGCCCGGGCGAATCGAAGAAAATCGTTCGCTGACCATGAAAAAGTCTTGGCATGACACGGGGTACTCTTGCTTTAGTGTCCACCGGCCAATTCTGGCGGCGATCACGTCTACCTTCACGCTCCGACCCGTCCCCCCACCTATGCGCAAGTTCCTCCTGCTGCTGGGTTCTCACCGTTCTTGCCACTGCGCTGTGTCTGACCTCCCCAGCATTGGCCGGGGAAGCAGACATCAAGATCCCCGAACTGTCGGCCCTGCAGTTCAACGTGCTGGGCCTCTCGGTGGGAGGCATGCCACTCCTGTACACGGGTCTCCTCATCTGCCTGGTCGGAGGGCTCTTTGGGCTGGTGCAATACAACCAGACGAAAGCCCTGCCCGTTCACTCTTCGATGAGGAACGTCTCGCAGATCATCTGGGAGACGTGCAAGACGTACTTGATCCAGCAGGGCAAGTTCCTGTCGGTCCTCTGGCTGCTGATCGCGGTCTGTATCTTCTACTACTTCATGGTGCTCCAGCACAACAGCCCGGGGCATGTCGCGATCATCCTGCTCTGCTCGATCCTGGGCATCCTGGGCTCCTACGGGGTGGCCTGGTTCGGCATCCGCATCAACACCCAGGCCAACTCCCGCACGGCCTTCTCTGCTCTCAAGGGCAACCCGCTCGAGACGCTCAGCATTCCGCTGCGCTCGGGCATGAGCGTGGGTCTCTTGCTGGTCAGCGTCGAGCTGTTCTTCATGATCTGCATCCTCGGCTTCCTGCCGCTGGCGCTGGTGGGGCCGTGCTTCATAGGTTTCGCCATCGGCGAATCGCTGGGAGCCAGCGCCCTCAGGATCTGCGGAGGCATCTTCACCAAGATCGCCGACATCGGCTCGGACCTGATGAAGATCGTCTTCAAGCTGCCCGAGGACGACCCCAAGAACCCCGGCGTCATCGCGGACTGCACGGGCGACAACGCCGGCGACAGCGTCGGCCCGACGGCGGACGGCTTCGAGACCTATGGCGTGACCGGCGTGGCGCTGATCGCCTTCCTGGCGCTGGCCCTGGCGGCCAAGCCGGCGGTCTGTGGGACGCTGATCATCTGGCTCTTCGTCATGCGCAGTCTGATGATCGTGACGTCGCTCGTCTCCTATTTCGCCAACGAGGCGCTGAGCAAGTCGATGTTTGCGGGCAAGCGGGACTTCGACTTCGAAGCACCCCTGACGCACCTGGTGTGGCTGACCTCGGCGGTCTCCATCGCCATCACCTTCGTCGCGAGCTGGCTGCTGCTGGCGCGCCAGCCCGATATCAACCCCGCCCTCTGGTGGGTCCTGTCGGTCATCATCAGTTGCGGCACGATTGCCGGCGCCCTGATCCCCGAGTTCACCAAGATCTTCACCAGCACCAACTCGCGCCACGTCAAGGAAGTGGTCAACTGCTCCAGGCACGGCGGGGCCTCGCTGAACGTCCTGTCGGGTTTCGTGGCCGGCAACTTCTCGGCCTTCTGGGAGGGGCTCTGCATCCTGCTGCTGATGTTCGTGGCCTACGGCTGCTCGCAGCACGCGGCCCTGGCCTCGGCCGATCCCGCGGCCCTCGGCCTGATGTCCGCCGAGATGTCGTTCGCGGCGGCGATCTTCGCCTTCGGCCTCGTGGCGTTCGGCTTCCTGGGCATGGGCCCCGTGACGATCGCCGTGGACAGCTACGGCCCGGTGACCGACAATGCCCAGTCCATCTACGAGTTGAGCCGGATCGAAGCGGTGCCGAACATCGGCGCCGAGATCAAGAAGGACTTCGGCTTCGACGCCGATTTCGAGAACGCCAAGTACCTTCTGGAGAAGGGGGACGGCGCGGGTAACACCTTCAAGGCGACCGCCAAGCCGGTGCTGATCGGCACCGCGGTCGTGGGCGCCACCACGATGGTCTTCGGCATCATCATGTTGCTGGACAGCCTCAACAGGCTCTATCCGAACCTCTTCGGCAAGGTCGTCGAGAGTCTCAGCCTGGTGCAGCCCCACGTGATCATGGGCCTGATGATGGGCGGCGCCGTCATCTACTGGTTCACCGGCGCGGCGACCCAGGCGGTCGTCACCGGCGCTTACCGGGCCGTGGTCTACATCAAGGAGCACATCAAGCTCGACGTCGCGGAGGCCTCGCTGGCCGACAGCAAGGAAGTGGTCCGCATCTGCACCGTCTACGCCCAGAAGGGCATGGTCAACATCTTCGTGGTGATCTTCACTCTGGCGCTGGCCTTGCCCTTCTTCGACCCCTACTTCTTCATTGGCTACCTGATCGCCATCGCCTTCTTCGGTCTCTTCCAGGCCATCTTCATGGCCAACGCCGGCGGCGCCTGGGACAACGCCAAGAAGATCGTCGAGGTCGACCTTCGCCAGAAGGGGACCGAGCTGCACGCGGCGACGGTCGTGGGCGACACCGTCGGGGACCCGTTCAAGGATACCTCCTCGGTCTCGCTGAACCCGGTCATCAAGTTCACGACCCTCTTCGGCCTGCTGGCGACCGAGATCGCCGTGGCCATGAAGATCGGCGGCCAGACGACCCTGATGCACTCCATCGGCGTCATCTTGTTCGCCGTCGCGCTGGTCTTCGTCTATCGCTCGTTCTACTGCATGCGCATCCCGGAGGAGAGCACGAAGTCGTAAGGCCAGACACGGCGCCGCTTCAACGCCAAGACGCAAGGTCGCAGAGTCCGAATCTCTCGCAGACCTTGCGTCTTTGTCGCTTTACTCCTTGGCGCCGAGGATCGCAGCGAAGTCAGCTCCGCGCCTGGAATCGCGGGCAGGTCATCTCGGCCGTCAGCATCCGTTGGTGGAGCCTGCAGATGCCCTGAGTCCCGCGCGAATCGCCTTGGCCCGAGCCCAGGATGAGGATCCCGGGAAAGAGGGTCTCGAACTCTCGGGCGTCGTCGATGAAGTGCCGGCAGCCCCCACAGCGAGGCTGAACCCGGCTGCGAGGACGGCGGATCGAGGGGGCTCCCGCGTTCTCAGCCAAGGGCTCTCCAGAAGCCCGAGAAGACTCGGGTCGACAGGACCAGGCCCAGCGGGAGGTTCACCGCGACTCCAATCGTGAAGGCCCAGAATGGCGCCAGGCCAAAGGTGAAGAGATCTCGAAAACCAGTCGGACTTGTAGTGGAGTTGCTTGAGCGCCCACTTCTGCTCTTCGGTGGCAACCGACGAGAGCTGCTCGAGCTCGGCCAGGCTCATCTTCCCGCGGAACGTGATGGCCTTGGCGGAGGCATCGTAGGCAAACCTGTCTGCGAGCGACGCCGGCGCGCGGAAGGCCGTGAAATCCGCGTCATACGGTCGACTCTGGGCCCGGGTCTTGGCAGTGCCCTTGACCGGTGCCTTTCCGACGTGATCAGCCGGCTGGCTGGCGGCGACCAAGCTCATGATCACCGAGGCGGCAAAGAACCCGAGGACGAACTTGGGAAAGCGCTCCCAGATGACCCATGCCCCCAGCCGCCCTCGGGGTTCGTCTCTTGGTCCCTTCTCCCAGTAGACCACCGAGACGACCGACAGGACGAGACACCAGATCCCGATCCAGATGTCACGGCCGATGACCTTCATCAAGGTGAAGGCGTGGATGGGGGCGTCTCCATGCACCCGGGCCAGTTCCGCGACGACGGCGTAGCCGGCCGCATCGGCGAACTCCGACGTGCCCACCCAGGCCCCTGCCTCCCCGGGGGTCATCTGGTACCACTTCTCGGGCTGCGCCTGCGGGCCGACGACGACGACCTTGGTCAAGAGGGTCAGGACGAAGATCATCACGAGCGCCCATACCGAGACGACCGCGATGCCGATGGCGATGTGGTCCTTGTCTGCCTTGACGGCACCGCCGACGGCGATCGAGCCGGAGACGCCGCAGACGGCGCCTCCGGTGCCCAGCACCGCGCCGAAGCGCGGGTCCAGCTTGAAGAGGCGAGTTGCGGCCAGGAAGATCGTCAGCCAGGTCACGACCGAGACGATGGTCGCCTGCACGAAGGCGATCGGTCCCGCGTCCCGGATCAAGGTGAGCGGCAAGGTGGCACCCAGCAGCACGATCCCGGTCTTGACGTAGTACTCGGTCCGAAGGGCCGTCTGGAACCACTGCGGCACCTTCGTCAGATTGCCGACGACCAGGCCCACGATCAGTGAGAGCACGGGCGGGCCGAGGTCCAGGTCTCGCATCAGCTTCCAGCCGGCGAGATAGAAGATGCCGATCGACGCGGCGAACAGGATCGCAAATCCCGGGACGAACTCCCGCAGGCTCCTGCCCAGAAGGCGAAGGCTCAAGGAAAAGGCCAGCCCGAACCCGAGAAAGATCACGACGAACGGGCCGGAACTCTTGACGAGATCGGCACGGAGCTGGGAGAGGCTGCTCCACTCGCCGGGAGTGACCGCCCACGGGGCAAGACTGCCACCGCTCGAGAAGAGACCCAGTGCCAGCGCAAGGATCCCCATCCCGAGCCAGACGGCCCAGTAGTCCTCGGTCTTGAACAAGGTCCAGCCCGGTCGCGGTTGTTCTGCCATGGCTCCTCCTGGACGTGAGATCCCCCGAGAAGCGTACCACCGATTCCGTGGGCCGTCATCGAGACTCTGATTGAACTGCCGCCGGCGACTTGGTAATGTTGAGAATGTCGTTCGGAGCGGCAGTCTTCAGTCAGGGGGACCCCAAGCGTTCGGTGAGAGGGCATTCCCATGGCAATCATCACCATATCCCGAGGGACCATGAGCGGCGGAGAGGCCCTGGCCTCGCGCGTGTCCGAGAAGCTCGGCTGGCCGGCGGTCAGCCGTGAGGTGGTGACCGAGGCCGCAGAGCAGTTCGGGGTCTCCGAAAAGGAGATGTCCGAGAACCTCAGGCGCAACCCGGGCTTCTTCGGCAAGGGCTCGATCGACCGCTGGCTCTATCTGACCGCGCTCCGGTCCGCGCTGGTCGAGAGGGCCACCCGCGGCAGCTTCATCTATCACGGCCTGGCGGGCCACCTCCTGCTCAAGGGAGTGCCCGGTGTGCTCAAGGTCCGACTGATCGCGCCCCTCGAGTTCAGGCTCAAGATGCTGAGGGTCAAGGACGGCGTCACCCGCGAAGCCGCGCTCGCCCAGATCGAGCGTGTCGACCGTGAGAGACGAGACTGGACTCGCTTCCTCTACGATGTGGACTGGACCGACCCGTCGATCTACGACGTGGTCTTCAACCTCATCTCGCTCACGATCGAAGACGTCGCGGACGCGGTCTGCGTGGCTGTCCGGGCTCCCGCCTTCGCCGACACGCCCGAGTGCCGGCAGCTCTTCGGACAGTGCAGCCTGGCCTGCAAGGTCAAGGCCGCGCTGGTGCGTAACCCGCATACTCGCGGACTGGGGCTGGAGGCCGAGGTCGCCGGCACCAAGGCCCGCATCACGGGCACCGTCCCCACGGGCGGGATCTTCGGGCCTCACCTCGAGACCGCTCGTCGCGAGATCGCCGAGCTGGCGCGTTCCGTGCCAGGCGTTTCGTCGGTCGAGGTCGACCTCACCGAATCGTACGTCCCCGTGGACTAGGGTATCGCTTCCAAAGAAACCTGACGTCGGGCGTTCATGCGTCATGTCGAACCACCAAGACACGAAGACACGAAGAGAAACTCCAACGGGAAGGGTTAGAACCTTTTGTGCCGCCCTTCGTGCCTTGGTGTCTTCGCGGTTCGGTTTCCGGTACGTTGAGCTGGAAACGACCTTCCAGGATCGGATGCCGGAAGCGATGAGACAGTCCCCGGAACCGTTTGCCCGGAGAAGCGCCCCGAAGGAGCGCGGCTCGAAGGGCGTGTGGCAAGCAGTGCCTCTCGTCTCCCGCCGGGGCCCAGGACGAGCTGGACCGGGTGGACTGCTTCCCTTGCGCTTTGCCGGAGGAGCACTCGTATGGCCGTGATCACCGTGTTCGCCGCCTCTCACTGCAACGGACAGGAGATATCCCTCGAGGTCGCCCGCCAGCTTGGCTACGACTTCGTGGACGAGAGTTTCCTGGATGGAGTGGCTGCCGCGACCTCGGTCCCACCTGCCCGGTTGAGGCGAGCGATGTACGGCCCGCCCGGCTTCTTCGACGGTCTGACCCACGAGCGCAGGAGAAACGTCGCGCGAATCCGCGAGGCCTTTGCCGACCTGCTCCGCAAGGACAACCTCGTCTACCTGGGCTTTGCCGGGCACCTGGTCCCCAGGTCGATCCCCCATGTCCTGTCGGTCTGTCTCATTGCCAACCGGCAACACCGCCTCCGGCTCGCCAGGCAGGCGAAGGCCCTCTCCTCCGAGGAGGCCGACGAGGCACTCCGTGCCGACGACGAGGAGAGCCTGCAATGGACACGCTACCTCTTCGACGTCGCCTCGTGGGACGAGAGCCTCTACGACTTGTTCTTGCCGGTTCATGACCGCACGGTGCAGGATTGCGTCGAGCTCATCTGCAAGGCAGCCCGAAGCGACGCGGTCGCGACGACGCCACGGGCCCTGGAGAGCTTCGCGGATTTCCTCGTCGAGGCGAAGGTCACCCGGCTGCTCAGGGAGGCCGGGCATGACGCCCGTGTGGAGTGCAGCGGCGGGCGGGTCACGTTGACGATCGAGAGGTTCGTCTTCTGGCTGGGGCACCAGACGACCGTGCTCTCCGAGCTGGCCCGCGGCGTGCCCGGAGTGCGTGAAGTCGAGGTCCAGACCGGACCGGAGTTCTACTCCTGCGGCCGCCACTCGCCGCTCTCGTTCGAGTTGCCGCTCAAGGTCCTGCTGGTCGACGACGAGAAGGAATTCGTCGAGGCGCTGTCGCAACGTCTACAAGCCAGGAAACTCGATCCGTCCGTCGCCTATGACGGGACCGAGGCACTCGAGAGGATGCGAAACCAGGAGCAGGACGTGCTGGTCCTGGACTTGCGAATGCCCGGCATCGACGGCATGGAGGTGCTCAGGCGCGCCAAGAAGGAGCACCCCCTCACCGAGGTCATCATCCTCACCGGGCACGGTTCCGAGAAGGACGAGGCCCTGGCCCGCGAACTGGGGGCCTTCGCCTACTTCCAGAAGCCCGTCGACTTCGACCAGTTGGCGCGGGCCATGAGAGAGGCGCAACAGAAGGTGAAGGAGGCCCGGGAGCGACTGGCTGCTTGCGGGCCACAGGCCGAAGACGACGAGGTCCTGCGCGAGTGAGCCGGGACCGCCGAGTTCGGTTCGCGGCCCGGGCCACTGGTGCGTCCGGGGCACAGCCTGCCTGCAGGGTCAGCACCGATCCAGGTAGCCCGTTTCGGGCGGACGCTCCGCAAGGTAGAAGCGGCATCTTGCCGCTTCCGAGGTGCCGTCGCCAGAGCCCTGAAGCGGCTGGAAGCCGCTTCTACCTTCCCGGGCCAAAGTGTGCGGGACCTCGTGGCTCGATTGACCGGTGCCGCAGGGTCTCCTTCTGCCCTCCGAGTCACGGTCGCGAATCGGGCTCTTCCCGGCCCAGGAGCAGGCGACCGTGAAGAAAGCGACTGACAGGTCCGCCGGCGAGGAGGACGTTCTGGCGCGCGAGACCTTCAGGAGCTACCGCAAGCTCTGGTGGTACTCGGTCTCGTTGACGGCCCTGGTCTCCATCCTGCCCCTGGTCCTGATGACGGGCCTCAACCATCGGCTCTACTGGCAGACCCTGAAGGCGGAGATGGCCCATCCCATCTCGAACCTCACGTCCAACGCGCGGATGGCCATCGAGGACTTCATCGAGAAGCACCTCTCCGCGCTCACCTTCCTGGCCAACGACCGCAGTTGCGACGACCTGGGCGACGCGCAGCGGTTGGGAGCGACGTTCGCCACCATCAAGGCCTCGTTCCACGGCTTCGTGGACCTGGGCGTCCTGGATGCGCAGGGCAAGCAGGCCAGGTACGTGGGCCCCTATGACCTTGCGGGCAACGAC
>JACQZL010000316.1 GCA_016213865.1 Candidatus Rifleibacteriota bacterium
ACACGACGGCGCGCCAGTTCGGCGAGATGTTCCAGCGCGAGATGGCGAAGATCGGCATCAAGGTAAACACCAACTCGAACACGTGGCCCGAGTTCAACGCCAAGATGCGCAGCAAGCGGGCGCAGATCTTCGGCTATGCCTGGTCGGCCGACTATCCGGATCCCGAGAATTTCCTGCAGTTGCTCTACGGGCCGAACGAGGCGCCCGGCCCGAACAGCTCGAACTTCCACAACGCGCATTACGACGAGCTGTACAACAAGATGAAGGCCATGCCGGATGGCGCCGAGCGGAAGAAAATCATCGACGAGATGGTGCAGATCTTCTACGACGAGGCGCCCTGGATCCTGGGCGTGCACCGGATGGGCTTCACGCTGGTCCACAAGTGGGTCCACGACTACAAGCCCCACTCGGTCGGACACGGCTTCTACAAATACTACAAGATCGACGGCAAGCTCCGGGCCGAGATGGCCAAGGAGTTCTGAGCGGGCCCGAGGCCTGGACGGTGCGCTGCAGCCGATTTGCTGGCGTTCCGGCCGGTCCGCTCGTGTACAATGGGGGCCTGACGCTCCCGAGGGCCGGACGGCCCTCTTCGGCCGCCCGGCCGGGTTGATCCTCAGCTAGCTATGCTCAACTACATCGTCCGACGGTCCCTCTACGCGGTTCCGCTGATCTTCGGCGTCACGTTGATCACCTTCATCCTGTTCAACGTGGTGGGCGGCGATCCGACGCCCGGCATGCTGGGAAAGCACGCGACGGCGGAAGAGATCCTGTCATTGCGCAAAGATCTGGGGCTGGAGGGTTCGCTGCTCTCCCAGTACGGGTTCTTCCTCAAGCAGTGCGCGACGTTCGATTTCGGCCGCTCCTGGGCCACCAAGCAAGACATCTGGACCATGTTCAAGCAGGGCATGGGCCCCTCGCTCGCGCTGACGGTGCCGCCGTTCTTCATCTGCATCTGCCTGTCGGTCAGCATTGCGCTCTTCTGCGCCTACTTCCGGAACTCATGGTTCGACCGGTCGATGGTGATCGTCTGTGTGGTCGGCATGTGCGTGAGCATGCTGGCCTACATCATCGCGGGCCAGTACTACCTGTCGTTCCGGCTGGGGTGGTTCCCCATATCCGGGTGGGAACCCGGGTTTGCCTGTGTGAAATTTCTGATTGTTCCATGGCTGATCTGGATCGTCGTCGGTCTGGGCGGCGAGGTCCGCTTCTACCGCACGGTGATCCTCGACGAGACCGGTCAGGACTACGTGCGAACGGCCAAGGCCAAGGGCCTGACCGACCGGAAGATCCTCTTCAAGCACATCCTCAAGAACGCGATGATTCCCATCATCACGAGCGTGGTCATCGAGCTGCCGTTCCTCTACACCGGCTCGCTCCTCCTCGAGAACTTCTTCGGTGTTCCGGGCCTGGGCAACATGGCGGTGAAGGCTCTCAACGAGTCCGACCTGCCGGTCATCAAGGCGACCGTCTTCGTCGGCGCCGTGCTGTTCATCTTCGCCAACCTGCTCTGCGACATCTGCTACTCGCTGGTCGACCCGCGAGTGAAGCTCGAGTAGGCCAGGCAGCCCCAGGTTTCCACGACCAGACCACCCCGTCTCTGCAGACCAGAACCACCGGTATCCGATATGACGACGCCCGCCGCAACCTCACGAGGTCTTTACTCCGATGCCGTCCGGCGCATCTGGAAAGACAAGTTCGCCACGGCCTGCTTTTTCCTGGTGATCCTCTATGCGGGGATCGCGCTGTCGGCGAAGTTCGGACTGATCGCCACGCGCTACAACGAGGAAGACGGTCCTTCCTACGCGCCCCCGTCATGGACGCGCGTCCTGGAACTTCCGGAGGGCGTGAAGGACTCCGAGACGAACCTCGGCGCGATCGCGATCCGGCTGTCGACTCCCTCGTTCTGGGCCCAGGCGGCCAAGCGTTTCTTCGAGAAGGAGAGCTGGACCTTCCCGTTCGGAACCGACTTCCTCGGCCGCGATGTCTATCAACGCATCCTCCACGGCTCGCGTATCGCCATGTCGGTGGGGCTCATCAGCTCGCTGATCGCCATCCCGATCGGCGTCTTCTTCGGTGCCATCGCGGGCTACTACGGAGGCAAGGTCGACGAGTTCATCGTCTGGCTCTACTCGACCGTATCGAGCGTGCCAGACCTGTTGCTCATCCTCACCGCCTGTATGGTGATGGGAAAAGGGTTGTTAGCCGTCTACATCTCGATCGGCATGACCACGTGGGTGCAGCTCGCCCGGCTCATCCGGGCCGAGTTCATGAAGCACAAGCAACGCGACTACGTGGTGGCGGCCAAGGCGCTCGGCGCCGGCGACGCCCGCTGCATCTTCGTGCACATCCTGCCCAACGTCTTCCACATCGTCATCATCAACCTCTCGCTGCGCTTCGTCGCGGCCATCAAGGTCGAGGTCATCCTCTCCTACCTGGGAGTGGGCGCTCAGGGCGATCCGTCCTGGGGCGTCATGATCAACGACGCCAAGCAAGAGCTGATGCGGGGCGTGTGGTGGCAGCTCGCCGGCGCCACGCTCGCCATGTTCTTCATCGTCCTGGCGCTGTCGATCTTCGCCGACGCGCTGCGCGACGCCCTGGATCCCAAGCTGAAGACCTGAGAGACAGGTTTCAGGTTTCAGGTGTCAGGGAGCCTGCCGGCACCGGCTTTGACTTTGCTCGGGAGGATTCGTGCGGACGCTCAGGGAACTCGCTCGGCTGGAGGCCGCCGGTGGCCTCGTGGCGGTCGTGACGGTCATCCAGACGCGCGGTTCGACGCCAGGGGAATCGGGCGCGCGGATGCTGGTCTATCCGGACGGCCGCACTCTGGGCAGCATCGGGGGCGGCTGCATGGAGAATGCCCTGAAGCTACAGGCGCTCGAGTCGCTGCGCGAGGGGAAACCCCGGATGACCGAGCACACGCTCGACGACGAGGTCGACGAGAGCGGCATGATCTGCGGCGGCACGCTGCGGGTCTACATCGAACCGATCGCGTTCCCCAGGCAAGCGACAAGCACCTAGCGCGGGGTTCGCCAGCTCCGAGGCCGGAGGCTTGGGGCTCGAGGCCGCAGGAAGGACCATCGTCACCGGTACGAATCCTCGCACCCCGCGACGACCGCGGGCGCCGGGAACCGGCTCGAGAGGCTACTTCGTCAGCTTCTCGTGAAGGCTGATGAGCTTGGGGAACAGCCCCTCGCCCTCGCCGTTGAGCAGCGAGAACGTGCGGCCCTGCTCGATCACGCGGTTCAACACCGGGATCAACGCTGGACGTGAGGCCCCGTCGAGCTTCTCGACACCCGTCACAAACTTGTCGATCGTGCTCTGGTCGCCTTCGCGCACAGCGTCGAGGACGAGCGTGGCCGTGGAGGCCACTGCCTGCTCGTTCTGGTTCAGGAGACTCGAATAGGCGTCGGCGAGCTGGTCCTTGCCGCTGGGGCCGTCGGGCAGCTTCGAGAGCTTGCCGTAGAGGTCGAGCCGTTTCCGGAACGTGTCGACCACCAGCGCGATCGCCTCGAGGACCGGGTTCTCGATGGCCGCGGCTGCCGTCGCGCCGATCTCGGAGCCCTTGGCGCCAGAATCCATCGGGAGGGTGTGAATGTCGACCAGGTCACCGGTGGTCGGCGGAGTTCCGGGTGCGCCTCCGGCGGGCGGCTGCTGGCCACCCTCGTCGTGGTGACCGCCGAACGACTGGCCGATGCGCTTGATGGTGTCGGCGATGGTCTGTCCGGTCTGAACGAGCGTGAGGATGTTGGCCGCCACCAGCGTGATCTGGGGCAACGCCTGGGCCAGCAGCGACAGGGCCGACATGGCTAGCTCCCCACCCACCACGAGCTCGGTCAGCAGGGCATGGCTCGGTCGGGCGAAGGACATGCTCATCACCAGCACCAGAGCAAATGCCAGCGCTCTGGAGGTGGTTCTGGCCCTGCGAATCCAGCTGATCATGTCCTGGGTCCTCCTCGGACGGGGGGTCGCTAACAGCGTCAGGAAAAGTATGAGAACGATAGGGGGAGGTGTCAATGGCCCGCGTGCCAGGGCCCTCCGGACATGACTACTGATCTACTGCTCCATTTGTTTTCGATTTGTTCGAGATTCCGATTGGCTTTCTTCATGGTTGACCGCCGCTCTCTCGGGTATAATCGGGGGCGAACCACCAGATGCTTTGTCCACTCTGCGCCAAAGAGAACAAGGAAGGGGCCCGCTTCTGCGGCAACTGCGGGGGCTCGCTCGTTCAGGGGTCTGCCTCTGACCTGCTCGACGACGTCCTCGGGCTGAACACCGGCAGCTCGTCTCCGCCGGCCGACCTGAACGAAGTCGGGCTCGACGACCTCTTCCAGAACCTCTCTGCCCGCCAGTCTTCGCCCGCGACCCCGCCGCCATCTCCCGGCCCGGCGCCGAAGCCCGTCGCCGAGTCGGCCGCCTCCCCGCGCCCGGCCGTCGCGCCCCGGCCTTCAGCTCCGCGACCGGCCCCCGCCACGCCGCCGGCCGGCCGCCTCACGATGGAGCAGATCATCGCCTCCGTGCCCGAGACGTCGGTCAACCCGCCCAACACGGTCGAAGCGGCCCGGCGCCGCTCGTCGCCCGCCGCGGCCCCGCCGCCGCCGGCCGCGCCCACGCCGCCGCCCGCCGCTCCCGCCGAGGAGGCCTCGGCGCCCGAGACCGAGACCCGCCGTGGCCGGCAGCGCGAGGGCCGGCAGATCGCCGTGAAGACCGCCGGAGCGCCCCCGCCCCTGACTCCCCTCACGTTCGGCGAGGCCCCTTCGGGCTGGCGCCGCGCCCTGGCCGTCCTTTCGGCGCTGGCGACGATGGCGCTGCTCGCAGAGGTGGGGCGGCACCTGGCCCTGGCGAACCTGGTGCTGACCAGCGTCGCGGGAGCGGGCACCTTCGTGGTGCTGGTGCTCACGCTCGTCGCCTCCCGCACCTTCGACAGCCGCCACGTCACCAAGGCTGCCCTGCTGGGGCTCGTTTCGCTCGTGCTCTGGGCCTACGGCAACGCGACGTCGCCGGCGCCGATCGTGAAACATGTCTTCCTCGAGTTCGAGGCGCCGCTGGTGCTCAATGCCGTCTTGGCGCTGGTCTTCCTCCTCGGCGGGGTGGTCCTGTTGAGCAGCCCCTGCCTGCCCAAGGGCGGCCGCTACGCGATGGCGCTGATCGCCCTGCTGTCGACGGCGAGCCTGATCGACGCCCTCGCCCGCCAGCGGCCGTTCGCAGAAGTGCTCGCCGGCACCGGCCTCGCCGCGAAGTTGCCCGGTTCGCTCGCCTATCTCGAGCCTTGCTGGGTCGGGCTGAATGCCGTCCTCACGCTGGCCACGCTGGTTGCCTTCTTCGACCTGATGCGCGGCCTGCGCGAGCGCCAGTGGGCGGTCATCGTGTCGACCGTGCTATCGCTGGTCATCTTCTACCGCGTGGGCCAGTTCGGCATCCCTGCGTTCGAAGCCGCCGGTCGCCCGGGCTTGCGGGCGGCCGTCGGAACGGCAGACGCCCTCCTTCGCCAGCAGGCTTCGAGCCGCGGGCTCACGTTGCCGGTCGTCGTGCCCGAGCCGGCCCCGGCGTCCACGGCACTTCCGGCACCTCGGACCGGGGCGGCAGCTCCCGCTACAGGCCCCGAGCCTTCGACAGTTCCCGTCCCAGCCGCTTCCACTCCGAGTTCTCCTTGAGCGCTCCGAGTGTCCGCAGCAGGCTCACACCCTCCTCGGACTTGCCGTCGGCCTCGAGCAGCACGCGGGCCAGGTGGTACAGCCCGAAGGCGTGGTCGGGCTTCCCGGTCAGAAGCTGGCGGAAGAGCCGGCGCCCCTCGTCTTGCGAGCCTGCCTCACAGAGGGCCAGCGCCAGGTAGGCCGTGTAGGTATCGTTGACCAGGTCGAGGTGGCGCGCCGTCCGCAGTTCCTGGACCGCCTTGGCCGGCAGCTTCTGCTCCAGGTAGAGCCGGCCCAGCGAGAACCGGGCGACCGGGTCGCTCGGGTTTGCCCGGACGGCGAGCTGGTAGGACTGCCACGCCTTGAGGACCAGCCCCTGGGTCTCGTGGGTTTCGCCCAGTCCCACGCTGGCCCTGGAGCTGCGGTGGTTGACCTTGAGAGCGCGCGAGAAGAACGCTTCGGCCTGTTCGAGCTGGCCCACGTCCAGGTGGATCTCGCCGCAGAACGCCATGACCTCCCAGTCCCTGGGGTCTAGGTCGAGCGCCTTGCCGAAGTGCGTCAGCGCCTTCTTCCAGTTGCCCTGGCCGACGGCGAGATGGCCGAGCCCGATCTGCCCGAGCTTCGACTCGGGCTCGCGTTCCGCCAGCCCGGCGAAGCAGTTCTCGGCTTTCTGGAACTGGCGCAGCCGCAGGTAGGCCTCACCGAGACTGTACTCGAGCAGAGCGTTGCCGGGCGAACGCTCCAGGCCGCCCTTCAGTACCTCGAGACCGTTCTCGTACTCGCCCTTGCAGAAGAGAACGACCGCCTTGGCGTTGTAGTTGTAGGCGTCCGCCGGATCCAGCTCCACGGCCCGATCCAGGCACTGCAGGGCCCGGTCGTACTGGCGCACGAGCTTGTGGGCGAGCGCGAGGCTGTTCCAGCCGTAGACGTCCCTCGGGTTGAGCGTGAGCGCCTGCTTGAAGGCCTCGACCG
>JACQZL010000317.1 GCA_016213865.1 Candidatus Rifleibacteriota bacterium
CAGCCCATCTGGAGCCCTGCAACGAGCCCTCGCTGCCGGCTACCGGCTACCGGCCACCGGCTACTTGTTCCGGCCTCACTCGGAAAACTACCCACGCGCAGAGCATGCACCCTGCGGCGCATTCTCGCTTGACTCCCGGCCACTCGAACGGTATCTTGAACATCCCCTCGTTGTGTCCGAGTGCCGCGGTGGTGGAATTGGTAGACACGCATGTTTGAGGGGCATGTGGGCGCAAGCCCTTGGCAGTTCGAGTCTGCTCCGCGGCACCACTTTATTTATCAGGGGTTTCGGGGTTCGGGGGCCAGTCGCGGGAAGCTCGAGGCACGCACCGAGACAGGCCGCTCTTGGGCTTCTTTCTGTTCAGTTCTTGTTCAGCTCGAGGGCCCGCCACAGTACACACGCTGGCCGTCAGCGGCGACGATCCGCGCCCCCCCCGGAGGAACGTAGTTGACGCCATCGTTAGCCGGAGGTCAGCTCTCCTTGCGCCGGAGCTTCACGGCGCGGATGGCGTCCTTGAGCTGGCGCAGGGTGAGGCCGAGGTGCACGGCACAGCTCGAGATGACGGCTTCGCCCACTTCGGGGTCGTAGTCGACCGGCAAGGCAAAGAGCGTCTCGTGCCTTTCGGGCTGACCGAAAACGGAGAGCCGGAAATAGGGGTCGTCCTGGGTCGGCGGCCGGATCGTGACGCCCACCTTCTGCAGGGCTTCAAGGAACAGTCCGCGTTGACAGCGCCTCAACGATCCGGGCCTCCGCCCCTATCCGATACAGAGGCCAGGCTGCAGTGGTTTCCCTCTGCTTCGGTGGCCGTTGACGGACCTGGAACACACCGACGGGACGTCCCCGGTAAAAGTCGTCCCAGAACTGCTGAGGAGATGGGTTGTTGAGCCGGTGAAACTCGCCCTTCCTGGCGATGCAGTCCAGAAACGCGGTGAGCGTCTGGGCCATAACCTGCTCAGCTTCCTCCAGGTCCTTGCCCTGGACGATGATGGAGTGGTCGAGGCAGATGCCGCAGAAGATGCCGTCACGTCCCTTGGAAAACAGGATATGTCCCGTGAAATCCGTCCCCAGGATGCCGGGCCGCTGGACCCAGAGGTCGATGGACCTGCGGGGTGCCGGCGTTCCGGCGCTGGCGAGAGAGTCTCTGGTTCCCTTGCGCATCGACTCCAGCATACAGCGACTCCAGACCCGCAGGCAAGACGGCCAGCTCGGACGGGTGCGCTCCCGGTTCATGGGTGAAACTGCTAGGGCCGGCCTCCGTGCCGGCCCAGGAAACCGCGCCAAGACTGGCGAGTCCGGAAACCGGCCAGCGGCGGGGGTAGCTTTTCTCTTCCGGCTGGCGAGGCGGGCAACTGAGGATGCAGTGCTGACGCGGATCTGGCGTCTGGTATCGGAATTGCTCGGCCTCGGACGCGCCAGAGGCCGCGGGCCGCTCGCGCATGCTCGTTTCCCGCTCACAACCCCTTGCATCCAGGGCTGTCTTGAAGACACCCTGCTCTCCGGATGAAGAAGCGCCGAATCCTCCTTCTGCGTGCAGGCCTCCCCAGCGGACGCTCCAAGTTCCTGGTCCTGCGCTCGGTCTGCCCTCCGCTGGGCCTGATCTACCTCGCCGCGGCCGTGCGCCGGCAGTTTCCGGATGAATTCGAGCTCCGCGTGCTCGACCCGGGGCTCGACCGCTTGCCGCTCGAGGAGGTCGTCGCCGTCATGCGGCAAGAGGCCCCGGAGATCGTGGGCATCAGCGCGATGGCCACCGAGGTGCGCGACGTCAACACGCTGGCGCGCGCGGCCCGCGAAGCCCTGCCCGGCGTCCGGGTCGTCGTGGGAGGCCCCTGCACCCAGACAGTGGCCGCATCCCTGGCGGCCAACCCCGACGTCGACTGCTGCGTCATCGGTGAGGGCGAAGCGACTTTCGTCGAACTGGTGCCGCTGCTGCTGGCCGGCTCGGGGCTTCAGGACGTGAAGGGCATCTGCTTTCGTACCGCCGCGGGCGAGGTGGTCACGACCCAGCCGCGGCCCCCCATCGAATTCCTCGATTCGCTGTCGCCCCCGGCCTGGGACCTGATCGACCTCGCGGCCTACTCCGAGCGCGCCGTCAGCATGAACTACGGCCTGCTGGCCGCCCGGCCCTACGCGCCGATCTTCACGAGCCGCGGCTGCCCGTATCGCTGCACGTATTGCCACGGCGTCTTCGGCAAGAAGGCCCGATTCCGCAGCCCAACCAGCGTGCTGGCCGAGATGGCCCTGCTCGTCGAGCGCCACGGCGTGCGCGAGTTCCACATCTACGACGACATCTTCAATCTGGACGCAGCCCGTGCCGCCGAGATCCTCGACGGCATCGCGCAGGCGGGATGGAACGTGAAGCTGGCCTTCCCGAACGGCGTGCGCGGAGACCTGCTGACGGCCGACCTCCTGGCCCGTTTCCGCAGGGCCGGGACCTACCTGATGTGCTTCGCGGTGGAGACGGCCAGCGACCGGCTGCAGAGGCTCGTGAAGAAGAACCTCGACCTGGACAAAGTCCGCGAGAACATCTCGCTGGCTCGGCGCGAGGGGATCATCCCTCTCGGGTTCTTCATGCTGGGCTTTCCGACCGAGACGGTCGAGGAGCTGCAATCGACGATCGACTGGGCCTGCCAGTCGGACCTCTTGCGCGCGTTCTTCTTCAACGTCGTGCCGTACCGAGGCACCGAGATCGCCGACCTGGCCCGGGACCTCCACCCTCGATTCGACTTCGATCCGACGAGGCACTATCACCAGGACGGCGCGTACTTCAGGGAGGCAACGGGCGTCGACCTCGCCTCGTACCAGCGGCGGGCGTATCTGCGCTTCTATCTCGACCTGGGTCGCATCGTGGCGATCATGCGCACGCATCCCGCCAAGCGCGGCATCCCCGGCCGGTTGTGGCGCTACCTGATGTTCGCGCTGCCCGGCGCTGAACGGTACATCGAAGCCTGAGCTGCCACGAGCGGGTCTCGCCGCTCCGGCACCTGCAGTGAGCCGAGGCTCCAGGCAACTTCGGACGCATCCACTCGTGGAACGTCGGCCGGATCCGAGGTACCCTGCACTCGGCGGACACCCTTGCGGGGTACCCATGATTTCCTGGAAACAGATCGACGAGGTCCTGGACAAGACCATCACCGAGGCGCTCGAGACGTCCTTTGCCTCCGTGGGCGAGGAGGAGCTCGACGTCCGCCGGCGCATCCAGGAGGGGCTCTCGAAGGGACGCGATCAGATCGCCGACGAGATCGTCGCCGAATCGGCCAAGCGCACCGCCTGGATAGGCGGCGGCGCGGCGCTGCCCGACGTCTTCGCGTTCGGCGGCTGGACCGTGATGGTGGCGAGTCTGGCCGGCGACTTTGCGCTCAGCCTCCGGGAGGATCTGGCGATGCTCAACCGCCTGGCCTACCTGTACGGCCACGACCGCACGCGGGAGACCCGCAAGCGCGAGGCGCTGGGGCTATTCGCGGCCGTGCGTGCCGGACTCCCGCCCGAGCGGCCGGGTTCGACCTCCGAGCTGGCCAGACTGATTGCCACCATGGGTATGAAGCACATGGCCAAGAGGATGCTGCTCTCCGTGGGGCGCAAGTTCTTCGAGAAGAAGCTCGTGGCGTTCATCCCGGGTCTCGGCATCGCCCTCTCGGGAGGGGTCAACTACTACTCGACGCGAGCGCTGGGGGACTACGCCAAGAACTACTACAAGACGCTCGCGAGCGTCCCCGCGGAGGTCGAGGCCCGCGAGCGCCATCTGCACGTCGTCCAGGAGTGCGCGATCCGCACCATGATCGCCATGGCCAAGATCGACGGCCCTCCGCCACGGGAAGAGCTGGCCCTGGTCGAGGACCGGATGGTGATGTACGGATACTCGCCGGACCTGCAGGACGCCTATCGCCGATGCCTGCGCGAGCCGGACGTCCACGAGCCACCGTCGGTGGACGACCTGCGCTCGCTCGACCCCGAGGAGCGCCAGGCCCTGCTCCTGGACGTCGTGACGGTGATGCTGGCCGACGGCGAAACCGTCCCCGGCGAGCGCCAGTACCTCGACTTCCTGCGAAAGCTTTTGGGCGTGGACGAAGCGGCCATCGCCGCCCTCGAACGCCGGGCAGCCGAGCATCTCGCAGAGGAAGAAGCCACTGCAGGCGACGACGGCCTTCTGTCCTCTCGAGGTTGAGATCAGATAATCTGCAAGAGGGTGAAGCGAGGTTCGTCTGAAGGAATGCAGATGTGCCCGTCGCGTGCAACCTCGCCGGCGGCGGGTCTTCCGTGCAATCGAACGCTGCTCGTTTCGGGGCGGTTGGATGAGCAATTCGGAGGTCTTTCGGATGGTCCGTATTCTGGTCGTGGAGGACAGCCCGACGCAGGCGTGCGAGCTGGCGGCGATCCTTCGCGAGGAGGGTTTCGAGGTCTCGCTCGCTTCCAGCGGCGAGCAAGGTTTTGCCCTGGCCACGGCAATGGAGCCCCACCTGGTCCTTTCGGACGTCGTCATGCCCGGCATCTCGGGTTACGAGCTCTGCTCCCGACTGAAAGAACAGCCGGCAACGGGCGCGATTCCGGTCATCCTGTTGACGACCCTGCGAAGCCCGCTGGACGTCCTCGCGGGGCTCGAATGCGGCGCCGACAACTTCATCACGAAGCCCTACGAGCCCGAGTATCTCGTTGCCCGGGTGCGCCGCATCCTCGAGGCCAAGCGCGTCGAAAAGGAGAGCAAGGTCAAGTTCGGCATCGAGATGCACTTCATGGGCCGGACCTTCCAGATCAACTCCGACAAGGAGGAGATCCTCAGCCTGCTCGTCTCGACGGTCGAGGAGGTTGTCCGCACCAACCGCTATCTGGAGAAGAGCCAGTTGGAGCTGGCCGACGCCAACGCCCGGATCGAGGGCTACGCCCGGTTGCTCAACGAGCAACTCCAGTCGGTGGCTCAAACGCTCTCGGCCTTCCTCGCCGGCGGCAGTTGGTCCCAGGCAAGCGCCTACCTGACGCAGTGCGCCCGCAAGCAGACCGGGGCGCAGTGCAGTTGCCTCGGCGCCGTGCTGGACGGGCCACGTCTGCGGGTCTTCGCCGTCGACGAGGGACCGTGCGTCGAGGCCGCGCATGCCGGGGCGCCCGACGCGCTCCGGCCCAGGCTCGATCATGGCACCCACGCCGATCTGGGCCCGCCCGGGCCAGCAATCCTGCAGGTCCTCTCGAGCCGCCGGGCCGTCCTCTCGAACGACGCGCAGGCTCAGTTCGTCCCGGCCGTCGCGTGGGCCGGGGGGCCGGCCTTCGAAAACTTCCTCGGGGTCCCCATCTTCTCGGGCGAGGCAGCCGTTGGCGTGCTCTTCACGGCCAACCGGCCGGGAGGCTTCGACGACACGCACCGGGCCCGGCTCGAGGTCCTCGCCCAGACGGCCGGCGTCCTCTACGAGAGCGCCTTGCGGCACGAACGGGAGGCTCTGCTCCAGCAGCAGTTGCGCCAGTCGCAGAAGATGGAAGCGATTGGAGCGCTGGCCGGCGGGGTGGCTCACGACTTCAATAACCTGCTGACGGTCATCGCCGGAAACGCCGAGTTCGTGCTCGAATCCGCCCAGCCGGACAGCCAGATCTACCGAGACGTCGAGGCCATCCGCGCGGCCGCGTCGAAAGCCTCGGCGCTGACCAAGCGCCTCCTGCTCTTCAGCCGCCGCAGCCAGCAGGTCGAGCTCGACCGAGTGGACCTGAATGGAGTGGTGAACGACATGGTCCCGATGCTGCGCCGCCTGATTGGCGAGGATATCGACCTTCACACCGTGCTCGACGAGGCGGAAGGCGCCATCCAGGGAGATGCCAACGGGCTGGGCCAGGTGATCATGAACCTGGTCGTCAACGCCCGCGACGCCATGCCGCGCGGTGGAGTGCTGACGCTCGAGACTCGGAGGGTCGAGCTGAGCCAGGAGTACGCGCAGTCCCACGTGGGCTGCACCGCGGGCAAGCACCTGATGCTGGCCGTGAGCGACACGGGCCACGGGATGGACGCCGAGACCCGGAGCCGGATCTTCGAGCCCTTCTTCACGACCAAGGAGGCAGGCAAGGGGACCGGCCTGGGGCTGGCCGTGGTCTACGGCATCGTCAACCAGTGCGGAGGACGCCTGGAGGTGTACAGCGAGCCGGGACTGGGCGCCGTCTTCAAGGCGTACTTCCCGCTGCTCGCGGAATCGGCCGCCACCAAGGAGGCCCCGAGACCGGAGCCGATCCCACTGGGCTGCGAAACAGTGCTGGTGGTCGAGGACGACGACTCCTTGCGCACCCTGACGGTCAAGTCGCTTCACCGCTACGGTTACACGGTCATCGAGGCCCGCGGCGCCGAGGAGGCCCTGGCCTGGGCCACGGGCACCCAGCCACGCATCGACGTCCTGCTGACCGACGTGGTGATGCCGCACACGGGCGGTCCCCAGCTCGCGGCTCGCCTCGCCGAGCATCGCCCGGGCGTGAAGGTCATCTTCATGTCGGGCTACAGCGAGGGCATGATGAGCCGCAACGGCACCGTCCATGCCGGCGGGCATTTCCTGTCCAAGCCGTTCACGCCCGAGAGCCTGGCCCGAAAGGTCCGTCAGGTGCTCGATGGCCCGAATCCGGCACCACCCGCCGCCGACCCGTAGACAGTCCGCGGGTCGAGATGCCAAACACCGGCACCGACTCAACCTGAGGGGTGAATCCGCCCAGTCGGACGTCGCTCCAAGAGATGTGGCGAGGGCGCACCTTCGTGTCCTGATGGTCTATCCCTGCTTCGGTTGCCGATGGGTGAGCGTCGCCCCCCGCCCGAATAGGGGGCCCCATGGTGCCCGCCAGCGGCTATAATGTCATGAGGCGCATCTTGTGGGGCGGAGGTGCGTCCCATGAACAGACTCGCTGTGCAACTCCAAGAAGGCAGGGACAAAGGTTCTCGATGTCTCAGGTACTCCTGGTCGACGACGAGCCGACCGTCCGACAGGTCACCTCCGATGTCCTGATCCGGGAGGGCTACGAAGTCCTGCCGGCGGCTGATGCCACTCAGGCAGAAGACCTGTTGCGCGCGAACCCGGTCGATCTGGTCGTCACCGACCTGGTCATGCCGGGCAAGACCGGGTACGACCTGCTAGCGCACGTGCGGACGCTGCCCGGGCCCTACATCCCCGTCCTGGTCATCACAGGCATCCTGCGCAGCGACGACGACATGCGACGCGCGTTCGAACTGGGGGTCGACGACTACATCCTCAAGCCCTTCAGCGCCGAGGAGCTTTGCCTTCGCGTCAAAGCCCGGTTGCGGATGCGGCTCGAGTGTATCCGGACCGCCGCCGATCTCGCCGCCGGCGGCCGCGGCAAGCCCGAGCGCCACGCGAAGGCAGCAGGGCCGGCGTCCCTGCCGGCTCTTGACCACGAAGCGGTCAAGTCCGCGTCGAACGGCAAAGCCGCCGACCCCGTCGCCCACGACGGCGACCCACCCTTCCCGATCCGTACGCCGGCAATGGACGGAATCCTGGCGCACCTCCACGACGTGCGGGCCAGTCGCGCCTGCGTGCTCTTCACCGGCGAGACCGGGACCGGCAAGAGCGTCCTGGCTCGGTACCTTCACGACATCGGCCCCCGCCGCCAGCACCCGTTCGTGGTCGCCAACTGTTCGGCCTTCCCGGCCACGCTTCTCGCGTCCGAGCTGTTCGGCTGCGAGCGCGGCGCCTTCACGGGGGCCGGCCGCGAGCGCATCGGCCGCATCGAGACAGCTCACCACGGCACCCTCTTCCTCGACGAGATCGGTGACATCGGCCCCGACGCTCAGGTCAGCTTGCTGCGATTCCTGGAAGAACGGGAGTCCGAGCGTCTGGGCAGCTCCTGTTCGATCCGGGTGGATGTCCGGGTAGTGGCTGCAACCAACTGCGACTTGCCCAAGGCGATCGACGAAGGCCGCTTTCGCCGCGACCTCTTCTACCGCCTCAACGTCGTCTCGCTCGAAGTGCCCCCGCTCCGAGACCGGCCCGAGGACATCCTGGTGCTGAGCCACCACTTCTTGGTCCAGGCGGCACTCCGAGCAGGCAAGTCCGTCACGTGCATCGACGCGGCCGCCCGGCGGCTGCTGCAGGCCCACCCGTGGCCCGGGAACATCCGCGAACTGGCCAATGTGATCGAGCGCGCGGTGCTCTTCTCGACCGATTCCGTCCTGGGCGCGGACGACCTTTGCCTGGACCGACCGGCCGAGCCGGTCCTCAACTCGGCCGGCACGCTGACTGCCAATCTGGAGCAGACCGAGCGGCAGCTCATCCTGCAGGCGCTCGACCGGGTCGGGGGCAACCACAGCCGTGCAGCGCGCGAACTGGGCGTCCCGCGCACGACCCTGTTGGCGCGCCTGCGCCGCCTGGGCATCCGCGAGTAGGCCCTACGAGAGGCACTTGCCGACAGCCTGGAGCAAGCTGTCCGGGCAGTGGCGCCGGCTTGCGCGGCGCTCGGTGAGCCGCCGGCCGGTGACCGGTCGGGCCTGGACGAGGGCGCTCCAGGTAAACAAGTCGGTTGTCGTTTGTGCCTGCCGTCACAAGCCGTGCATCAACTCATTGCGAACCCTTATCGGCGGGCGCATGATGGGGTGGTTCTCGAATCCATGCTGTATGGGTCGCCACCACCACCGCTCGAGTCCACTCGAGCGTCACCTCGGGACTGAAGGGAGAGGGCATCAGATGTTGAACTCGTCGGAGAACCTGATCGTAAGAAAGCGGCTGGCAGAGAAGATCGAGGCCTTCCGACCTCGAACCACCAAGCTCCTCAAGGAGCATGGTGAAGTGGTCATCGACAAGGTGACCATCAGCCAGGCGATCGGAGGGGCCCGCGATGTGCGGTGTCTGGTCACGGACATTTCGTATCTGGACCCTCATGAGGGCATCCGGTTCAGGGGGAAGACGATCCCGGAGACGTTCCAGGCCCTTCCCAAGGTCCCGGGGTCCGAGTATCCGTACGTGGAGGGGTTCTGGCACTTCCTGCTGACGGGCGACGTCCCGACCATGGCGGAGACGCAGGAACTGGTGAAGGAGTTCCAGGCCCGGTCGTGCATCCCGCAGTACGTGATCGACCTCCTTCGCGCGATGCCGCGGGACACTCATCCCATGACGCTCTTCTCGGCGGCGATCCTCGCGATGCAGCGCGAGTCGGTCTTCGCCAAGAGGTACGAGGCGGGGATGAAGAAGACCGAGTACTGGGAGCCGATGTTCGAGGACTCCTTGAACTTGATGGCGAAGCTCCCCGGGATCGCGGCGTACATCTACCGGATGAAGTACCGGGGAGACACCCACATCGAGGCCGATCCCCAGCTCGACCTGGGCGGCAACTTCGCCCGGATGATGGGCATTCCCAAGCCGTATGACGACGTGGCCCGGATGTACTTCATCCTGCACTCGGACCATGAGTCGGGCAACGTCTCGGCCCACACCGCCCACCTGGTGGCATCGGCGCTGTCCGACGCCTACTACTCGATCTCGGCCGGCATGAACGGGCTTGCGGGGCCGCTCCACGGCCTGGCCAACCAGGAAGTGCTGCGCTGGATCCAGGACGTCTTCAAGAAGCTGGACGGCAAGATCCCGAGCGAGGATCAGCTCAAGCAGTTCCTGTGGGACACGCTGAAGAGCGGTCAGGTCATCCCCGGCTACGGGCACGCCGTGCTCCGCAAGACCGACCCGCGCTACGTCTCCCAGATGGAGTTCTGCCAGAAGCACCTGCCGGACTACCCGATGTTCAAGCTGGTCAACATGATCTACAAGGTCGCCCCCGGCGTGCTCCAGGAACACGGCAAGGCGAAGAACCCGTGGCCCAATGTGGACGCCCACTCGGGCGTCATCCAGTGGTACTACGGTCTGCAAGAGTACGACTTCTACACCGTGCTGTTCGGCGTGGGACGCTCGCTTGGCGTGCTGGCCAACCTCACGTGGGACCGGGCCCTGGGCTATGCGCTCGAGCGGCCCAAGTCGGTCACCACGGAGATGCTCGAGAAGTGGGCCGCGGAGGGCGGACGGAAGCTGAGCTGACGTTCACTCGTTGTTGAGCGACGCTGCCGTCCGGGTCTCCGGACGGCAGCTTTTGTCTCCGCGCACCCCGCTCGTCCGGGCACGCGCCGGGGGAGCGCACCGTGATACTCTTGGCGCCACCCCGACCCACGGGAAGACCCCGCACAGTCGGGCGTCGTCCCAAGAGACGTGGCGCTGGCGTCCCGCCTACGCTGGGCAGGCCAGAGGCCGGCCACACCGCTCAGACCGCATGGCTTCCCCCTCCGTCCGTCCTTCGAGACGCGCTCCTGACCGTAAGGAGCGCTTGTCAGCTCCTGCGGAGCGCTCCTCAGGACGAACGGAGGGGGAAGCCCGAGCGCAACGCGAGGGCAGCAGGAGGATCGATGCAGCCAGGAAAACCCGTCAGCGAGTCGATGCACGAGGCAACCCACCTGGTCATGCCCGGCGACACGAATCCGCATGGTGCGGCCTTCGGCGGCCAGGTGGTCGCCTGGATCGACCTGGCAGGTGCCGTGGCCGCGATGCGCCATGCCCGGTCGGCTGTCGTGACGGCCGCCATCGACGAGTTGCAGTTCATCTCCAAGATCCGCCTGGGCCACCTGGTGCTGCTCAAGGCCGCGGTCAACCTGGCGGGTCGCACTTCGATGGAGGTCGGCGTGCGGGTCGACTCGGAGGACCCGACCACCGGGGTACGCAGCCACGCGTGCTCGGCCTACCTCACCTTCGTGGCAGTCGACGAGGCGGGTGCTCCTCGCGAGGTGCCGCCGCTCATGCTCGAGACCGACGAGGACCGCCGGCGCTGCCGCGAGGCGGAGGCGCGGAGGGCCCACCGCCTGCAGTCCCGCATGAAGGCGCGGCCGTGAGGGGGGCCTCGTCGGGGGCTTCACCCGGCCAGGACGGCATGGAGAACCACGGCGCCGGTCAATCGAGTCACAACATCCCGCCGACCTTGGCCCGAGAAGGTAGAAGCGGCTTCCAGCCGCTTCAGGGCTCCGGCAACCGACCCCGGAAGCGGCTGGAAGCCGCTTCTACCTTGCTACCTGTCCGCCTCAGACGGGTCAGATGAGTCGGTGCCGAGAATCAGCACCCTCGAGCCTCTTCTTCGTGCTGCCTTTCCTGACCCCTTGCCCTTGTGGTCAGCGTGAAGAAGAAGCGGGCACCCTTGTCGGGCTCGGATTCAGCCCAGACGCGGCCGCCATGGCGCTCGACGATCCGCCGGACGGTGGCCAACCCGTCGCCGATCCCGGGGAACTCCGAGGTGGAGTGGAGGCGCTGGAAGGCGTTGAACAGCTTGCCGGCATAGGTCATCGAGAATCCCGCCCCGGTATCGCGGACCATGAACGCCACCTCTCCATCCTTCTCGACCCGCGCAAACTCGATCGCCGCTTCCTGCCGCTTCGAGGTGTACTTCCACGCATTGGAAAGGAGGTTCTCGAGCGCCACGGCCATCAGGCGCTCGTCCCCGTCGGCCCACAGGCCGCCCTGCACCGAGACCGTCACCGAGCGGCCGGGGTCCGACTTCGCCAGCCGCTCGAGGATCGCTCGGCAGAGGCCCGAGAGGTCGACCCGGGACACCTCCAGCTCGGAGGAGCGCAGGCGAGCAAAGCCCAGCAAGGCGTCGATCGTCTTCTCTTCCCTGCGGGCCTCGGAGCCAATCTGCTCGATGGCGGCCCTGGCGTCTGGGTCGAGGCGCGAGCCCCAGATCTCGAGCACCATCTGCGAGAGTCCCCGGATGTTGACCGCCGGAGTGCGCAGGTCGTGGGAGACCGAGTAGTCGAAGGCCTCGAGCTCGGCGTTGGTCGCCGCGAGGTCGGAGGCCCGGCGCTCGAGCGCTGCGTTGAGCTGGCGAATCTGTTCCCAGGCCAGCCTCGATTCGGTCACGTCGGCGATGACGTAGCAGAAGCGCTCGCCGCCCCTGCGGGCGCCACTCACGGGAGCCACCGTGGCCGACAGCCAGCGGCCGTTCGCTCCCGGTGTACGCGGAAGCTCGAAGACCACCGGACGCCCGTGGTCCTTGGCCTTTCGGTGCTGCTCGACCCACAGAGCGAAGGCTTCGGAGGACATGTGCCGGCGACAGGACAGGTCTTGCGCCTCGGCCCCGTCCGGCAATCCGAAGTAGGCCGCGGCAGCAGTGTTGAAGGAGACGTGCCGGAGGTCGTCGGCCTGAGACTCGATCAGCCCCATCATGAACGGCGCGCTCTCGTAAAAGCTGCGCAGGTTGGCCTTGCTGTCTCTCAAGGCCAGCTTCATCTCCTTTCGCGCCTGGCTTTCGATCAGCTCCCACGACCCGTCCCGCTTGATGAGCGCAAACTCGTGGTTCTTGACGACGTCGATGATCTCGTTCGACCCGCAATGCTCGAGCGAGTAGGAGCAGGCAGCCAGCATCCGAGTGTCGCCCAGGCCCAGGTCGAGGGTTTCTTCGTACTCCCGGAAGCTGGCCCACTGGCTGCCGGCCTCGAGCCAGGCCGTGTTGCCGGTCACGCGAGCGCCGGCGAATCCTCGATCCAGCGCCCAGTCGAGCTTGCGCCGCCAGCGACGCAACGTCCGCTGAAGATCGAACGAGCCGCCCTCGACGTACCATTCGGAATGGCGGACGATCTCCATCTGGCCGTTCTCGAGGTACTCTCGAGCCCCCTCCACCTCGCGCAGCATCGTGCGGCGGGCATCCTCGGCGCTGAAGGGGTCCGACGCGACCCACATGCAGAACTCGTTCTGGGCCAGGCCCGCCTTGAAGTACGGGACCAGGACGTCGGCCAGGTCGCGCGGCGTCTCGTAGAAGTGACAG
>JACQZL010000318.1 GCA_016213865.1 Candidatus Rifleibacteriota bacterium
CAACGTCTTCCGGATGCGCCTGCTCGGGGCCGAGGTCTCAGGGGTCGACACCGGCAGCCGCACGCTCAAGGACGCAATCAACGAGGCGATCCGCGACTGGCTCTCGAACCTCGACACGACGCACTACCTGCTGGGCTCGGTGCTGGGACCGCACCCGTACCCGATGATGGTGCGCGACTTCCAGGCCGTCATCGGCCGCGAGACCCGGCGCCAGATCATCGAAGCCGAGGGCCGGCTGCCCGATTGCATCGTCGCGTGCGTGGGTGGCGGCTCGAACGCCATCGGCATCTTCCACGACTTCCTGCCGGAGCTCAGCGTGGACCTGATCGGCGTCGAGGCGGCGGGCCGCGGACTTTCGACGGGCCAGCACGCGGCGCGGTTCGCCGGCGGGGCAGCGGGCGTGCTGCACGGGTGTCGGACGTACGTCCTGCAGGACGGCGACGGCCAGATCGGGGCGACCCACTCGGTCTCGGCCGGTCTCGACTATCCGGCCATCGGCCCCGAGCACGCCCACCTCCACGACGTGGGCCGAGTGAGATTCACGGCGGCCACGGACAGCGAGGCGCTGGAGGCCTTCGATCTCCTGGCGAGGCTGGAGGGCATCTTGCCCGCCCTCGAGAGCGCCCACGCGCTGGCCCACGCGCTGCGCCGGGCACCCACGTTGCGCCCCGGCTCGGTGGTCGTCGTCAACCTGTCGGGCCGTGGCGACAAGGACCTGCAGACGGTCGCCCGCGAACGGGGGATGGCGCCGTAAATGGCCGGCATCCAGACACGAGAGAGCCTATTGACCCGTAGCATCCGCGCGGCCGTTTCGGCTGGAGACCGCGCCTTCGTCCCCTTCCTGGCCGCCGGCTATCCGGACCTGGCGGCATCCGAGGCCGCACTGTGGGCCGTGGCGGAAGCCGGGGCCGACGCCGTCGAGGTCGGCGTCCCGTTCGGCGATTCGCTCGCCGACGGGCCCGTGGTCCAGGGAGCCTACCACGCCGCGTTGGCCGGAGGGACGACGGTGGCCCGCGTCCTCGAGCTGGTTTCCCGGCTGAAGCGTCGCGGCTTCCCGCCGGTCGTCCTGATGGTCGCGTACAACCTCATCCACCGGGCCGGCCTGGAGGAGTTCGCGGCCAGGGCGCGCGACGCCGGGGCGGATGCGCTCCTGCCTCCCGACCTGCCGGTCGAGGAGTGGCCCCCTCTGGCCGCGGCGCTCGAGAAAGCCGGTCTGGACGGCATCCGGCTGGTGGCCCCGACCACCCCCGCGGCCCGCCTGGGTCGGATCCTGGAGGCCGCGACGGGCTTCGTCTACTACGTCTCGCAAAAAGGCGTGACCGGCGCGAGAGACCACCTGCCCGCGGGTCTTGCGGCCGCCGTCACGGCCGTGCGCCGCCAGAGCGACCTCCCGGTGGTCGTGGGGTTCGGCATCTCCACGCCCGAACAGGCTGCCACCGTCGGGCGAGTCGCGGACGGTCTCGTCGTGGGCAGCGCCCTGGTCCGGACCCTCGACGCGGACGGCCGGCTCGACCGGCTCTCGGCGCTGGCGACCGAGCTGCGCCGCGCCCTGCGAGGTCTGGGCCCCAACCCTCCCCTGGACTGCCCATGAAACGCATCTTCCTGTTCGACGCCCACTCGCTCCTCTATCGGGCCCACTTCGCGTTCCTGAGCACGCCCCTGATCACCAGCAAGGGGCTGCACACGAGCGCGGTCTTCGGGTTCGTCAACATGCTGTTCAGCGTCCTGGAGCGCGAAAAGCCGGACTACGTCGCCATCGCCTTCGACAAGAGCCGCCAGACGTTCCGCACGAAGCTCTACCCCGAGTACAAGGCGAACCGGGCCGAGACACCGCCCGAGTTGAAGGCGCAGTTCCCGTACGCCCGGGACGTCGTCCGGGCGCTGAACGTGCCGGTCGTCGAATCGGACGACTTCGAGGCCGACGACCTTCTGGGGGCGATGGCTCGCCGGTTCTCCTCGCCCGAAGTCCAGGCGGTCATCGTGACGGGCGACCGCGACGCGCTCCAGTTGGTCGGCCCCAGGGTCAGCGTCATGATGACCAAGAAGGGCACGCAGGAGACGATCCTCTACGACCCGGCGCGGGTTCAGGCCGACTTCGGCGTTCGCCCCGACCAGATCGTGGACGTCAAGGCACTGCAAGGCGACCCGAGCGACAACATCCCCGGAGTCCCGGGGGTCGGCCCCAAGACCGCCACGAAGCTCATCAGCGAGCACGGCACCCTCGACGGCGTCTACGCCAGGCTGGCCACGGTGAAGGGCAAGCTGCACGAGAACCTCGAGCAGCACAAGGACCTGGCGTACCTCTCTCGCGAGCTGGCCCGCATCCGCGTCGACCTCGATCCCGGCATCTCGCTCGAGGACTGCGCCCCGCGCCCGCCCGATCGTGACGGTCTGCGCCGCCTGTTCGCCGAGCTGGAGATGCGAAAGCTGGCGTCGCTCATCGAGACCGGGCCGCAAGAGGTCTCGGCGGTCGACGCCCAGTACCGCGCCGTCCTCACGCCGGACGACTTCGAGCAGCTCCTCCGCGAGCTGGCCGGGGCGCAGGTCATCAGCCTCGACACCGAGACGACCAGCCTGCAGCCGATGGAGGCGAGCCTCGTCGGGCTCAGCCTGGCCGTTTCGGAGGGCCAGGCGCGCTACATCCCGCTTGCCCACTCCTACCTGGGAGTCCCGCCGCAACTGGACCGGAACCTGGTCCTTCGAGCCCTGGAGCCGATCCTCGCTGACAGCTCGCGCCGCCTCGTCGGGCAGAACCTCAAGTTCGACTTCATCGTCCTCGAGCGGCACGGGCTCGCTCTACCGCCGCCGCACTTCGACACGATGGTGGCCAGCTACGTCCTCGATCCGTCCAGGATGCAGCACGGTCTCGACGCCCTGGCCCTGGAGTACCTCAACATCAGGCCGCTGGCCTACGGCGACGTCGTTCCCAGGGGCCAGACGTTCGAATCCGTGAACGTCGACACGGCCACGCGCTACTCGGGCGAGGACGCCGACCTGGCCTTGAGGATGTACCACCTGCTCCGCAACCGCCTGGAGACGACGGGACTGCTGGACCTGTTCCACCAGGTCGAGATGCCACTCTTGCCGGTCCTGGCACGGATGGAGATGAACGGCATCGCCATCGACCCGGCCTATCTGGAGGCGCTGGGCAAGGAGCTGGCAACCGAGATCCGCACCCTGGAGCAGCGAATCCACGAACTGGCCGGGGAGCCCTTCAACGTCAACAGCCAGCCTCAACTGGCCCACATCCTCTTCGAGAAGCTCGGACTGCCGGTGATTCGCAAGACGAAGACCGGGCTGTCGACCGACGCCGCCGTCCTCGAAGAACTGGAGAAGGCCCACGGCAGCGAGCTCGCGGCCCATATCAACCGCTACCGCCACCTCGTCAAACTCAAGGGGACCTACGTCGACACGCTGCCGCAACTGGTCAACCCCGAGACGGCGCGCATCCACACGTCCTTCAACCAGGTCGCCGCTGCCACCGGCCGGCTCTCGTCGAGCGATCCGAACCTGCAGAACATCCCGGTTCGAACCGAGCTGGGCAACCGAATCCGCAAGGCCTTCTGCCCCGACCCGCCGGGCTGGCTCTTCGTCGGGGCCGACTACAGCCAGATCGAGCTCCGGATCATGGCCCACGTGACCGGCTCGGCCGTATTGCAGGAGGCTTTCCGGACGAACGAGGACATCCACGCCCAGACGGCGAGTCTCATCTTCGGGGTCCCGCGTTCGCAGGTGGATTCCGGGATGCGCAACCGCGCCAAGACGATCAACTTCGGCATCCTCTACGGGATGGGACCCTTCGGGCTCGCAAGCCGACTGGAGCTCTCCCAGACCGAGGCCAAGGCGTTCATCGACGGCTACTTCCAGCGCCTGCCCGAGGTGAAGCGGTACATCGATTCGACCGTCGAGTCGGCCCGCAAGGACGGGCACGTCACGACGCTCCTGGGACGCCGGCGCTTCCTGCCCGAGTTCCAGGCCTCCTCGGCCGCGCAGCGCGCCTTCGCCGAGCGCACGGCCGTCAACACGCCCATTCAGGGGACTGCCGCGGACCTCATCAAACTGGCGATGATCCGGCTCCAGCGCGAGTTGGACCAGCGCAAGATGCGCTCGCGGCTCCTGCTGCAAATCCACGACGAGCTCGTGCTCGAGTGCCCTCCCGAGGAGGCGCAAGCCGCCGGCACGCTGATGAAGCACGTGATGGAGACGGCCCTCGAGTTGAGCGTTCCCCTGGTGGCCAACGTGCGCTCCGGCACCGACTGGTCGCAGCTCAAGTAACGTGGACGTGAACCTCCCCGAGCCCTGCCGCACGCAAGCCGCGGGCCACGCCCCGGGCGCGGTCCAGCGGTTTACCGTCGGCAGCTTGCAGGAGTTGTCCGTGCTGGCCGCGCACCTCGCCGCGGTGCTGGAGCCAGGCCGGATCACCCTCCTTCACGGCGGTCTGGGCACGGGCAAGACGACGCTGGTGCGGGAGGTCTGCCGCGTCCTGGGCGTCCCCGCGCGGCGTGTCGTCAGCCCGTCCTTCACCCTCATCCAGGAGTACGCCGGCGGTCGCCTTCCGGTGGTCCACATCGACCTGTATCGGATCGACCCGGGCACCTCGCTCGACTCCCTCTTCCTCGAAGAGTGGCTGGAGCGGGCAGACTCCGTCGCGTTCATCGAGTGGCCCGACGCCGCCCGGCCTCACCTGCCCGCAGGTTCCGCCGAGATCTGCATCGAGTTCGGCGAGTCAGCCACGGAGCGAATCCTGACGCTCACCGGCTTTCCTCCGCTTCCGCCTCTCACGGTCCCGCCCGCCCCCTGACCCGGCACGAGGCCGTCCACGCCATGTCCCTTCCTCTGGTCGAAGCCTGCCGGCCCAAGCAGTGGGTCAAGAACGGCTTCGTCTTCGCAGCCCTCTTCTTCTCCAAGCACCTGTCGGACCCCGGGTCCGTGATACGCAGCCTGGAGGCCTTCATCACCTTCTGCCTGCTCTCCAGCACGGTTTACCTGGTCAACGACCTGTGCGATCTCGAGGCCGACCGCGCCCATCCCTCGAAGTCCCGCCGGCCTCTTGCCAGCGGTCGTCTGGGCGTGAGCACGGCCCGGCTGGCCGCGGTGGTCCTGGCTGGAGTCGGACTGCTGCTGGCCTGGACGCTGGGCGGGGTGTTCTTCTCCGTCGCCGTGGCGTACCTGCTGCAGAACCTCGCCTATTCCCTGTGGCTCAAACGCATCGTCATCCTCGATGTGATGCTCATCTCGTGCGGCTTCCTGCTGCGGGCCATCGGCGGCGCCGTGGCGCTTCCGGTCGACATCTCGGGGTGGCTGGTGCTGTGTACCGTGATGCTCGCGCTCTTTTTGGGCTTCACCAAGCGCCGCCAGGAGATCGTCGTCCTGGGCGAGGACGCCCATCGCCACCGGGTCACCCTGACATCCTACAACCTGCCGTTCCTGGACCAGATGATCTCGGTGGTCACGGCGTCGACCGTGATGTCCTACGCCCTCTACACCGTCAGCCCGGAGGTCGTGAACAAGCTGCAGACGACCCACATGCCGCTGACGCTGCCCTTCGTGCTCTTCGGGATCTTCCGCTACTTGTTCCTCGTGCACGTGCGGTCCGACGGCGACAATCCAACCCGGGTCGTGCTGAACGACCTGCCGCTCAAGATCAACATCGCGCTCTGGGCGACGACGGTCGGAACGATCCTCTACTGGCGCTGAGGGTGGGCCTGGCCCGCACGGGCAAGCACCGTGCGGGAGACCACCCCGTCCTTCGACGCCTCGTCGCCTCGTAGTCCAATCGCTTGTCGTGAAGATGGACCGCCCATGACAAAGCACCCGCCCCCGGGGGGCGGGTGAAGATAGAAGTGAGAGACCTAGAAGCCCTTACGGGCAGGGAGCTAGTCGAAGGAGTCGCTTTCGAGGTCCAGCCGCTCGAAGGCGGAATCCAGAACGTGCAGCGGCCTGCTGGAGAGGATATCGGGGAAAACGAGGCTCACAGCCCCCGACTCGAACCCGCGCTGGACGGCGCCGGGAGCGCCCACGAGCAAGAACGGTGGGACTGCCCGCCCCGCGGCCGAAGCCTCCCGGCGGGCACGGAGGAAAGCGTCGGCTTTGCCGGAGGCCGGATCCACGACCACCAAGTCCGGGGGGTTGCGAGCTGCCGATTCGGGCCGGGATGACGCCGAGGTCATGAAACGGTAGGGGCACTCGGCGCCGAGCAGTCTGACTACACGAGAGCCAGCCGATTCGTCGCCAACCCACAGGACCAATCGCTTTTGCATCCCTCCGGCCACGGCACGCACTCTCAGCAAGACTTGAACCACTTTCCGCAAGACACCGCAGGATTTGTCTAGCTGTTATTTTTGCATCAGAGGCCGTTCCGCCGTAGGCCGATACCGGGCAGACGTCCCAGGGAATTTCTCCCGGCCCACGTCAAGATCCCCCGCCCCCGGGGTTTACCCGGCTGGCGCCGAGTCCGAGCCGGCAGGGACGCCGGACCTTCCACCCTCGCGCTGCGCTCGGGCTCGCCGGAACTGGCAAGTTGCAGAATCGAGCTACGCGGATAGGCGAGCCACAAGGCTCGCAACCCGCGGCCCGGAACCCGAGGTCTGCGGGGGAGACTTCTTCACGCCGGACGGCGGGCGGTCAGGAGGTCGCTTCTGAAGCAACCTCGCCAGGCTACGTGATGGTCACGTCAAGTCAAGCCACGAAGACACCAGGGTCCCGGCGAAGTCGTCATTCCCGCGCAAGCGGGAATCCAGGGGTTGCATCGATCCTGGACCCCCGCTTGCGCGGGGGTGACGAAACCGGGTTGCCGAAGTCCTTTCCGGGGACTTTGCCGGGACCCTGACGAAGACACCAAGCGGCGCACCAAAGAAAGAGGTCAAACCCCTTTGTGCCGTCCTTTGTGCCTTGGTGTCTTCGTGGTTCAATCTCTGGCGCTTTTCTCGGAAGACGCTCTATCAGTCGCCGACCCGGACAGGTCCCGGAATCGGCTTGCCCGGGTGGGTCTCCAGCCAGAAGAGGCGGATCACGCCCGCAACGTGGGAGATTACCGCCGGCATCGCCCGATCGAAGAGCTTCTTCATCCCTGCCGGGACGGGCTCGTCCCAGCCCAGCGCGTTGCGCTTGGTGACCTCATCCCGGCGAAGGAGCGGGGCCCACCCCTCGGTGTCGGCGAGGCCCGTGAGATCGCCTTCGGCGTCATCCGAGGGCAACGAATCGCCCAGTTGACCGCCGTGGTACATGATCTGGTAGAGCGTCGCGCCGTCGTACGGCTTCCCGGCCTGCTCGTAGCCGTACTCCTTCGCCCGGGTCTCGCCCTCGTTCTCGCACTCGTCGTCGTCGATCATGTGCACGTCCAGGTGAACGTGCGCGGGCGAGAAGAGGTCCTCCATCAGGTGGACCGCGCGGCCCAGGTACTCGTACGCCAGGCCCGGGTTTCCCGACTTGTACAGATCGATCGCTCCGGGATGGTTCGGCCAGCCGTACAAATAGGCTCGGGCCTTCTGGTAGGCGCTCTCGCGCCCCCAGAGCCCGCGGCCTTGTTCGCCCTTGTCGACATCCCAGAAGTGCCGGGTCCAGAGTGAGGACAGCCCGAAGAACCAGCTCACGCCGTACACCGGGTCCGGGAAGCGGTCTTCCGCCAAGGCTCCGTGGACGATCCGATCCGCGAAACGCATCACCTCGGGAATTCCGGCGAGCTTGATCCCCTCTTCGGTGATGTGACGGTGTCCCTCATTGGAGTACTTGCGGCCCGGGGTGCCAGGCTTGCTGCCCGGGGGGGGCGCTTCAAAGGCTCTCCACAGGCCGTTGTTCTCGGCGTCCGCCTCGCCGGGCAGGGGTTCGACGTAAGCCCCGACCACGATCAGGGCGTCACCGGCATCGTAGGTGGCGGTCCAGTTCGTCACGGCCAGAGTGCCCAGGACCTGCATGTTGGATGCAATCTGGTCGACCCGACCGGTGTCCACGAAACAACGGACGCGGACTTCGCCGACGTAGCCGTTGCGGGAAACGCGGCACTGAATCAGCACGTTTTCGCCCTTACGGAAGTCGAACCGATCGGGCTTCACGTCCAGGATCGAAAGGTCCGGCACGGGCTCTCGCCGCGAGGGCGGCGCCCCGTCCACTCGCGCCGTACCGGCGCCGACCGCCATGATCCCGAGAGAACAAGCCAGGCTGAGCCAAGTCCTTCTGAAACCCACTGCGATTACCTCCTCCGCTCCGCCGGGGAGTAGCCCCGAGCCTGCCGAAAACCGCCGGGAACCGTGGCCACGAAACGCGCTCGGCGCCGTCACCCGCTCCGCCTTGGACCGCCGGCGACGGCAACAATACCCGAAGACAGAATCCCCGGCCCATCCATGATACGCGAACCGGTGATTCGCCGCACACAAAAAAATGTCGTCGAGGCTGTGGCCGCCTTGCCACCCTTGAGTCCACGTCGGATTGGCACCAGTCAAGTCGGGCCGACTCGGGCTGACAATCCGCAAGGTAG
>JACQZL010000319.1 GCA_016213865.1 Candidatus Rifleibacteriota bacterium
CCAACCGTCCGCAGCCTGCCGGCGATCCGGCATCACCGGCTACTGGCTACTGGCTACTTTCCTGGCGTCTTTGCGTCCTGGCGTCCTGGCGTTTGGGCCTCTCTTCCCCATGATCCAGAGACGCTCCTCGGCCGAGCCCGGACTTGCCTCGGCAAATTCCGACGTGGTAGGGTTCATCTGGAGTCAATCAATCCGCCGTACCTGTTCAATCTCCAGGAGGAGGAATCCCGATGCGTCTTTCCAAAGCCACGCTGTATGCCGTGAATGGCCTGGTTACCCTCGCTGCGATGAAGGCGAGCGAGCCCGTCCAGCTCAAGGAGATCGCCGAGGCCCGAGACCTTCCCGCCAACTACCTGGCCAAGATCTTCGGGCAGCTCGCGCGGGCCAAGGTCGTCCGCAGCTATCGTGGGGCACGACGCGGGTTCATGTTCTCCCGCCCCATCCAGGAGATCAGCTTGCTGGAGATCTACGAGGCAGTCGAGGGCCCGATGGAAGCTTCCGACTCGCTCCTGGAAGGCAAGAAGGTCGCCAAGCCCGCCGAGACCAAGTTCTTCAAGCGCTGGGACAAGGCTCTGAAGGCGATCTCCAAGGAACTGGAATCGATCACGCTCAAGGATCTCGTCTGAGCGCCTCCGCGCGCTTGCCGTCGCGCGCCAACTCGTGGCCGGGCGTGAGCCCGCGCCAATGGCTCTGAGCCGCGGGCCGGGCCTCGGCGGGCTCGGCCTGTTCCCTTGTCCTGTGGCCTGTAGCCAGCGGAGACTGCCATGTCCGACAAGCCCTTCGACGTCGTTGTCATCGGTGGTGGACCCGGCGGATACGTCGCCGCCATCCGGGCCGCCCAACTGGGGATGAAGGCCGCTCTCGTGGAGCGGGCCAGACTGGGGGGCATCTGCCTGAACTGGGGTTGCATCCCCACGAAGTCGCTCCTCAAGGCCGCCGAGCTCTACCGGCTCTTCGGTCACGCCGAGGACTTCGGCATCGCCTGCGACAACTTGCGCTTCGACTTCGGACGCGTGTAAGCGAAGCCGGGAGGTTTCTGACCGCATCGTCAAGGGCGTCGAGTTTCTGATGAAGAAGAACGGTATCACGGTGCTCTCCGGTCAGGCCGCCTTCGCGGGCCCCGGGGTCCTCTCGGTGAGCGATCGGGACGGCGGCGTGCGAGAAGTGCGCGGGCAGCGCTTCGTCATCGCCACGGGTGCGTCCCCGCGCAGGTTGCCGGGCTTGGCGACCGACGGGGAGGCCCTCTTCGACTCGACGGGCGCCCTCAGCCTGACGCAGCTACCCTCCTCGGTTGTGATCATCGGCGCCGGCGCCATCGGGGTCGAGTTCGCGTACTTCTGGAACGCGTTCGGGGCGCGCGTGACTCTCCTGGAGATGATGCCCCAGATCCTCCCGCAAGAAGACCTCGAACTGGCCGAGCTGCTCCAGAAGTCGCTGTCCAGGCAGGGAATTCGCATTCAGACGAAAGCCCGGGTCCTGAGCAGCACCGTGACGGACGGGGCGGCCCAGGTGACCTTCGATGCGGGCTCGGGCCCCGAGACCGTGACCGCCGCGCGATGCCTGGTTGCGGTTGGCGTGGCGGGCAATGTCGACGGTCTGGGCCTCGACCGCGTGGGCGTCGAGACGGAGCGCGGTTTCATCAAGACCGGCGACCACTATCGGACCTCGAACCCCGAGATCCTGGCCGTGGGCGACGTCATCGGTCCTCCGCTGCTGGCCCATGTCGCCAGCGCCGAGGCGATCTGCGCGATCGAGGCGCTGCACGACCCCGCCCGACCGCCTCGCATCGACACCACCTGCTTCCCGAGCTGCACCTATTGCCAGCCGCAGGTGGCCAGCATCGGCCTGACCGAGAAAGCGGCGTCCGAGCAGGGGCGCAAGCTCAAGGTCGGCCGATTCCCGTTCCGGGTCCTGGGCAAGGCGCTGGCCACGGCCGAAACCGAGGGTCTGGTGAAGCTCGTCTTCGACGCCGAGTATGGCGAGCTCCTGGGAGCCCACATCCTCGGTGCGGCGGCCACCGAGCAGATCGCCGAGCTCGGCATGGCCAAGACGCTGGAAGCCACGTACAAGGAGATCGCCGGCACCATTCATGCCCACCCGACCCTGGCCGAGGCCGTCATGGAAGCCGCCGGACAGGCCTTCGGCGAGGCGATCCACATCTGAGCTGCGTCTCGCGGGTCCCGAGACGACGCTGCCGCGTTTTCCCTGCACGAAACTCGAGGCAGTCCACGCAGGCGCCCGTCCGCGGCCCGCAGCTTCTGACCCGATGCCCCCGCACCCCCTCGACGTTCGCTGGCTGGGCCGCGTTCCCTATCGCGAGGCCTGGGAGCTCCAGCGACGGCTGTTCGAGGAGCGGGCGCATGGCGCCGTGGGCGATACGCTGCTGCTCATGGAGCATCCCCCGACGATCACTCTCGGCCGCTCGGCCAAGAGGGAGCACGTCCTGGCCGGCCCCGAAGACCTGGCCCGCAGGGGTGTCGAGGTGGTCGAGATCGACCGCGGCGGCGACGTCACATTTCACGGTCCGGGGCAACTCGTCGGATATCCCATCCTCGACCTTTCGCCCTTGATGCCGGACGTCCAGAAGTACGTCCGGGCGCTCGAGGAGGTCATGCTGCGGGTCAGCGCCGGGTGCGGCGTTCCGGCGGGCCGAGTCCCGGGGATGAGCGGCATCTGGTCGGGCGACGCCAAGATCGGGGCGATTGGCGTCAAGGTCAAGCAGTGGATCACGATGCACGGGTTCGCCCTCAACGTGAACGCCGAACTGGCGGGCTTCGGGCTCATCGTCCCGTGCGGCCTGGCGGGAAAGTCCGTGACCAGCCTCCACCTGCTGGCCGGTCACCCGCTGGATGCCGAAGAGGTCCGGACGATGACGGTCTCGGCGTTCGCCGAGGTGTTCGGCCTCTCCACGCGGCGGTGAGAGCGTCCGGCACCGACCAGACAGGCGGGGCAATTGCGCGCAGTTGGGTGTCGCCTCGAGAGAAGGTAACCGTTCACGGCCATCTCGCGAGGAGCAGGCGAAACGACAAGTCTGGAGGCCTTTTCGCCACCGTCTCCCCCGCCAGCGGGTACCGGCCCACGGCACCGGTCAAATCCGACCTCAGCGGCCGCACAGTTCGCGGCGTAGGAGCGGGGCTTGTCCCCGCCCGCAAGGCGCGCCCGGAGCGGGCGGGGACGAGCCCCGCCCCTACCTCCTCGCGAGCGAAGTGTGCGGATAGTCCACACCGGAATGGTCGGTGCCCGGCCCACCAAAGTGTGCTATCCTCGGGTGGGCAGACCGGTCTTCGTGGGAGCCAAGGAGGATCAGTGAGGGTCTCGCGACAGTGGCCAACCAGGTGGCTTGCAGTTCTCCGGACGGCCATGCCGGCAGCGGCAGCGTGGGAGGCCGTGAAGCTCGCAGCCCTCTTGGCTGTGCTCGCCGCGCCGGGCAGCACGAGTTCGTGGGCTGACGTTTCGCGCCTCGCCAACCTGGTGCCTTCCCAGCCTCCGACGGTTATCGTGAGAGAGGGGCTCCCCGGGACCGACGATTGGATCTCGGGAACGGCCGAGGCCGGCTGCACGGTGCGGGTGTACACGGATGCCACCAAGGGCTGGCTCATCGGTTCGGTCGTGGCCGTCGACGGCCGCTACGAGCTGGCCCTCGGGGACGATCTCTATCCGAGCGTCTACGTGACGGCGGGGGACGCGGCGGGCAACGAGACGGCGGGCGTCGTGGCGACGAACCACCTGGCGTGGCAGCCGGCCCCGACGGTGAGCGTGGTGCAGAACCCGCCGGGGGTCGAAGATCGCATCCGTGGCGTTGCCAGGCCCGGGACGGAGGTCACGGTCTACTCCGACTCCTCCTTGGCGAGCGCCGTGGCGACGGGGGTTGCAGGCCGCGACGG
>JACQZL010000329.1 GCA_016213865.1 Candidatus Rifleibacteriota bacterium
CGAGAACGAGGAGGCCAAGATCACCGTGGGCTCGCAGGTGCGCATCCCGCAGGGCTCGACGCCCAACGCCATCAACACGATCACCAACTTCGTGACGGAAGACCTGGGCATCATCCTGGCCCTCACCCCCCGGATCACCAAGAACGACTTCGTGGCGCTGAAGATCAAGGCGCAGATCAAGAACCTGGTCCCGGGCCAGAACGTGGCCGGCCTGCCGGTCATCTCGAACAGCGACATCGAGACTCACATCACCGTCGAGAACCGGGCCACCATCGTGATGGGCGGTCTGATCCAGGAAGAGGAACTCAAGACCGAGACCAAGATCCCGCTCCTCGGAAACCTGCCGGTGGTGGGCCGCCTCTTCCGCGACACGGCGACCAGCCGCGCCAAGAAGAACCTCCTGGTCTTCATGACCCCGCACATCATCCGGTCGAGCGAGTCGGCCACCGCCAACAGCAAGCGCGTCTCGCCGGTGCTTCGCCACGCGACGATCAAGGCCCAGAAGCGAAGGGGCTCCGAGACCGACGCCGCCGCGCTGCTCGATGCGATGAATGCCGCGAAGTGAGGCCGGAGGCCCGAGGCTGGAGGGCGGCTCCTCGCGGGCCTCGAGCCCCCAGGCCCGAGCCTCCACTTGGCGGGCCGTCCGGGCCGCTGTAATGTAGCCGGTGCCGCAATGTCGCAGTTCCTCGCCAGCCTGCTGTTGAAGAAGGGCCTCCTCGAGACTCCCGAACTCGATGAGGCCAGCAGCCTGCTGTCCATCAGCCCCGGGAAGCTCCTGCACGAGATTCTCGTGGAGAAGGAGATGCTGACGGACGAGGAGATCGTCCGGGCCCTGGCCGACGAACTGGGGATGGAGTCGGTCGAGGAGATCTCGCAGACGGAGGTCGATCCGGAGTTGCTCGACGCGGTGCCGCTCGACTTCCTCAAGCGCCACCTGATCCTGCCGCTGAGAGGCGAGGCAGGCGGACTGGTGCGGGTGGCGATGGCCGACCCGCTGGCGGTCAACACCCTGGACGACGTGCGCCGGCTGCTGGGCCAGGAAGTGCGGCCGGTCGTGGCGGCGCCGCGCACCATCCTGGGCGCCATCGGCGCTTTCTACGAGGCGCAGAAAGACCTGACGCAGAAGGCGATCGACGAGGTCCACGACGACGACACGAAGTACGCCTCGGAGGAGAAGGAGGGCAGCGAGGACCTGCTCGACATCGCTCGCAAGGCGCCGATCGTCAAGCTGGTCAACTCGCTCATCTACGAGGCGGTCAAGGCCCGGGCGAGCGACATCCACATCGAGCCGTACGAGCGCTACATCAAGCTGCGCTACCGGATCGACGGCGTGCTCTACGACGCGCCCTCGCCGCCCAAGCACGTGCAGTCGGCGCTCATCAGCCGCATCAAGATCCTCTCGAATCTCAACATCGCCGAGACGCGGCTGCCGCAGGACGGCCGCATGAACATCACCGCCGGCACGCGCAAGCTCGACATCCGCGTTTCGGTGCTGCCGACCGCCTACGGCGAACGCGTCGTGATGCGCCTTCTCGAGAAGGGCGAGACGGTGCTGCAACTGACCGACCTGGGCTTCCTCGACGGGATGCTCAGGCGCTTCCGCAAGCTGCTCGACCGCCCCTACGGCATCATCCTGGTCACCGGTCCGACCGGCAGCGGCAAGAGCACGACGCTCTATTCGGCGCTCGTGACGATCCGCTCGCCCGAGAAGAACATCCTCACCGTCGAGGACCCGATCGAGAACCAGATCAAGGACATCAGCCAGATCCAGGTGAAGCCGAAGATTGGCTTCGGGTTCGCCGAGGGGTTGCGCTCGATCCTGCGGCAGGACCCGGACGTGCTGATGGTGGGTGAGATCCGCGACCACGAGACGGCCGAGATCGCCGTCCAGGCCTCGCTCACCGGCCACCTGGTCTTCTCGACGCTGCACACCAACGACAGCGCGGGCGCGGTCACCCGTCTGGTTGACATGGGCGTCGAGCCGTTCCTGATCGCCAGCTCGGTGATCGGGATCCTGGCCCAGCGCCTGGTGCGCGTGCTCTGCAAGCACTGCAAGCAGCCGGTGCCGGTGTCGCCGGAGATCAAGGCCGCGACCGGTCTGCCGTGCGATCTCATCTTCCAGGCGAAGGGGTGCGACGAGTGCCGGGGCACCGGATACTCGGGCCGGCGGGGCATCTTCGAGCTGCTGACGGTGGACGAGGCGATCCGCGAGCTGATCTCGACCCGGAAGCAGTCGGGGACCATCAAGGCGGCCTCGATCGCCAACGGGATGATCACGCTGCGAAAGGACGGCCTGCAGAAGGTGGCGGATGGCTGGACCACGCTGGAGGAGGTCGCCCGGGCCACGCAGGAGGGGGATGTGTAGGCCGGGGGCTGGAGGCTGTAGGCTGTAGGCTGTAGGCTGTGGGGAACAGGTGTCGGGTGTCGGGTGTCGGGTGTCAGCGAGCCAAGAGCGAGAGATGAAGCCTTGAGAAACCGAACGGAGAGCACGAGCCGCAGGGATGGCACGAGACTGCCCGCGGCGCCGTGGCGGGGCGCCGGGCTGACGCTCTGTCTCGCGCTGGGCCTGACGCTGACACCGTCCGCCGCTCAGGAGGCTCCCGAGGCGGCGGCCCCCGCATTGCCTGCCGACTCGAACGCCACGCTCGACTTCAACCCGTTCGGGATCCTGCAAGACAAGCCCGCGCCGCCCCCGCCCGCGCCGGTGACCGCCGCTCCCCCGCCTCCCACGGCACCGACGCCGACGCCCGACGTCAAGCTGCCGTTCAAGCTGGTCGGGACGGTGGCGGGCGGCCCGCAGGTCGCGCTGGCCTTCCTCGAGAAGGGTGGCAAGCAGGAGCCGGTGAGGGTCGGGGCGACCTGGGAGCAGGCGACGGTTTTGGCCGTCCAGAGGAACCGGGCGACGGTCCGCTGGCAGAACAAGACCTCGACGCTCGAGGTCGATTTCAAGGACTGGGGCAACAGTACGCCGTCGGCGGCGGGTTCGGCGGAGGCGCGCATGCCGTCGGATCCGAACCCGGCCGCGGTCTACTCGCAGCCAAACGAGGTGCCGATCCCTGAGAGCATCGAGACCCGGAAGGTGCCGCGGGGGCAGGTCGACAAGAACCTGCAGGATCTCGCGAGCCTGCTGGCGTCCATGCGCATCCAGCCCTATTATGACGGGGGGCAGCCGGCGGGGTTCCTGTTGACCAACGTCCGGGCCGGCTCGTTCATCGACCAGGTCGGAGTGCAGAACGGCGACATCCTGCGCTTCGTGAACGGCCAGAAGATCGACAACGTCCAGAACGCGTTCCAGCTTTACAACATCTTCAAGAACAGCACCAACGTCGAGGTTACCGTCGTTCGCGACACGCGGCCGGTGACGCTCAAGTACGTCATCGAGTGAGCCGCCCGGGCCGTCCCCGGCGGCCCACGCCTCACGGCAGCTCCCATGCCCGTTTACCAGTACGAGGCGCTCGATCGCTCGGGCAAGACCGTCAGCGGCATCATCGACGCCGACGCGGAAGACGACGCGCGGCGCAAGCTGCGCGGGATGGCCCTCTATCCGACCCGCATCGCTGTGGGCGCGCGCACCTCGCCGGCGGGCGGGCTCTTCGACCGCATCACCGCCAAGGAGGTCTCGGTCTTCACGCGGAACCTGGCGACGCTGTCGAGCGCCGGGTTCCCGGTCATCGAGGCGCTGACGTCGATCTCCGACCAGATCGAGCACCTCATGATGCGCGAGGTGGTCGTCCAGATCCGCGAGAAGGTGCGGGAGGGCTCGCCGCTGTCGGAAGCGCTGGCGATGTTCCCCGAGCTGTTCGGCAGCATGTTCGTGAGCATGGTGCAGGCCGGAGAACGCAGCGGCCGCCTCGAAGAGATCCTCTTCCAGCTCTCGGACTACCTGGACAAGAAGGAAGCGCTGAAGAACCAGGTCCTGGTGGCGCTGGCCTACCCGATCCTGATGACGCTGGTGGGCACGGCAATCGTGACCTTCCTGCTCGTCTACATCGTGCCGCAGCTGACGGTGCTGTTCACCCAGAGCAAGCGAGACCTGCCGCTGCCGACCCGGATGCTGCTGGGCACGAGCGACGCGCTGGGCCAGTACTGGTGGGCGGTCCTCGGAGTGCTGGTGCTCGCCTGGTTCGCCTTCGACCGGTGGAGCCGCTCCGATTCGGGCGGCCACACCTACGACAGCATCAAGCTGAAGATGCCGGTCTTCGGTACGCTCGTGCGCAAGATCGCCATCAGCCGCTTCGTGCGCACGCTCGGTATCCTGCTGCAGAGCGGCGTCCCGATCCTGCAGGCTCTCGACATCGTGCGCAACGTCGTGGCCAACGCCGTGATCGCCGAATCGCTCGAGCAGACGCGCAAGTCGGTGAGCCAGGGCTCCAACCTGGCGACGCCGCTGCGGCAGTCGGCGCTCTTCCCGGCGATCGTGATCGACATGATCAGCGCGGGCCAGAAGAGCGGTCAGCTCGAGAAGATGCTGCTGAAGCTGGCGGAGGACTACGATCGCGAGGTGGAAGGGACGATCGAGATGCTCACCGCGCTGCTCGAGCCGGTCATCATCATCTGCATGGGCCTCACGGTCGGCTTCATCGTGCTGGCGGTGCTGCTGCCCATCTACGAGCTGAACAAGCAGGCGGTATGAGGAGGCTGGAGGCTGGAGGCTGGAGGCCGGGGGCCGAGAGACAGGGGTCAGGGGCCGGGGGTCGGGGGTCAGGCACAGGCGCACGGGGCGCACGGTGGTTCGGGCGCCCCAGGTCCGCCCGCCTCGAGCCTCGAGCCTCAAGCCTCAAGCCTCACGCATCAAGCCTCGAGCCTCGAGCCTCCCGCCGGGGCTTCACGCTCCTCGAGATCCTCGTGGCGCTCGGCATCCTCGGCTCCAGCCTGGTGATCCTGCTGACCAACATCTTCCACTCGATCGAGATGTACCGCGTGGCGCAGGGCACGCTGCTCGCGGGTTTCCTCGCCCAGGAGAAGTTCACGGAGCTGGTCAACGCCAAGTCGGGCGTCTCGGTCGGCGACTTCAAGGACGGCACCTTCGAGAAGGCGCCCGGCTATGCCTGGCGTTACCGC
>JACQZL010000330.1 GCA_016213865.1 Candidatus Rifleibacteriota bacterium
CCCGTGCCGCTCAACGGCTCTGAGCCGATCCCTCTGACCACAACGGCGTACACGGACAGCGCCGTCGTCAATCTCCAGACGTACTTCTACGCCATCGCGGCAGTGGACGCCTCGGGGAACGAGAGCGACCCGTCGGCCCCCGTGAGCGCGACTCCGACGGGTGTTGACCTTGCGGTCGGTGTTGAACCTCTGCTCCAAGACATCGTGTTTTTTCCCGCGAACCCGACGGTCTTCGACACGGGGACGCTCACTGTGGTCGCCCACAACCTCGGGACGGACGCCTACGGGCCTGTTGCGGTCAACTTCTACGACGGCCCTCCCGAGACGGGGACGCTCCTCGGCTCCGCGGCGATCCAGAACATCGAGGGCGGCAACGGCGTCGGGACCGCGAGCATCGAGCTTTCGCTCATTTCGATGCAGGGCGGGCACACGTTCTTTGCCGTGTTGGACCCTGACAATCAGGTTGCGGAAATCGACGAGACGAACAACACCGTCTCGACCACGGTCAACGTCACGCTCGACCGAGGCATCAACCTGAAGGCTGCCAAGCTCGACCCCAAGGACTTCCCCGTCGTCAAGGCGCATCTGCGGGCCGAGGACATGGGCGGTCACGGACTTCGCGGGGCCGGTGCTTGGCGTGGACCAGCCGAAGCTGGACATCAAGTGGGTGCTGGGCCGGACCGGCACGTTTGACGTGTGCCTGCTTGCGGACGAGCTTTCGCGGGAGCTGGCGCGGCGGGGGTACGACGTGTCGGCGGAGAAGGTCGCGACGCCAATGTACGGGCCGGTGGGGATTACCCTGCCGCCCGACGAGGACATCCCGCCCTACGAGGGCTGCGCCCAGACGTACAGCCAGGGGAGGTTTGGGGGCGAGGAGTTTTCGGTGCCCGGATACGATGCGAATCTGCGGTACATCGGCCCTTGGGACTGGGCGGTGGTGTCGAGCCATTTGCTTGCGCACGCGACGTGGCGGACCGGGGCGCAGCGGGTGCTCATCCCGATGGCGATGGCTGCTCCGAGCTGGGAAGAACCTCGGCTCGTAACGTCGCGGGACATGGCGCTTTCGGACGAGGTCGTGGCGGCGGCACAGGCGGCCTTGGCGTCGGTGTACCCGCTTCAGACGCAGTATTACGACGGTATCGGCATGGACATGCCTTTCGGCGTTCTCCTTTACATAAAGGGGATAAGCGGGAGGACGGGCGGGATCACGACGCAGTACCCGACAGTTGACTACGGGTTTAACCCCGAGGTCCGGTCGGAGACGGTGCAAAAACTCGCCGACGCGATGGGGAGGGAGACTGGGAACTACACGGTCACGTACACGACGCCGGACGCGACGATGGACGGGGCTGCAAGGACGGTCGTGGCGACGTTGAGCTATCAGAACGCCGCCGCGCAGGCCGAAGGGACGTACAGGACGCCTTTTGGGGCGGTTTCGGACGTTGCGGCGCTCTCGCTCGAAGTGGCGCCCTCGCAGCCGGCGGGGTTTGAAACCTCCACGCTCACGGCGGTCGTCAAGAACCTTGCGGCGGACCAGCCGAGGCCCGTCACGGTGCAGTTCTTCGACAGGGGTGAGGACGGCTCGCAGGTTCCGATAGGTTTCCCCTTGGAGATTAACGGCCTTGCGATGGGGGAGACGCAGGCGTTGAGCGCGCCGTGGCTGGCGGTGCCCGGCAGGCACGAGTTGACCGCGGTCGTGGACCCCGACAACACGCTTCCGGATGGGAACCCGCTCAACAACTCTGTCTCCGTCACGATATAGCGATCCCCGAGGCCGAGGGGCCTGCGATGTCGGTTGCGAACCTCATAGCCGTCAGCTATCAGCCTTCAGCCTTCAGCCAGACGCAGACGGCACAGGCGGCATTCAGGGCTGGGGAGGGCATCTCTGCGGCGGTGGACGTGATCAATGTCGGCGGCGACGGAAACAGCGTGAGGATGACGTTTGCCGTAACGCCCGCGGGCGGGTCCGAGGCGAAGATCGAGGAAATCCTGCTCCCAACGATGGCGGGGAAGACCTCGGTACGGGTCTACACGTCAAAAGACATCCGGCTGGAGCAGGGGAGCTACGTGCTTTCGGCGACGGTTGCGGTCGAGGGGTATCCGCCCGAGCATGACACCTCGGACAACCGCGTCGAGGCCGCGATCAGCGTGGGCCAGCCCTCGGCGTATGTCACCGCCTCGACGGACGCGAGCTTGTACGTCGCCA
>JACQZL010000331.1 GCA_016213865.1 Candidatus Rifleibacteriota bacterium
CGACCTCAAGGGCAAGCGCAAGATGATCCTGCAACTGGTGCAGCTCATCACGACGGTCCACTACCTGCACTACTTGCAGTACCAGGCCGGTTCGTTCCTCGAGGCGGTGCTGCGCCAGAAGATGGCCGGCAGCAGCCAGGTGCAGGCGTTGACGCGGTCGGAGCTGGCGCAAGTTGCCGCCAGGGTGAACCGGGGCAAGACCAGCCTCCTGCTGATGCTCAACGCCCGCCAGGTCTACGGGCACGTCGTCCTGGCCTACCGGGTCGCCAAGCTGACCGACGGCAGCACGCTGATCGAGGTGTACGACTCCAACGTCCAGTACGGCACCGAGAAGCGCGCGAGCGTGCTGAAGGTCGACCCGGAAGGCAAGGTCGGAGGTTACTACCGCCTCGAACCCAACGGCACCTTGAAGCCTGACGCCATCTACGACAGCGACGGCTGGTTCTCGGACCGCGAAAACCTGGCGGTCATCGACCTGCCCAACGTGTCGTTGAGCCGGGAGAACCGGGACGCCCTGGCGAAGAAGACGCTGGTGGCCGATGCCGAGACCGCGTACCTTCTGGCCGGCGGACAGTTCATCAAGAGTGTCACCGAACAGTCGCCCCAGGAATCCAGCCTGCGGGCCGACACGCTGCAGTTCCTGCGCAACATCCAGGCCATCCAGACTTCACTGGGCCATCCCCCGGCCGAGCAATTGCCGGAGGACGCCGACGTCACCGCCATCAACCGCTTCCTGGAGCGTCACGCCGACGCCGGCATCCGCACGGCCTTCCCTTACGCCCTACCCAAGGGCATCTCTCTGACGGACACGAAGGTCAAGCTCGACGAGAAGGACCCGAACCGGGTCGAGTTCCAGACGACCCTGACCCTGGACAAGGACGGGCCCCAGGACAAGCTGGTCAGCGTGCTGCAGCGCAGCGCCACCCTGTCCGAGTACCGCGAGCTGGCCGACTGGGTCGCGGCAACGCGCAAGAACGTGGGGCCGACGAAGATCCGCGCGCAGCTCGACACCGTCCTGGAGAAGAAGAAGATGCCCGACGGGATGGCCCTCCAGTACGGGGTGATGCCGACGCTGCGCGGAACCCACCTGGTTCTCGGAGATATCGAACCGTCCAAGCGCCTGGGGACGCACTACCAGATCGAAGTCTCCAAGCCGACCCTCAAGGGAGGCCTGGCCACGGCGATGGACCGCGTAGGCATCGTCGGGCACGACTACACGTTCGACTACACGTTGGTGCCGGCCCGGTACACCCCCTCGGAGATGGGCCATCAGCTCCAGCTCACGCCGCAGATCGACCGGAGCGGGCGCGTCACGCTCGAGGGGATGGACCTCGACCTGATCGGGCCGCCGGCGCCGGGCGGCGGCGGGCGCATCCGGCTGATCGGCCGCGGCAGCGCCTTCGTCGCCGTCAATCCGGTGATGGCCGACCGCGGCGTCAGCGGCGCGGCACGTCCTCTGAACCTCGACCTGATGATCTACCGTGGCAACCACATGCCGGATTCGCAGTGGTGCGTCTACGTCGACGCCCTCGGCACGCTCAAGTTCCAGGACGGTGTCTTCAACCTGCTGGCCGGGGCCGTCACGAAGCTCGCCGACAAGCTCTTCCCGTTCATCCAGGGGCGCGTCAACGGCTACATCCGCGACGAATTGACGCAGCGGGTCAAGCTCGTCAAGCCCTTCCAGATCCAGGGCGCCCACGTCTCGACGACGCGGGTGTCGTTCCGGGCCACCGGGGCCGTGGTGGACCTCGAGGACCTGGCGCAGCAGCTCTTCCAGGTCAAGACACCCGTCGTCCTGCGGCGGATCGACGTCTTCTCCGACCGGATCGTCCTGGGCGCAGACCACAAGTGAGTCCCGTCGCCGGGGCGTATCTTCCGATGAGGAAAGGCCCCCGCAATTCGAGGCTCGAGTGACGCCGAGACCGCCCGCGCGGCGCCACCGCCCCCGGGCGTGAGAGGCCACGGTATCGGCTGCTACAGACCATGCCCAACACTTTCGGTCACCTGTTCCGGATCACCACGTTCGGAGAGTCCCACGGAGGAGGGGTCGGGGTGATCCTCGACGGCTGTCCTCCGCGCCTGGAGCTGACGGAAGCTGTCATCCAGCACGACCTGGATCGCCGCAGGCCCGGCCAGAGCAGCCTCACCACCGCGCGAAAGGAGGAGGACCGCGTCCGCATCCTCTCCGGGGTCTTCGAGGGGAGGACCCTAGGCACCCCGATCATGATGCTCGTGGCCAACACCGACGCCCGTCCCGAGGACTACCTCCCGATGCGAGACGTCTACCGCCCGTCCCACGCGGATTACACCTACCAGGCCAAGTACGGCATCCGGGACTGGCACGGCGGTGGGCGGGCCAGCGCCCGCGAGACGGTCGGCCGGGTCGCCGCGGGGGCCGTGGCGCGCGCCTTTCTGCGTCAGAGCTGCGGACTGGAGGTGCTGGCCTACGTGTTGCGGGTCGGGAACCTGGACGCCCGGGTCGACCCGCTTGCAGTGACGGCCGCGGACGTGGACGCCAATCCGCTGCGCTGTCCGGATCCGGAGGCGGCCGGCCGGATGATCGCCGCGATCGAGGAGGCCGCCCGCGACGGCGACTCGCTCGGCGGCGTCCTCGAGGCGGTCGTTTCGAACGTGCCTGTCGGCCTGGGAGATCCGGTCTTCGACAAGCTCGAGGCCGATCTGGCCAAGGCGCTGATGTCGTTGCCGGCCTCCAAGGGTTTCGAGGTCGGCAGCGGCTTTGCCGGCGCGAGGCTCCGGGGTTCGGAGCACAACGATGTCTTCGTGACCGGGCCGGACGGAACGGTCCGGACGCGGACCAACCGTTCCGGAGGCATCCAGGGGGGCATTTCGAACGGCGAGCCGATCGTGGTGCGGGCCGCCTTCAAGCCGACTGCGACCCTGTCTCGGGAGCAGCAGACGGTGGATGTCATGGGGCATCCCGTGCGCCTTGCGGCCACAGGACGGCACGATCCTTGCGTCTTGCCGCGCGCTGTGCCGATGGTAGAGGCCATGGTCCTTCTGGTCCTAGCTGACCACTACCTGAGGCACCGCGGCCAGTGTGGCGAAACCTCTCCGGCTCCTCGGGCTGGGCCGGAGAATTCGTCTACACTCTGAAGTTGAACGGTTCAGACACCACAGGTCCAGAGATTCGCCTCACGTGCCCCTGCTGCGGAACAGGGTTCACGAGTCCGGTTGCGATCGAGCAACCGGTCCTTCGGGTGCGCTCCGATCTCTATCGCCAGGCCGCGGGAGCCTCGCAACTGGCCTACCAGATCCACGCCTGTCCTCGCTGCGGGTTCGCCGGCAACCAGCAGGCCTTCGCCAGGCCGACGCTGAGCGAGGCGCACCGGGCCCGCGTGTTGCGCGACCTGATGCCGCGCGTGCGCGGCTACTACGAGGAGCCGTCCAAGCCCACGGGAATGCAGTCGCTCGCCGCGTTGATGCCGCGGTGCACCTCCTCGGTGAAGGACCGGGTGCCCGGACACGTGAAGTACCTCTGCGCCGCCATGGTGGCCGAGTGGCTCGGCGAGAGCGACTCGCTGGTGGCCGACTACCTGCTCAAGGCCGGCTGGTGCGCCGAGGAAGGCGGGCTTCAGCCCCGTGACGCGCTGCTCTCGGCAGTGGCGCACTTCGAGCGCTCCCTGGCTCGCCAGACCGAGCTCCGCCGCGACCAGAGGGCGACCGTGGCGTATCTCGTCGGAGAGCTCTACCGGCGCCTCGGAGATCCGGCCAGGGCAAATGCCTGGTTCAGCACGGTCGCCCGCGAGGTGGTCGACCCCGGCGAGCAGAGCTGGCTCGTCGACGCCGCCCGCCGCCAGCAGCTAGCACCCGAGGACTGGCTGTAAAGAAGGGCCACCGCCGGTTTTTCGGTGCCGGAAAAAGGACCTCCGCCCATCCTTCCGCAAGCTCGGGATGAGCGGAGGGAGAGGACTCCGCCGGTCAGGCCGAAGGCCAGGGATCGGCAAAGCGCGCCGCCGTGCCGAGCTCGTCCTCGATGGCCAGCAGGCGGTTGTACTTGGCGATACGCTCGCTGCGGCACAGCGAACCCGTCTTGATCTGGCCCGAGCCCAGCGCCACCGCGAGGTCCGCGATGAAGGTGTCCTCGGTCTCGCCGCTGCGGTGGGAGATGACCGAGCGGTAGCCGGCCTTGTGGGCCATGTCGACGGTGCGGAGCGTCTCGGTCACGGTCCCGATCTGGTTCAGCTTGATGAGGATCGCGTTGCCGATTCGTTCCCGGATGCCCCTGCCGAGCCGCTCGGGGTTGGTGACGAAGAGGTCGTCGCCGACAAGCTGCAGCTTGCCGCCCAGCTCGCGCGTGTGGTGGGCCCAGCCGGCCCAGTCGTCCTCGGCCAGGCCGTCCTCGATCGAGACGATCGGGAACTGTTCGCGCCAGCCGGCATAACGCGCCGTTAGCTGCTCGGCCGTCATCGGCTTCTTGTCCGACCGCGCGAAGCAGTACTTGCCGTTCTCGAAGAACTCCGAGGCGGCCGGATCGAGCGCGATGGAGAGCTGCTTGCCGGGCTGGTAGCCCGCCTTCTTCATCGCGTCGACCATCAGTTGCAGCGCCTCTTCGTGGGCGTTCGAAAGGGGCGGAGCGAAGCCGCCCTCGTCTCCGACCGCGGTCGAGTAGCCCGCCTTCTTCAGGATGGAGGCGAGGGCGTGGAAGACCTCGGCGCCCGCTCTGAGAGCGTCCCGGAAGGTCGTGAAGCCGTGGGGGACGATCATGAACTCCTGGCAGTCGAGCGTGCTGTCGGCGTGCCGGCCGCCGTTGAGGACGTTCATCATCGGGGCCGGCAGCAGGGTCGCGCCCGCTCCGCCCAGGTAGCGATAGAGGGGCAGTTCGCAGCCCTCGGCCGCGGCCCTGGCGACGGCCATGCTGACCGCCAAGGTCGCGTTGGCGCCCAGGTTGCTTTTGTCGCGAGTGCCGTCCAGCTCGATGAGACGATGGTCGACTCCGGACTGATCGCGCGCGTCGAGCCCCGCGAGAGCTTCCTGGATCGGTCCGGCAACGTTGGCCACGGCCTTCTGGACGCCCTTGCCCAGATAGCGCGCCTTGTCGCCGTCACGCAACTCCAGCGCTTCGTGGGCGCCGGTCGAGGCGCCCGAAGGGACCAGGGCGCTTCCGTGGGCGCCCCCCATCAGGAACACGTCGGCCCGAATGGTGGGGTTGCCGCGAGAATCGAGAATCTCGCTGGCACGAATCGTCTCGATTGTGAACATCGGTTTCTCCGCGGCCGTCGGCCGCGCCTCCTTGCTGAATAGGGTCTGGCTCGGCCCCCGCGGGACACGGAAGCCGCAGCCAGTCTGACGCGCTCCCGGCTGCCGATGCAAGGGGCAGGGACTGGCCCGGACCTTGCGGTCTCTCTCGTTTTGGGCATCGAGGCTCGGCCCGCGGCCGACGGGCGGCACAGGTGCCCCCTTCCACGATCATGGCAGACCACAACTGGTACGGGACCTGGCTCTCACGCAAGCACCGCTACGCAGCCTGCGACCAACCGTTCGAGGAAGCCGACCGCTTCCACGCGATCGCCGCCGGTAAGGGGCTTCCTCCCATCCACCAGGTCTCCACGTTCCCCTTCCACAGCGTCCATGACGGGGCCGCTCGATTCCTTGGAGTCTCCAAGGGAGGCGAGCGCCCCTACGCGCGCATCTACACGCGGATGGGCAACCCCACGACCGAGCACCTCGAGCGCCTGCTCTTCCAGCTCGAGTGCCAGCACATCATCGACAAGGCCCTGGAAGCCGACGAGAAGGTCCCGACGATCGGCGTGCTCGTCTGCTCCAGCGGCATGGCGGCCATCAGTTGCACGCTGCTCTCCTTGATCCGCGGCGGGGACGAGGTCATCGCGGGCAACGTCTACGGCTGCACGGACAGCTTCTTGCGCGGGCTGGAAGAAAAATTCGGCATCAAGACGCACTGGATCGACGTGACCGACCTCTCCCGGGTCCGAGCCTGCCTCGAGGCGCACCCGCGGGTCAGCGCGGTCTTCGTCGAGTCCCCGGACAATCCGACCCTGGCCCTGTCGGACATCCGGTCCCTTGGGCAACTGTGCGAGCAACACCACGTTCCGCTGGTCGTCGACAACACCTTCGCCAGCC
>JACQZL010000303.1 GCA_016213865.1 Candidatus Rifleibacteriota bacterium
CACTCGATGACGGCGCGGAGCGCGTCGGGAAAGAGCGGCAGCGGCACGATCAGCCCCGAGAAGACGTAGACGGCTGCAAACGAGAGCCGCGCCAGGCCCTCGCCCGCGATGGTCCACAGCAGGAGGACCGACAGCAAGGCCGTGACCGCGGCCGCCAGCAACAGCGCCAGGCCCAGGGCAGCGGCCGACGTGAGTCCGGCCTCGAACGACGCCGGCGGCTGGAGGCCCAGCGCCAGCGCCGCCGCCAGCGCGAGGGGCACGGCCCGCAGGGCAGTCGGCACCAGCCGGAGGGCCAACGACCGGGTGAACCAGAGGCCGTACAGGTCGACCGGCCGCAGCAACTCGTAGACGACGTTCCCCGAGCGGATCATCTCCCGGATTTCGGGCTCGACGTTCCACGGGAGCATCGCGAAGACGGCCTGCCCCAGCCAGACGTAGGTGACCACCTGCTCCAGGGACATGGGCTGAGTCGCCGTCGAAGCCCGGTAGAACGCTTCGAAGATCATGACGCGGATCAGTCCCCAGAAGAGCTGCGTCACGAGGCCCGCGAACGCGGCCGCGCGATACTGCAGGAGAACGCGCGCCCGGGCGCCCAGGAAAGCCACGTACGGCCTCATCTCGAGAGCGAGCCGTAGAGGCGGGCGATGACCTCTTCGATGGGCGGGTTCTCGACGAAGAGGTCGCGGATGGCGTGCTTCGCGGCGATCTCGGCGATCAGGTCCGCGGCGGCGATCCGGGCCGGATCGAAGCGCAGGTGGACGCGATGTCCCTCGCGGCTCACGAGGGTCGCGTTCGCGGTCTCCACGTGGTCCCCCTCGTCTTCCAGATCGACCGTCAGGCTGCGCTGGGTCGTGACCCGCGAACGCAGCTCGGCCAGCGTGCCGTCGCACAGCAGCCGTCCGTCTCCCAGCACCAGCACCCGGTTCGAAAGCGCCTCGATGTCGTCGAGGTCATGCGTCGTCAGGATGACGGTCACCTCGCGCTCGCGGTTGGCGCGCCGCACGAAGTCGCGCACCGCCAGCTTCGAGACCGCGTCCAGGCCGATGGTCGGTTCGTCCAGGAAGACCAGCCGCGGCTCGTGGAGGAGCGAGGCCGCCAGGTCGCACCGCACCCGCTGTCCCAACGAGAGCTGGCGCACCGGCACGTCCAGGAGCGGCCCCAGGTCCAGCTCCTCGACCAGCTTGGCGCGCACCCGGCGATACTGGGCCGGCTCGAGGCGGTAGATTTCCGCGAGCAGGTCGTACGACTCGACCACGGGCAGGTCCCACCAGAGCTGCGTGCGCTGGCCGAAGACCACCCCGAGCTCACCCGCCGTCGCGATTCGCTCCCGCCAGGGGACGCGTCCCAGGACCCGGCACACGCCCTCGTCCGGCACCAGGATGCCCGAGAGGACCTTGACCGTGGTGGACTTGCCGGCCCCATTGGGTCCGATGTACCCGACCAGCTCGCCTCGTCCGATATCGAAGCTCAACCCGTCGAGCGCGCGCACGGTCCGATACCTGCGCTGGACCAACCCGCGAACGGCCCCCAGCAAGCCGGGCTGACGCTCGGCCACCTGGAAGGTCTTGGTCAGGTTCTCGACGGAGACGATGGCATCCACGGGCGCACAGTCTACGACGGGTTGAAGGGGTACCGACCAAGTCCGAGAGACTGGGCCGCACAGTTCGCGCCGTAGGGGCGGGGCTCGCCCCCGCCCGAAAGCCTGGCCCAGAGCGGGCGGGGACAAGCCTCGCCCCTACCTTCCGCGGAGCCAAGTGTGCGGAGAATCGCGCCCAAGATGGTCGCTGCCGTTGAATGGCATGGGGAGTCCTGGTTGCCGGAGGTCCGGGCTCGCCGGACTCCGATCCGCTCAGAGCGCCTACGGCTGCTCTTGCCGGCATAGACACCGACATCACCAGTCACGGCTACGGTCTTCACTTGCCAGGCGTCTTACGCCCCGGTTTGATCGGCCCGGGTCGAGGGTCGCTGAGTACTCGGCGGATCGGCAACAACATCCCCGGAAACCCGCACTTGGCGCCCAGATCCAGGACGGCCTCTCGAAAGAAGGGCCAGGCAGTCTGGGCCGCGTTCATGAAGGAAAAGGCACCCAAGACTGCGGTCGTCGGCGGCACGGCAGCAGGCACTCGATACGTCACCTCGAGCCTGAGGTTCAACTCGAGAAACGGCGGGGCGTCCTTGGACGGCCTGGCCAGAACATCCAGCCCGAGCACCACCCGCAGCCCCCCGTCGCGACAGACAGCATCGACTTGCAGGGAGTGATCGGCGTAGAGAGCCTCTCCGGAAGGTACCTGATGCTGGGTGGCCCTCGCCTGAAGAGAGAGGAAACGCAGACCCTCCATCCGGCAAGAGGTGCTCAGAGACTCGAGCACTGCGTGGTCGGACGGGCTGCTTGGAGCGGGCAGCCTGCTTCCCGAGAATCGGACCTCCCCGGTCAGTAGCTCAGTTGGGACGCTTCCAGGCTGAAGCATCGTCCTCCTCGTCGGTGAAACGGGCAGCGGGTATGGAAGGGGTAACAACGCGGAACTCAGTCTCGCCGGAGGCGGCCTGCAGGCCCATCCGTTCCTCGATCCTCTGCAGTCGCCGGCAGATGCTCTCGAGCAACTCGTGGGGCACGGTGTCATCTTTCTTGGTTGCAGGCGCCACGTCCTTGCTGACGCAAACAGCGACAGTGCAACCGAGCACTCGTGCGAACTTCCACAGGGTCGCGATCGAGATCTTGGTTTCGAGCCGCAGGATGCGACCCACTTGAGTAGGACTGGTCCCCATTCGCTTGGCAACCTCACGCAGGCTGAGCCCACTGTCGTCAAGTCTCGCCTGAAGCTCTCGAGCCAAATCCATCGAGGCACGCCAATCATCGATCTGATGGGCAGCTTCGGGATCTTGGCGGGCCTCCCAAATCTCCCTTTCAAGGTCGGTCATTTGCCGCGTTCCGCGCTTCATCTCTCCCTCGCCTCCTTGGCGCGCTTTCGCACCTGTTCAGCATCACGGTGAGGAAGCCTCTGAGCCTTCTTCACGCATATCCAGAGGACCCATACGCGATTCTGCTTGCCGGCCACGAAGTACAGCCTGATCGGAAATGTGTAGCCCCCGACGTGAATGTTCCGAATGGGGCCCTCAAAGGTCTCGATGCCATGTCCCCGGATGTTGGGGCCTTCCTCACCAATCGCCTCCAGCACCGCCAGGAGTCTCAGATACAGCTCGCGGTGGCGCTTCTTCAGGGTGTCCCAGAGCTTGCGGCAGACGTCAGGAAACTCGGCTCGATTGGGAAAGAAGTCGACGAGAAATGGAGGTCGGCTCACAAGGTAATGTTACCATCCTTGGTATCGGCTCGCAACCAGCTCCTACCCAAGGGGAGTGACGCCGACTCATGGGATTACGACCAGTGGTCGCTTTTCTGGTTTGTAGCGCGGGGGCTTGTCCCAATGGCATTAAATCGTGATGGTTCTCATCTCCTGCCATGGGTTTGCCGGCGAGGCCGCAACGGTGGCCACGCCAGAAGGTAGAAGCGGCTTCCAGCCGCTTTTTGGGCGGCCGGGCTCACGTCCGGCTCCGAGGAAGCGGCAAGATGCCGCTTCTACCTTGCCGACGCCTGTCATGCCTCTCCTGGTGAGGGATTTAATGCCATTGGGCTTGTCCCCCGCTGCTACTCGGCTTCTCGGCTCATCCATCGGCAGAGTATGCACCCTGCCCAAGACGCAGCGTCGCACTCCCCTGCGGCCCTCTGACTCGCCGAGCCAGACGACCTCGAGCCCCCAGGCCGTCTACCCCCCGACCATCTCGTACGCGTAGACCGCCGGCCGGCCGGTCGGGCCCCCGTCGTCGGCCCCGCAGAGCTGGCGACCGCTCGGCGACCAGCGGCAGGCGATAGCGGCGGAGCCCAGGCCGGCCGTGCAGAGCAGCTCGCAGCGCGGGAAGTCCCAGACGCCCAGCGTGCCGTCGCCGCCGCCGGAAACCAGCCGGGCGCCGCCGGCGGAGAAAGCGAGACACGTCACGCTCTCGGCGTGCCCGGCCAGTACCGCCACGGGCTGGCGGGTGCAAGCGTCCCAGACCCGGAGCGCCGCGTCGAAGCCGCCCGAGACGAGCCGGCCGCCGTCCGGGGAGAACGCCACCGCGCCGACGCCGTGGGTGTGCCCTTCCAGCACTCCGAGCTGCTTTGCGCCCTTCAGGTCCCAGAGCGCGACCGTGTGGTCCCAGCCGCCCGAGGCGAGGGTCGAGCCGTCCGGAGAGAACGCCACCGCCAGCACGCGTTCGGCGTGGCCGGAGAGCGCCAGCCGCTCCTGCCCCGTGGCGACGTCCCAGAGCCGGATCAGCCGGTCCCAGCCGGCCGTCGCCACCAGGCGCCCGTCCGGGGAGAACGCGATCGCCAGGACCTGGCTCGGCTGGCTCGCAAACGTCGCGACCTCCCGGCCGGTCCCGGTGGCCCAGAGCTTGACAATGCCGTCGTGACAGCCCGAGGCCAGCCGCGTCCCGTCGGGAGAGTAGGCGACAGCCTTGACGCTGTGCGTGTGACCGGCCAGCGCATGGAGCTGCCGGCCCGTCAAAGCATCCCAGACGCGCACCGCCCCGTCGCGGCCCCCGGTGACGACGCGCGTCACGTCCGGAGAGTAGGCCGCGGACTGCAGCTCGCCAGCGGACTCGGACGTCGCCATCCGTCCCGAGACCAGGGCTCCGGTGGCCGGCCGGCTGACCCGGCGCAGCCATCGGGGGCGCCCCGGACTGCTGCACCACGACGCGACCTCCTGTTCCAGGAGCGCCGCCGCGGGATCGTCCGCGGCGTCCACGAAGAGCTGGTTCCGGAGCTCCGGCCCCAGGTCCGCGGGTCTCGCGTCGATCGCGCGCGCAACGCGCTCGAGCGCCCTTGACTGGCACGTTAGCTGACCGCGGAGCGTCGCGCCCGTGAGGTGGTCGGCTGCCAGCGCCGCGCCGAGGTCCTCGAGGATCGCCTGGCAACCCAGGCGGCCGGCCTTCGCCTCGAGAAAGCCCGGGTCGGCCAGCAACTGGGCCAGCTCCCGGCTCGAGCCCGCGCCCGTCAGATGGGCGGGCAGGTGGCAGAGGGCCACGTCGTCGCCATGCCGGCGCCAGTCGCCGTAGTGGCGGGCCAACTGGGCGTGACGCTCCCGCCGTTCGCCCGGGGTCTGCTGGGCCCGCACGAACTCGACGAAGGCCGGATGGCGAAGTTCGAGCAGTCCGGAGCCCGCGACGAAAGGCGCCAGGTCGGCCAGGGGCAGCCGCTCGAGCCTCCGGCCCAGGAGCAACGCCACCTCCTCCGACGACAGCGCCTCCCGCGCCTCCGCCAGCAGCGCCAGCAGCGAACGGAGGGCGTGCCGGCCCTCGAGGCCGCTCGCCGTCCAGAGGCCTTGCCACAGCCCTGCCAGACTGTCGGGGAGCGGCTTCTCCGGATCGAGCACCCCGGCCCGGACCTGTTCGAGCACGTTCGCCAGGTAGAGGCATCCGCCCGCCGCGGCCGCCAGCGCGTCCGTCACGAACCGGCCGGGCAATTCCAGCCCGCGCGCCAGCTCGCCGAAGACGAAGGCCGATTCCTCCGCCGACAGAGGACCGACCTCCAGCCCGGCGTGGTCGGCGCCGGTCAACTCGAAGTGGGCATCACTGCCCGTGCGACAGCTTCCCAGGATGTGAACGCCCCGCGGCAATCGCTCGGGCAGCAACCGGAAGAGCGCCGGGCCGCTCGAGGCCTGGGCCCCCTCGTCGAGGCCATCGAGCACCAGGACCAACCGCTCGTCGGGTGAAAGCCACTCCGAGATCTCGGTCAGCAGGCCGCCGAAAGCAGCGGAGGCCGCCCCGGCAGTGGACGGACACTGCACGGGGCGCTGGAATCGGCTGCCGAGCTGCCGGAAGAGCGACCGGAAGACGGCCACGGCCGAGCCATCGGCCGGACGGGCCGACAGGAAATGATAGACGGCCCCGAACTGCCGGGCCAACCGCGCCATCAGGGTCGACTTCCCGCGCCCCTCTTGCCCGTGTAGCAGCATCAGGCCCGAAGGGCGCGACGCCAGCCAGTCTTCCACCGCGTGCAGCAATTCCGCGCGCCCGAGAAATTGCCGGTCGAGGTCCAGGAGGCGCTGGCGCTGGTAGCGTGAGGCCCCCGCCGCCTCCGGTCCGGCGTCGCCGGGGCCACCGGCCAGCAGGCCGGGTGCGAGTTGCTCCAGTTCGTCGGCCAGATCGCCCGAGGCGAAGCAGCACCGCTCGAGGCAGTCCTCGAAGACGAGGGCGTCGGTGCCGGACCGCCGGCCACTGGTCAGGAACAGCCGGGTGGGCAGCGGCGCGGCGCGCCAGGGGCCCGACTCGGGCGGCCGGAAGACGACCAGCGGGTGGAGGGGCAGCACTCGCGAACGGTCGGCCGCGACCAGGTAGACCCTGCCGGGTGCCAGCGGCGTTGGAAGCGTCAGGGCGACCGGCGAGGGCTCGGTCGCGGCCCCCGTGAGCTGCCAGACCCGATCTCCGGCGTCAGGACCGTCCGACTTCGCGGTCGACGGGAGGGCCACCAGCACGTAGCCGCGCAGGCAGGTTACCCGCTCCAGCAAGGTCTCGACCGCGGGGCCCAGTTCGGCCAGGTTCGCCGCAGTCTCGGCGGCGCCGCTCGCGGGCTCCGGTGCCGGCTGTCCCCGTTCCGGCAGCGGGAGGCGGCCCCAGTCGAGCGCCTCGGGCAACCGCGTCAGCTCGGGCACGAACGGGACTGTCCGGCGACCCCCGGGCGACTCCGCGAGAGCGCGGATCGCCTCCAGCGTCGGACGGGCCGGCAAGCCCCTGGCCAGCGCGCCGGCGCACGCCTGACGCACCGGCTCCTCGAGCGGTTCCGTGCGGCGTGCCAACCGGTCGCCCAGCAGCACCGCCCACGCGAAACGCAGGATCGTCTCCACGAGAGCGGTAGCCTGCGTCACGGCCTTGCGGGCCATCTCCGGGCCGCCGTCCCAGGACTGGAGGTACTCCTGATAGCGGTGCGCGATCGGCTGAGGCAATTCTTCGAGCCAGATGCGTTTCAGCTCCGCCGGCGGGATGCGGCTGGCCGCCACGGCCTGCCTGACGGATGCGGCGACCAGGACGTGCAACTGCTGCTCGTTGCGCGGGATGCCCGCGCGCGAAGCAACCCGGGCCAGCACCCCGACCGCCTCCAGCCGGAGCGAGAGCTGGAGCGTCTTGTCGTGGGCGGCCGCGGCCATCTTCCCGACCGCAGCCTCGAACCACTCGCGCTCCGCGGAGGAGAGGGCCGCCAGGACGGGATCGGCGGGTGGGGAGGGCGGCGGAGGCGACTGCGCGGGAGGCGCCGGCGGAATGGCAGCGCCGGCCTCTGGGGACGGTAACTCTCGCGCAGCACGCGATACGGTCGGGTCGGCGTCGCCCTCGAGCCGGGCGAGCAGGTCGCCCAGGTCGGGCCGTCCGATCTTGTGGAGCGCCCAGGCCGCCGCCCGGCGGTCGACGGGGTCCTCCGACCCCGCCAGTGCCGAAAGCGTCGGGCGCACGTTGAAGTCCTCGACCTGCCCCAGGGCCACCGCGACGTTGGCCCTGACGCGGCGATGCTCGTGACGGCGCAGAGGGAAAAGGGCATCGTGGACCGCGGGCTCGGTGCTCTGGCCCAGCGCCTCCACGGCGTTGGCGACCACGCGGGCGTTCTTGTGCGTCAAGAGCCGGGTCAAGGGCACCGCGGCCTGGAGGCCACCCAACTGGCCGACACTGGTGGCCAGCGTCGCCAGCACGCGCGCGTCGGTCTCGTACGACAGGAGCCCGACCAGCACGCCCAGCAGATCGGCCTGACCGGAGGCCCCGGCTTCCTGCACGGCACGCGTGCGGAGCTTCGGATCGGGCGAAGCCAGGCCGGCCATCGTGAACGAGGCCGCGGGAAGGCGGCTCTCGGGCGGCGGCGGTTCCGCGCCGAGGCGCGTCAATTCGTCCCTGGCGCCGGCCACGCCCGCCTGCGCGAGACGTCTCAGGGTGCGGGCCGCCTTGTCTCGCGCGGCTTCGGACCGCGCCGCGGCCGCACGGCCGGCCAGCCGGACCACTTCGGGGCCCGAACGCAAGGTGGAGAGCGCGTGGGCAGCGGCCTCCTCGTACGAGGGCTGGGCCGAGTCGATCATGCGCTCCAGCACCCGGAAGACCAGGTCGGGGCCGGCGCTGGTCAGGAGACGGGTGCTCACGGTCTGGACCTGGCTGTCGGGATCGGTCAGGCCCTTGACTGCCTGCACGTAGACCGAGCTGGGCTCCAGAAAGACCAGCGCCTCGAGCGAGGCGGCGCGCACGCGCGCGTCGGAGTCCGCCATCAGCCTGGCGAGTATGGAAGCATGACGCACCAGGCCGAGCCTTCCCAGCGCCACGGCGAGGGCGGCGCGCGTCGGGGCGTCCGTCTGTGCGGCCAGCGCCTTCTCGAGCCCCGGCAACGCGTCCACGTCGCCGGCCAGGGCAAGCCACTCGATGGCTCCCAGCCGGCTGGGCAGATCGGGCGCGGCGATTGCCTGCCGGGCCTCGGTCTGTCCGGCCGGGACCGTGGTCGGGCCCAATCGGGGAAACGGCAGTCGGCGCCGCAGTTCCTCGAGGTGGCGCTGCGCCTCCCGACGCACGTCGTGGTCCGAATCGTGAAACGCGAGCTTGCGAAGCACGGCGGCCCCCGCCAGGTCGGTGAACGAGGCCAGCGCCTGAGCAGCCGAAAGCCGCCGGGCGGGCGACCGGTCCTGGGCGAGCTTCTGGATGGCGGCCAGGTCCATCAATTCACCGGGAACCAGCCTAAGGGACGAGCAGCCCCGGAGGGAAGTCCGAGGCCCGCGGCAGGGGCGACATCGGATAGGTGCTGCCGGTGCGTTGCCACAGGTCCTTGCGGATGAGGATCCAGACTTCGCCGTGCGGGTCCGAGTAGGTCTCCAGCATCCCGTAACGCTCGCGGATCCGGTCCAGGATGAACGGATCCGGCGGCGGCGCGGGCCCGACGCAGCGGGACTTGGCCCCACCCTGGTCGACGTAACTCCACGCCAGGTTGGTCAGCATCCGGGCGTGGTTGGCATCGGCGCGGAAGACGTTGGCCGAGATGATGAGCAGGGCGATCCGGTCCTGTTCGTCATCGGCCAGGAAGTGGCAATAGGCTGCCCAGTCGTAGCCCAGGAAGGCCTCCGGAGCCTGGTGGGCGGTCTCGGAGTGGGCGAGGAACCCGAAGAGCTGGACGTCCAGCGCCGGGTGCGCGTTGAGCGGGTGGACTGCCCAGCGCAGGATCTCGCCGGGCCGTTCGATCACGTTGCACAGCATCCGGCAGCGGTTGTAGACCAACCAGCCCGTCCGGGAGGCGAAGACCATGCGCATTTGCTCGTCCGCGGCACCGTGGTGGCCGGCGAAGGTACGTCGATCCAGATAGTAGTAGTGATACCACGTGCTGTAGCCGGCCTGGCAGACGGCTCCCGCGCAGACCAGCGCCGCGACGACGGCCCGCTCGCGCGCGCGCAGGCAGGTGAACCCCAGGGCCGCGCCCGCTGCCAGCGCCGGCATCAGCGGCACGAGGTAGCGCGGTTCGGCGTGACGGAAGACCGGCAGGACAGCCATCGCGCCCAGAGCACTCGACAGAAAGAGGGCAGTCCCCGGCGGGTGACGCGCCACGACCAGCCCCAGGCCCAAGAGGACCAGCGGCATGAGCCCCGCGCCGAGCCCGTGACGCATGCTGTCGAGGTAGCGCGAGAGATGGAAGAGGTAGGCGTGCAAGCCGGGCGGGGCCTGGACCGTCGCGTCGTTCTCGGTGGTCTGACGCAGCAGGTCCCAGTCGAGCACGAAGGCGTACCACGGACCCGCGAGAACGAGGGCGACGACGACGACGAGCGTCAGGCGCAGAAACGCTTCCCGGACGGTGCCGCCGGCGCGGAACCAGACCACGATCGCCACCAGGACCGGGCCGATCAGATAGAACCCGACGGTCCACTTGGTCAGCAGGCCCGCCGCTCCGACGGCCCCCAGCAGCGCGCACTTCCTGCGCGACGGCAACCCCTCCGGCCCGGCGAGTAGCCACAAGACCAGCCCCACGATTCCGAGCACGCCGCACTCGAACTGGAGCGACTTGGTGTGGATGTTGACGAGCGGGCTGCCGGCCAGGAAACAGAGAGCCACCGCGGTCGCCAGCGCCCCGGCGCCGCGACGGATCATCGCTCCGGCCAGGCCGAGGAAGCCGGCGGCCACCAGCACGTTGCTCCACATCACCAGGGAGGCCAGGTCCGGCCGCGCCCGGGTGCCCGCGAAGGCAGCGAGCCACGCGTAGTAGAGCGGCGGATAGTAGTTCTGCTGCGAGAGCCACCCCAGGAACTGCCCGTCGAGCCATTGCTTCTTGGCCAGGCACGCGGCCCCCGCGAAGGCGCCCACCTCCAGCGGATTCTGCGACTCTGCCATGTAAGCGTACGCATTGGCCAGGACGGCCGCCAGGACGGCCAGGGCCAGCGTCCAGGCAGCGAGGTTCGGGCAGCGTCCGGGCTTGGAGACGTCGGTCTGGTTCATTCGTCGTTCTTGGGCAACACGTCGAAGAAGGGAGGACGCTCCTCCACCGGTTCGATGGGCCGCACCAGGCCGGAGCGGTTCCAGACAGCGCGGTTGACCATCAGCCAGACCTCGCCCTCGGTGTCCACGTAGCGTTCGAGGATGGCGTACCTCTGGCGCAGCAGCTCGAGCACGAACGGGTCCTCCGGCGGCCCCGGTCCAGGGCAGGGGGCCCCCTGGCCGTCCTGACGCACGTAGGTCCACGCCAGCGCCGCTCGACTGCGCGGCCCGTCGAGGCCGGCCACCCGGATCGACTCCGACACCGCGAGGAACGCGACCCGATCGTTCTGCACGTCGTCCAGGAACTTGCAGTAGCTGGTCCAGTCGTAGCCGGCGACGGCCGTCTGCTCGCCGCGGGCCAGCTCGGAGTTGGCCAGGAAAAAGAAGAGCTGCGGGTCGAGGCCCGTGTGGACGTTCAGGGGGTGGACCCCCAGCGAGAGCGGCCCGCCCTGGTGCGGGATGAAGTCGCGCCACGCGCGGAACCGCTGGTAGACCAGCCGGCCCACCCGGGAGGGCCAGACGAGGCGCATCTCCCAGTCGGCGGCGGCCTGGTGGCCCGCGAACCTCCGGTGGTCCGCGTGCCAGTAGTGGTACCACGTCGATTGCCAGACCGACTGCAGCGCGCCCAGTCCCACGACCGCCACCGCGACCGCCGGCGCCGCCCCGCCGAGCGAGCCCATCCCGAGCCCCGCCGTGGCCGCGGTGGCCGGAAGCAACGGAAGCAGGTAGCGCGCCTCGCCGTGCTGGAAGGACGGCAGGACCAGGAGGGCCCCCAGCGCGCTCGAGAGGAAGAGGCCGCTTCCGCGAGGGCGAGAGAAGAGCGTCACCCCGACCCCGGTCACCAGGAGCGGCCAGAGAAAGTACCCGCTGCCAAGGCGCAGCTTGTCGAAATAGTCGAGCAGCCGGACCTGATAGTTGGTCGTCCAGCGCCCCGGCGGAGTGGTCGGGTCGTTCTCGGCGGTGATCCGGATCAAGTTCCAGTCGAGGCAGAAAAAGTACCAGGGTCCGGCGACCGCGACGGCGACCGCGACGGCGATGCCCAGGCGGAGCAACGCCTCGCGAACGGTCCCGCCCGTGCGGAACCACGTGACAATCGCGACGGCCACGGGTCCCAGGACGTAGAACGCCACGGTCCACTTGAAGAGCAGCCCCACGGCCCCCGCCAGCCCCAGCACCACGGCGCCGCGCCTCCCCGGCAGCCCCCGCGGCCCCGAGAGCAGCCCCAGCAGCACGCCGACCGAGCCGACGACCCCGCACTCGAAACTGAGCGTCTTGGTGTGCAGGTTGAAGAGGGGACCGCCCAGAAGGAAGCACAACGCCACGGTCATGGCGGCGGTCGAGGCGCCGAGCCGCCAAAGGGCCAGCGCCAGGCCCAGCAGTCCGGCGACGACCAGCACGTCGCTCCAGAGGACCAGCGTCGACAGGGACGGCCGCACGCCCGGCGTGACCGGCAGCGACAGCCAGGTCATGTAGAGCGGCGGGTAGTAGTGCTGGCTGACCGCCCAGGTCAGGATGCCCGAGACCGCTTGCACGCGCGCCACCTGGCATGCCGACGACGCGAACTCGCCCACTTCCAGGTGGTTCTGCGATTCGGCCATGAAGGCCGCCGAGTTGGCGGTCGCGGCCGCGACGAGCACGACCGTGACCAGGACTGCGAGCCACCAGGGCGCCCGGACGATGCGCGGGGTGGCTTCAGCGGAGGGCATTGCTTGCCAGGCGCCACGCGGCGCGCGTGAGCCTCGCCAGGTCTCCGGGAGTGCGGACCCGGGCCAACTGGTGCCAGAGGTAGGACGGCCGGCCATAGAACCGCAGGTAGGCCCGGCGGCGCAGGTCCGCCAGGTCCGCCGCCGTCATCGCACAGAACGAGGCCGGCGGGCTGAGCGAACGGTCGCGCCCCCCGTCGCAGCTCTCCGGGCTGTCCAGGAACGGGCGCCCCAGCTCGGTCCCGGGAAGGGGCGAGAAGACGTTGAACGAGACGTAATCGAGAGGCAGGCTCAGGGCGAAATCGACCGTTCGCCGCGCCCCATCGGCGTCCTCGCCCGGAAGCCCCAGGAGAAAGTAGGCCAGCACCCGGATGCCCGCCTCGCGGCAGCGTTCGACCATGTGGCGAGCGCGGGCCGTGTCGAACCCCTTGCGGTGTCGTGCCAGCATCTCGTCGACGCCGGTCTCCAGGCCCAGCATCACGGTATGGCATCCGGCCGCGGCCAGTTCGTCAATCAGCTCGTCGGACAGGCATGCAACCTGAGCGTTGCACACGAACGACGGCTTCAGGCCTCGCTCGTGGACGAGCCGGCAGAAGTGGCGGGCCCGCGCCGGCCTGGCCGTGAAGTTCGGATCGAGATCGGAAGTCAGCGACAGGCGGTAGCGATCCGCGGGGAAGAGGTCGTGGCGGGGCACGGGATACGCAAACTCGTGCCCGTTCGCGGCCACCGCACGCACGGCCTCGACCTCCCGCAGGTGCAAGGCAGGAAACGGGCCCGTCTCGCCGGCCAGCCAGCGGTCCAGGCTGTCGACCGTGTAGTCCGAGAGGACGCCCGAAACGAACGGGAAGCGCTCCAGGACCTGGCGGGCCTCCTTGAGCAGGAAGTCCCCGGTGAGGACCACCCGCATCCCCGGCCGGGCAGCCGTCGCGCGCCGCAGCAACGCCACGTCCTGGGCCCACGAGAGCGTCCCCGTGAGCATGAGCAGGGCCTGGGGCTTCAGGCGCTCGAGCTCGGTCAGGCACTCCTGGCTCGAGACCCGGCGAGCCACCGCGTCGAGCACCTCGACCTCGTGCCGGCGGCCCAGGATGCCGCTCTGGACGAGCAGATCCACGGGGCTCCAGAGGTCACCCGCCTTCGAGGTGTAGCTGCAGTAGTTGTCACGAATGCAGGGACGGTCGAACGGCGGGTTCAGCAGGAGGACTCGCATGGGCTCTCGGGAAACCAATGTAGCAGAGCCGGCCCGGCGAGGCACGGGTCGAGGGCGGGTGGGTGGTTGGGTGGCTGGGTGGCTGCAAGGCTGCAAGGCTGCAAGGCTGCGGGGGTGCGGGCTGCAGGGCTGCGGGCTGCGGGGGTGCGAGGCTGCAAGGCTGCAAGGCTGCGTGAGCAAGTGGCCACCTGACCATCCTCCCCTCATCAGCCCCTGACACCTAACACCTAACACCTGCCAGCTACCCCCTCTGGCGCCGGTCGAACCACGCCTGGAACATCAGCACGTTCCAGAGCTGTCGATGCCAGTCCCGCGCGCCCGAGAAGTGCTCCTGCCACTTCTGGACGACCTGCTTGGCATCGAAGAAACCCTCGCGGTTGAGTCGCGACTCGTTGATGAGCCCCAGGGCCCAGTCCTTGAGCTGTCCGCGGAGCCACTGGGCCACCGGGATTCGCCTCTCGGGGCGGGCCTTTCGGAAGAGCTTGGGCGGCGCGTAGCGGTCCAGCAGCCGGCGCAGTACGTGCTTACCACGCCGGTCTTGCAGGTTCACGCCGGGGGGGATCCGCAGGCCGAACTCGAGGACGCGCGGGTCCAGGAGCGGGGTGCGCACCTCGAGCCCGGCCGCAGCGCCCGCCCGGTCGTGCCGCACCAGGACGCAGTCGGGCAGGTACGTGGCCGCATCGAGGGCCATCATGTGCTGCGGAAACTCGGGGACGTCCGGCCACAGCGAGGGGTCGTCGTAGGCCGTGGCGGGCTCCGTGGCTCCGAGAACGACGCGGGCGCTGTCCAGCCAGTGCGAGACCAGCAGGTGGTAGAGCGCCTCTTCCTTCTGGGCCAGCAGGATTGCGGCCAACTTGTAGACGCGTTCTCCGGCGCTGCCGCGGGTGAAGGGCTCTGGCCAGACCGAGCGGGTTGCCTGCAGCCAGCCGTTCCAGCGAGGTGGAGGCACCGCCAAGAGCAGCCGGATGATGGCCTGGCGCATAACGGGCGAGAGGAGCGTGATCGCGCGCCAGATCAGCCGCTCCAGGTAGTAGCGCGAGTGGCCGCCGAAGACCTCGTCTCCGCCCTCGCCGGAGAGCGCGAGTGTGACGTGGCGGCGTGCGTACTCGGCCACGAGGAGGGTGGGGATCGTCGAGAAGTCGCCCAACGGCTCGTCGTAGACGTCCGGCAGCCTCTGCACGAGGTCGAGGCACTCGCGCTCTCCGAAGATGATCTCCGTGTGGTCCGTCCCCGCGTTGGCCGCCACGATTCGGGCCTGGTGCGATTCGTCCTCCTCGTCGTCGCGGAAGACGACCGAATAGCTCTTGATGGGCTGCTGTGATTGCGATTGCATCATCGCGGCCAGGATCGAGGAACCCACCCCGCCCGAGAGCAGCACCCCCAGCGGGATGCCGGCCGTCGACTGGGCCCGGACCACGTCCTTCAGCAGGGCGTCCAGAGCGTCGACGATCTCCGCCTCGCCGATCTGCAGCAAGCGGCGAGAGCTCTGCTCTGCCACGAGGCGCATCGACCAGAACTGCTGTTCGGCAACCGCGAATCCGCCCGCCTCTCTTGCCTTGACCGTTACGAGCGTTCCGGCCGGGACCCGTCGGACCTTGGCGAGGATGCTCCGCGGCGCGGGGATGTAGCCCAGGCGCAGGAGCAGGGCCAGCGACCCGCGATCGACCTCGAACGAAAAGGCCGGGTGGGACTCCAGCGCGCGCACGTCGGAAGCAAAGAGGAAGGACCGCTCCAGCGTCGCCACGGCCATCGGACGGGTGCCCGCCGGATCCCGGGCCAGTGCCAAGACGCGCTCGCGGCTATCCCAGGCCGCGAAGGCGAACTGGCCCGCCAGCTTCGGGGCGGTCGCCGCGGGCCCCCAGGCCTCGAGGAGGGCCGCCAGGGTCTCGGCGTCCGACGGGCCCCGCCACGTCACGCCGTCGAGCTGCTTTCGGAGCGATAGGTGGTTGAGGAGCTCGCCATCGAGGGCAACCAGCCAGCGCCCCCCCGGCGAGGCCACCGGCTGGAGGGTCTCCGGACCAATGCGACTCGTCGCCAGCAGCCTGTGAGCCAGTCCGGCCCCGCCCGCCTCGTCCATCCACACGCCATCTCCGTCGCGTCCCCGATGCGCCAACGCCGTCGCCATCTTCACCAGATCGGCCTTCAGGGCCGCGGGGGTGCCTTCGGTCGACAGGATTCCGGCGATGCCACTCATCCTTGGCCGAGGATACCAGACAGGCTCGGCTCGTGCAGCGGCGGAGCACCGGCGGGGTGCGTTGGTGGTTCGTGGGTCAACAACCGCAACTGGCCTTGTGAGTGACGTAGCGCGGGGGCTTGTCCCCCGCTTGGGAAGCGGTCCGTCGCCCTCTGCGAGCCACAAGCACGTCCTGAGCTTGTCGAAGGGAGCTCGCCACGGGCTGGAAGCCGCTCGGAGAGCGGGGGACAAGCCCCCGCGCTACCTTCTCTCTTGCTGAGGTCTCCTGAGAGCCATGGATGCGTGAGACCGGCGTACCCGCCGGCGCCGCTTCACTTCGACGAGTCCTTGCCGGGTAGCGTCCCGTCGACGATGGTCGGCAGGCCGAAGACGGTGTTGTCCCGTCTAAACCGCTCGACCCGCTCGGCAATCGACGGGCTCTGGTCCGCGGGAGGAGCGCTCGGGGCGGCCGTGGCGGGCGGGGTGTTGCCGCCGTTCGGCAGCGCCTGACGCTGCTGTGGCGACAGGCCTCCGAGGATCCGGGACAGGTTCGAGGCGGCCTGCTGGCCGGCCGGCCACTCGCAGCCCGCCGTGAGCGTCGAGAGAGCCAGCAGCGAGCCGACGAACAGGGCGCGGGGGAAGATGGCGTGGGGGTTTCTGGAGGGTGTCATGGCGTTGCTTCCTCGTGACGTGGTCTTGTATGAGAGCGGGTTGGGGCTTGGGGCTTGGGGCTCGGATAGCTACCAACTGCCGCCGGAGCCTCCGTCGAACGTGGGCCCGGCGTCGGGATTGTCCAGGGCCACACCGTCCGCGACCGAGGAGGGGGACGGAGAGCCGCCTCCGAGCGAGGGCACAGAGCCAAAGCCGTGTGAGACACTCGGCGCGAACGAGGCCACGAACGGATCCTGGAGCTCGGAGTCTCCGGGCCTGCTGCTGGAGTCCGAGCCACTTGGTTCCGGTGCGGCACCGGCGTCGGGGTCGCTCAGGTCGGCTCGGGGGGTATCCGCCGTTCCATTGAAGTAGGGGTTGCCCAGGCCGAGCTGGTACTGGCCGTCGCCGGGGTCGGCGTGGTTTTGCACCGCGGGATCTGACGGCGCGAGGTCTGCCTCGTCCCCGCCCTCATCCTCGTCTTCATCCTCGTCATCGGTGGAGCTGGTGTCGTGCTGCGTCAGGTTCTGTCCCCCCGTTTGGGGCTTCGTGCCCTGGGGGCTCTGCGTCTGCGTGGGGGTGGTCGGCGTCGCGTTCTCAGGCGCCACGCTCGTGGGCTTGACGACCGTGGGCGAGGCAGGCGGCCTCTGCGGCTGGCTGCCGTTCACCCGCGCGGTCTGCACGGCGCTCCCGTTCGGCCGGCTGCTCGAGCTCCCGGCCTGCTTCGAACCGCAGCCGCAGGTCGGCAGTGCCAGCACCAGCGCCACGATCCAGAGCGTCATCAGCCAAACCCGTCCGTGTGCTCGTCTCTCGTCCATCTCGGGCCTCCTCTTGGTTGTCCGTCACTCTCGGTTTCGACGGCCCCCCGAATACCAAGACGGGTGCCAGCGCCGCCACGGGCGACGTTATCCCTGTCGTGATGCTGACTCTCGCACGCCGATGCCGGACGCGGCGCGCGAGGCCGCTGCCACGATCTTGCGCTCCCCGGCGAGGTCATCGCGCACGCCTTGCGCTGTCCCCTGGTTACTGCCACAGCTCGAGGCGGGCAAGCAGGGGGTGCGGCACCCGGGGGCCGCGAATGGGTATGTAGGTGAGGGTCACCTCGAGCACCCCTCCCGCCAGCAGCCGTCCGTCGAAACCCAGGCTCAAGATCCCCGAGTACCTGTACGGCACGCCGGGCATTCCGAGCGGCCGATCGGAGGCGGCCATCGCCACCGGCAACGTGAATACTCGCGGACCTGCCGGGGTCCGGACCCGCACGTCCATCACGTGCCAGGCGCAGAAGTCCCGGACTTCCATGACCCACCACGCCCGCCCTGGACCGAGATGGATCGATCGCGTCCCCGCCGCGGCGGGCACCGGGCGGCGCGGTCCGTTTCCACCTGCCGGAAGCTCGAACAACAGCTTGCGACCACGGGGTTTGGGCAGGGTCAACTCCATCTCCGTCACGGGCAGGCACTCGGCCGTGACCGGCAACCCCGCGGCGGCAGCCACGAGCCGGTCCGCTCCTCTCGGGGGGCCGGCCAGGAACGGAAAGGCCGCATTCACGGCGGTCAAATCATCCAGGAAGTCCGACGATCCGTGGGCCGCAAGGTACGCCGCGGCGTGACGCAACAATAGGAGCGGCATGACCAACCGCGCCAGGTCTCCCGTTGGCACTCCTCCCGCGGCCAGCAACTTCTCGGAGCCCTTCAGGTCCCGGGCGAACTGGGTCAATCCGTGCCTGTCGAGCTGGGCCTGGAGCGCCTTCCCCGAGAGGCCGCTCCACCTCAGCATCCAGTCCAACCGCGACGAGCGCACGGTGCGCGCCAGCGCCTCGAGCCGCGCCAGATGCTGCACCTCTGCCCCCGCCCGGTCTGAAGGCCGACCTGACGCTTCCAGAGGGACCCGGATCTCGGGCGATGGACCGGCAGCAGGTTCCTCCGGACTCCGGAGCAGCCAGAACAGGACCAACGACAGGACCACGAGCACGGCCCCGCCTCCCAGCAGGACAGTCCGCCCGCGCACCGCGGCGGGGTCCCTCGTCCTCGCACCGCCGGCCGGCTGAACCAGCCTTCGAGTCCGGTTCGGCAACCGCGGTTGTCCGGTCGAACGGGAGCTCGAAGCCGCCGGCTCCGCAGTCTCGTCGGAGTTGGCAGCCCTCTCGAGCAACTCCCGGACCCGGCGCGCGTCGGGCCTCTTTTCGGGTTTTCTCGCCAGACAGCCGCTGATGACGGCCGCCAGGCCAGGTGGCACGTCCCGTGCCGGAGGCGGCGCGTCCTCCTCGACCTTGAGGAAGAGCAGCTTCTGCATCGAGCCGCAGTACGGATACGGCAGGTCTCCATGGCAGAGCTCGTAGAGAAGCGTCCCCAGCGAGTACAGGTCGCTGGCCGGCGACGCCTTGGCCCCGCCGATCACTTCCGGCGCCATGTAGATGGGGGTGCCGACGCCCACACCTTCGGCCGTCAGCGCCTGTTCGGTCACGAGTGGCCGCGCCAGTCCGAAGTCCGAGATCTTGACAGCGTCGTCGTTTCCCAGGAGGACGTTACCGGGCTTCAGGTCGCGGTGGATGACGTCCCGGCCGTGCAAGTACTCGAGCCCCTGCGCGATGGCCAGCCCGATCCGGGTGGTCTCGGGATACGACAGGCGGCCCTGCTCCCGGAACTGGCCTGCCAGGTCGCTTCCCTCGATGTACTCCATCACGAGGTACGGGGTCCCGTCGAGGCTGCCGGCGTCGAAGACAGGCAGGACTCGCGGGTGGGCCAGCGAGGCCAACAGGCGCGCCTCGCGCACGAAGCGGGCGACCTCGCCCGTCTCCCAGTGGCTTCCCGAGCGGGTCAGCACCTTGATCGCCACCAGGCGGTTCAAGGCGTGCTGCCGGGCCAGGTAGACCTTGCCGTAGGCCCCGGCACCCAGGATGCGAACGAACTGGTAAGACTCGAGGAACTGTTGCTGGTCGACCGGTGGCCCGAGGCTCACCATGGCAAGCCGTGGCGCCTCATCCTCTCGCGCAGCGTGTTGGGCACGATGCCGAGGAGCTTGGCTGCGCGGGTCTTGTTGCCCTCACAGAGGGCCAGCGTGGCCTGGATCGCTTCCCGCTCGATGTCGTCGAGGGTGCGCCCCTGCAGTCCGCTCGTCGCACGGTCGAACGTGCGCTCGTCCGCCATCAGCATCAGGTCGGCGGGGGTCATCGACGGACCGGTGCAGAGAGCCGCGGCACGCTCGAGGACGTTCCGCAACTCGCGGACATTGCCCTTCCAGGCCAGCGAGCCCAGCACCGTCACCGCCTCGGACGAGAGGCCACGGAGCTGCGGCGGTGCGCTGCCGGCCTCGCGCGCGCGCCCGAGCAGCCGTTCGCAGAGCAGCGGCAGATCCTCGAGCCGCTCGCGCAGGGGTGGCAGGCGTACCTGCACCTGGGCCACCCGATAGTACAGGTCCTCGCGGAAGGTCCCCTTGGCGGCCATCTCCTTGAGGTCGCGGTGCGTGGCCGCCACCAGTCGAAAGTCGACCGGGACATATGTGCTGGAGCCCAGCCTGCGGACCTCGCGCTGCTCCAGCACGCGCAGCAGTTTCGGCTGCAGCTCCAGCGGCAGCTCGCCGATCTCGTCCAGGAAGACCGTCCCCCCACGGGCCTGCTCGAAGATGCCCGCGCGCCGCCCCGTCGCCCCGGTGAAGGCGCCGGGTTCGTGGCCGAAGAGGTCGCTGCCGGCCAGCTCCCGATCCAACGCGCCGCAATCGAGCGGCAGAAACGGGGCCGCCGAGCGCCGCGACTGCGCATGGAGCGCGCGGGCAGCCAGCTCCTTGCCCGTGCCTGTCTCGCCCGAGATGAGGAGCGCGATCTCGGTCTGGGCCATCCGGGCCAGCACCCCGAACAACCGCCGCATCGCCAGACTCGAGCCAACCAGCTCGCCGAAGACCGGCTCGGTGCTGGTCAGCGCCAGCATTGCGTCCTCACAGGGCGCCAGCACCAGCTCGGTCCGCCCCACCCGCACGTGCGCGCCCGGGCCGACGAACGCCTCCCGAACGCGCTGGGCGGCCAGGAACGTCCCGTTCGTCGAACCCAGATCTCGCAGCGTCACACCGCCGCCCGTGCGGACCAGCTCGGCGTGCCGCCTGGAGACGCTCGAGTCTGTGAGGACGAGGCCGTTCGACGCGTCCGTGCCGATCGCCAGGCGCTCTCCGTCCAGAAAGGCCTCGCGTCCGAGGTCGGGCCCCTCGACGACCATGACCCGGACCCTGTCCGGCAAGACCCGCGACACCGTGAAGCGCTCGTCCGTCAGGGGCTCGGTTGTCGGCGACTGCGCCATCGGCAGAATCGTAGCACGGGGCGGTGTCGCACGCAGGATTCCGGCGAAGCCCAATACCCATGAATCGAATCTCTTCTGGTTGTACTTCTTTGCCAATCGGGAGCTTCGCCCCGAACCCCGACCAAGGGATTGCATCCCTTGGAACCCGCGATGATTGCGGGGTCCAGGGGCGAGCATCGTCCCTGGTGAGGTCTGGAGCGAAGCCCCAGCAGGGACATGAAGTACCGCTAGTTAGTGGTATTGGAGGTAAGACCCGCGCCGAAGCACTGCTCTGGGTCTCCGGCCTCGGGTCCCTGGCGGCCCCAGCTTCGCAAGGCACCTGGCTCGTGCGCGTCACGAGATCTGTCCTCCCTCGCCGTCCCCGAAATCTCCACTTTGCACTCTTCTGTTCTCTGTCTCCCGGTCAGCCTCCCCTCCAGCCGGCGGTCCTTGACACCTATTGTCGCATTGTGGTACCTTGATTCCACATCAAGGCGACCGTATGACCCGTTCTGGCTTGCTCAGGTTCTCCGATGCGGCTTCACTGGCCCTCCACGCGGTGGCGGTGATGGCCGCGCGTCCCGAGCGGCTGCTCACCAATCGCGAGATCGCCAGGACCCTCGGCTGCTCGGCCGACCACCTGGCGAAGGTGCTCCAACGGCTGACCAAGGCTCGCCTGGTCGAATCGGTGCGCGGCCCCAAAGGGGGCGTACAGCTTGCCCGGGAGCCGGCCCTCACGTCTCTCTTGCAGGTGTACGAGGCGATCGAGGGGCCACTCGTGGCCAGCGGGTGCCTTCTGGGCCAGCCGGTCTGTTCAGGGAAGAACTGCATCGTGGATGAGCTGGTCTGCAATCTGGGAGGGCAGATGATGGCCTACCTGGCCGGCACGCGCCTCGACCAGTTGCGGGCCTTTCGGGATCACGAGGCCCCGGCGACCGCCGCGCCGCCCGCGATCGCGACGGCCGCACCCAACGCCGGCACGCGCCGCAAGCCGGCCGGGTCGCCAGGAAGGAGAAACCGATGCGCCGAAGAGTGATCCGGATCGTGGAAGAGAAGTGCGACGGCTGCGGCCAGTGCGTCACGGCCTGCGCCGAAGGGGCCATCGCCTTGCGGGACGGGAAGGCGCGGCTGGTCAGCGAGACCTACTGCGACGGGCTGGGCGCTTGCCTGGGCGAGTGTCCGCAGGGCGCCATCCTGGTCGAGGAACGCGAGGCCCCCGACTTCGATCCGGCCGCGGTGGAGGCCCACCTGAGGACCCTCGACAGGCCTCCGGCAGGGCTCGGCGGACTCTCGGCCCGACCCGCGCCAGCTCCGGTCACCCCCGCGGCTTCCCCGGTCCACGGCCACTTCGGCCACCCGGCGGCAACCCACGGACACGCCGTCCCATTCACCTGTCCCGGCTCGGCCATGCGGCAGTTTGCGCCTGCCCCGAGCCCCACGCCGGCCGGGTCCGAGGGCCCGTGCGAGTCCCCGACGGCGCTCACGCACTGGCCCGTGCAGTTGATGCTGGTGCCTCCCGGCGCCCGGTTCCTGCAGGGGGCGCACCTGCTGGTCTGCGCGGACTGCGTCCCTTTCGCGGTGCCTGACTTCCACCGGCGCTTTCTGGTCGGCAAGTCCGTCCTCGTGGGCTGTCCCAAGCTCGACGACCTGCCCCACTACGCAGAGAAGCTGCGCGAGATCGTGGCCGTGGCCCGTCCGGCCAGCCTGACCGTCCTGCGGATGGAGGTCCCCTGCTGCGGCGGGATCGCCCAAGCGCTGGTCGCCGCCCGCGACGCGGCCGCGCCGCACTTGCCGGTCCAGATCCACATCGTCGGCGTGCGAGGCGAGGTGCGGAGCCAGGTGATGGCGGGTGCGGCGGCTCAGAGCCCGACCTGAACAGCTACCTCCGAGAGCCCCTCTGCCCCGCGGCGGTTGCGGCCGGTCCGGCTACTGCTGCGGAGAAACAAGCGGCACGGGCCCCGAGACGGGATCGCCGACCTGAATGGTCCCGCCCACGAGTACCTCGGCCCGCAGGCCGCACCGGCCGGCGAGGCCTTGGAGGACCGGCTTGCCCGTGCGCTTCTCGAGGTAGGCGCACGGCTCGCACAGGCGCAGCCCCCTCAGAACGGCCGGTCCCACTTTGAACTGGCGCCCCACGAGCTCGTTGAGCGAGATCCGCCGCGTCACGATGTTGCGCCGGGTTTCCTCGGGAGCGAACCCGACGTCGTACTTCCGACTGAAGTCCTCGATCGCCTCCAGTTCGACGAGCGTGACTTCCTGGTCCGGCTTTTCGTCGGGTCCGGACCCCGCCTGCTTCCTGAAGTAGCGGTCGCCCTCGAGGCCGCGGCCGGCAACCGCGTTCACCTTCTGGACCGCATGCACGGGACGGCCCTCGGCCTCCGCCAGGTAGATGGTCACGACCTCGCCGCACGACTTCATGGACGGCATCGTAGCACGGTCGCGGTGGGGCACCGGGAGTGTCCCCAAGACCTGGGAAGCCGCGTTTCTCGGCCCCGTTCGCCCCACCATGGCAGGGCCCTGCCAACAAGACTGGATGGCGGGGGCTGGCCCTGCGGCACGGAGGCCGGCCTCAGTCATCCATGGATCTCTGAAAACCAGCATGGCTGCTTGTGAGCGTCCCTCTCTCAGGGGCTCCGCCCCCGAACCCCCGCCAAGGGGACTCGTCCCCCTGGACCCCATTTGATACGAGCTTTGGGACTTCCGAGAGGCCTTCGTGTGCTCAGGAGTCGACAGATATTCTGAGAGATCAGGGACTTTGCCGGCCTCCTGCCGTCCAGGCCACTTGGTCGCCGGGCGGCGCCGATTTGACGCATAATGATGATGCAGGAGGAGATTCATGACCAAGCGGCTGCAGCTCTACTTCGAGGACGCGCAGTACCGTGGCCTCAAGACCCTGGCACGAAAGCGGAAACGGCCCATGGCCACGCTGGTTCGCGCAGCCCCTGGATGAGTACTTGGCCCGCGCAGGTGCTTCGGATGCGCTTGCCCGGGATCCGCTCTTCTCGCTGGTGGGGATCGTGGACGGTCCTGCCGAAACCACCAACCTGGCCGAGGACCACGACCGAGTTCTCCACGGAGGGGGTTCGTGAAGGCGGTCTTCGTCGACACCAGCGCTTCCGTCGCGCTGCGGTCGCGAAGCGAGTTGCACCACTTGGCAGCCAGCCGGTCTCTGGGCACTCCAGCCAAGGGTTCGATCCCGCTGGTCACCTCGAATTTCGTGCTAGACGAGACCTACACGTTGCTCAAGGGCCGCTACGGAGCCTGCGTTGCCATCCGGTTCGGGGACGGGCTGCGCGAGAGCGCGTGGGTCTGGGTCCAACCCGTGGAGGCAGCTCTCCAGGAGCGAGCCTGGCAGATCTTCAAGCGGACGCGTGATCAGGACTTCAGCTTCACCGACTGCACCAGTTTCGCCGTGATGGAGTCCTTGCGACTCGACCAGGCCTTCACCTTCGACCGCGGCTTCCAACGGTTCGGCCTGCGGCCGGTCCCCGAGCCGGGGTAGGACGGGCCCTGTCCGATCCGCTTGGGTTGTCCTTCCAGACCTTCAGCCAGGAGCAAGGCCGGGCGTGCGGCCTGCGCGTTCTCAGCGACCTGGCGCCTTCTGTTGTGCAAGCACTGCGGGACCCCTTGGCCCGCCGGGCCTGCTTGGGCGCGGCCCCGAGGAGGCCTGTCGAGCCTGGTCCCGCGCAACTTCGCTTGGGTTGGCAGGACCCGACGCGCCCCCGGCTAGACCCGCCGGCGAGGATCGGCCAAGATCGGAGGATTCGCCACGTTGACAAGACTGGCCGTGTCACGTGGATCCTCGGACGCGACGAGGGCGCGGACCGCCAGCCGGCCGGGTCGTCCGACAGCCCGCAAGTCCTCTTCGCGTCTACCGACGCGGCCGCTCATCTCGGCCTGTGGCTAGCCACGGCCGCCACCGGCGCCTACGAAGCTCGTCTGTCGTAGGGGAAGATGAGCGGGTTGATTCGCACGGGGTTGGTCAACGGGAAGAACAGGTAGAGATTGCCCACGGCGAGAGGCAGGGGCGTGAAGATGCGCTCGCATCGATTGCGGTCGTCGCGGCCCAGGTAGAATCGGCGGCCGTACACATCTTCCTACCGCGAGATGATCTGCACCACGCGTGGCATGTAGGAGCTCTCGGCTAGCTTCGTTACAATGTCGAGCGCCAGAGACAGGATGAGCTGTCCCGTGTGTTGCGCATCGTCGATGCTCCCATCAGGGTGCGCAATCCGATTACGTTTGTCCACTAAGATGGCGAGCGACTTGAAGACGGGCGGGTCGAGCAGAGGCCAACGGAAGACCTGTCGTACGCGGTCAGGCAGAGGCATCTCTGGCTCGGTCGAACAGAGTTGCCGCAGGGCTTTCAGCTTCTGCCCCATCGTGAGGCTGGCGGCGGGCTTTCCGTCACCGACCTTGTTGAGAAGCGACCCCAACCCTGAGCCGTGGAGCAACTGGCCGTAGAAGCGCACGAGGAGGTCGAGGACACGTTCCACAGCTGCAATCCCGGAATGGACCATCCCGACACACTCGTCGCTTGTGCTCGCGTGGGCAAGATCGAGGAGGAGGCCGTCCAGGAAACTCCGGGTCGCCTCGACTCCCGGAATCGACCGCGACCCGGGGAGAAATCCGACAGCGAGCATGATCTTGCGGATCAGTTGCTCTCGGCCGTCAGTCAGGGCTGGGTCGAGCCCCAGCGCCTTCGCGAGATCGCTCAACTGACGCGCCGTGCAGTTCTCGCGCAGCACTTCGTGGGGCGGCGCGGTATAGCAGTACTCCTCCAGGAGCTCCTGCCGGCGCTCGACCGGGTCGACTCTCGTGGAGCGAAAACCGCGCTTCTCGAGAGACTCGGCCACGTAGGTCAGATCCTCGACGGGCAAGTGGTCGCGCAGCAACCGCGCCAGGTTCAAGGGGGCGGATGTGGCGCCCTCTTCGGTCAAACCGAGGCCAAGCAGATCTTCCACCAGGTCGTCGACGCTGTGCGGACGGTGGGCCGGATTCGGCTCGAGACAACGCAGCACGATGTGGATGAGCTCGGGCGGGACGATTGCCGGGAAACTCTCCACGCCGGGCGGCATCCGCAGGTCGGGTGAGAGAGTGCCTGGATCGAACGGCAGCTCTCCGGAAAGCAGGCGGAAGAGCGACGCGCCCAGCGCAAAGACCTCTGATGCCACTGTGTGAGAGCCCTCGAAGCACTCGGGAGCCATGTACGCCCGCGTTCCGACTACTGAGGCGGGCTCGGAGGACTCGACGATCTTGGCAACTAGCTCGAAGTCGCCCAGCTTGCACTTGGTTCGGTCCGAGTCGAGCAACAGGTTCGATGGTTTCAGGTCCCGATGAACGTACATCTGTGCGTGCAACTCGCGCACCGCGCGACACCCCTGCAGGAAGAGCCGGAGCAACTGCGCCAGCTCCTGGCGAGTTCGAGGTCGCCCGGCCCAGTGTGAGTTGACCATGTCGAGCAGGCTTCCACCGGCCATGTGCTCCATGAACACGGCCACTACACGCTCGCCCCCCGCCTCGATCACGTCGAGCTCGCGGAGGCGAACAACGCTATCCGGTGCTCTCATCGACATCCCTCCCCACGCCTTGTGCTGGGTCCGCAAAATGCGTGCGAGCTTCTCGGGAGAGTCCTGTAATGAAGGGATCTTCACGGCGAACTTCTCGTGAAGAATGCCCTGAGTGTCCTTGGCCAAGTAGACGGTTGCAAAGCCACCTTGTCCCAGGACCTTGAGAATCTCGTATCGACTATCGTGCAACATGGTCCCCGTGGGAAAGACCCTCAGCTTTCTCGCCGACTCCGAGGCAACCGCACCCAGCATCGAGTCGATTGTCCGCTCTGAAGCCCCGGGGAGCCCAAAGACGGATCCCGTGTTCATGTCTCGGAGTAGACGGACCGAGGAAACCGAATCGGTCCGCGGCACTGGTCGAGCAGAAGAGCCGTCAGAACGGGCGTCGGACTCGAGTGGCGGGAACGCTGCCAGCAGATCCTCGAGTTCGGCCTCAAGGCGATCGTCCGGAAGGGGTCCGCGCTCTCCAGGTCCGGCGGCAGCGACAAGTTCGGAAATCGGATCCGGGCCGGCGTTCCGGGCCGGAGGAGATGAACCGGCGAGGTGCATCACGCCGTCGAGGACGACCAGGTGAGCAGTGGCCGGACGTGGCCCAGCGGTATCGTCGGTTGTCAGGAGAGGCTTGACGCTCCTTTCGACTTGTCGCCCGACGGCGTAGCCTCCCAGGTGTTCGTCCTCAGTTGCCTTGTCCGCGAGAAACTCGAGCACCGCGTCATCCCACGTCAGCGTTACCTGATGGCTCTCGCGGTGGCGTCGAGCCAACTCAGCAAGCTGGGCGCTTGCGATCTGCAAGAGAGCGTCTCGGGTGAGCGGCTTAAAGACGACGATGTCATCGATCCTGCCGAGCAACGCTGACATTGCCTGGCAGTCTCGGTCCAACCTGGCCTGGATTCTCTCTCGCAGGCCAACCCAATCAGGAGCACTCGCGGGAGACTCGAACGCAGTCCGAATGGCATCCTGTTCAATGTTGGAGGTAAGGATGAAGACGGCCTTGGTTCCGCTCGCCTTCACGCCCCGTGTGTCCTCTATCCAGCCCGCGTCGAACAGGGTCAGGAAAGGGACCCAGACCGTCGGATGGGCCTTCTCGATCTCGTTCAGCAGAATGACCGTTGAAGGGTCGGCCTCGAGGGTGTTGACGAGGCTACCGCCTCGCTCGTGGCCCGCGAAACCCGGAGGGACACCCATCAGCTCGGCAACGGAATGCGGCTCTGCAAAGGTCGCCATCTCGTACGCGACAAGCTGCTTGCCGCGGGAGTGGATCTTCGCGATCGCCTTTGCCAGCTCGGTCTTGCCCGTACCCGACGGTCCGACGAAGAGAAAGACCGCAGAGGGCCTCGAGGCACCCTCGTTCTCCTCCCGGGCGAGCGCCAGCCGCTTCGAAACGACCTCTACGGCCTGAGGCTGGGCAAACACCGTCTCCGCGAGCATCGTCTTCAAGTCGACCTCCGATCCGATCCGTCGCACCGGGCCAAGCAGTGGGCCACGCGGCGCCATCTCCGACTACCTCGCAGTTGGAGCTGCTGGCAGCATACTCTCATGCCGTCCGCAACGCAGCACGGGGGTGCATAGACTCTCCCTCTGCGACTTCTCTGCGAGGGAGCAAGAGCTTGCGGATGAAGACCGCGTGATGTCGCTCTGCGCCTGGCGACAAGGGACCAGGGACAGCGCAGCCACTCGACTCATCACAAACCTGTTGGACCCGAGCGAACATCCGGCCTGGAAGCTGATCAGCATTGCCCAGCGGGGCCAGGCCTGCCTGGTGGTGCCGAAGACGGCCGGCGACGAGACAGTCCGCTGAAGCGGGGCCCTTTGGCCCGCTCGGGTCGAGCCGCCGCTCCACAAGCGGGGGATAAGCCCCCGCGCTACAGCCAATGAAGAGAACCGCCCGTCGTGTCGCCATGATCCAGCGTCGCTCCCGGGCGACCCTGGCCCGGCGGACATGCAGACCCAGCTCGAGGCGGTCGCCGGGCGGTTGGCGGTGTTCTGGAAGCCGCGGGAGGGAAGTCCAGGAGCGAGGTGCCCCTTGTCCTGGTAGGGGTTCAGAAGCTCCAGCTCGACGACGCGCTCGCTACCGGAAAGACCGAGCAACGCAGTTGGGCGTCGACGTCCACAGGGCCTGAGAGCCCGGCAACAAGAAGGACGGCTCGGTGCTCATCGAGAGCCTGCCCCAGACCTTTGGGGCGAGGGTCCGGACAGGGTCCAACGAGAGTCCCGGCAGCCTTGGCCGGGTGGCCGCTCCGGGTCAAGTGCTGTATACTCCTTGATGTAGGTGTCAGCATGAGCAGCGTCAAGCGCACCCAGGTTTACATGCCGGTCGACACGTATCGGCGTCTGGAGGTGCTGGCCCGAAGGAGGAGGCGCTCGGTCGCGCACCTGGTCCGCGAGGCCGTCGCCCAGTACATGCGGGGACAACCGCCCGAGCCATCGGCCGGGCAGGACCCCCTGTGGGACTTCCTGGCAAGAGAAGAGGGCCACCAGTCCGACGGTGCCGCCCAACTGGACAGGTACCTGTATGGCAAGGATCCTCCGAAAACTGCCTCTCGCCCCCGCAAGAGTGTTCGGCGATAGCGGGCCGTGGATAGCCGGTCAGCTCCGACGCGATCAGTACCACACCCGAGCGATGGCGGTCTGGGGGAAGCTGCGAGCCGAAGGAAACCGGCTCATGACGACCACGTTCGTCATGGACGAGGCGGTGACCTTCGTGCGCTACCGCGAGGGTCTCGCCGCAGCCCGGAGGCTGGGCGACAGTATCATGGGCAGTGCGCTGGTGGAGCTCGTGGAGGTCGATCGCCCCCTGGTGAACCGCGCGTGGGAACTCTTCGTTTCTTCAGGGGAGCTGGAGTTGTCCTTCACCGATTGCACGAGCTTTGCCGTGATCGAGCAATTTGCGATTTCACGGGTGTTCGGTTTCGACGAGGACTTTCGCGCCACGGGTGCCGAGCTCCTGGGATAGGGGCAACCTCATCGCGCGGGTGGGGAGCGTTCGTGCGGCAGGGAACGTGAGCGCGCCGGGGGCTCTCTCCGACCCGTTCCAGTCCGGACCGCGGCGCCCACCGTCACCGTGAACGCGACCTGCATCGACCCGCGGGGATCTGGCGGCTCGGTGCCTTCCGGTCTCCGGACTCACGCCGCTCGGGCTCGCACGGCTTCGCAGATGGCGCGGCCATCCGGGCGTGGGCTCTTCTGAACCACGCATCGCCGAGGCAGCCCGGCCACCCTGATATGCTGCAGTCCGTGCCGACGATTCGCTCCGTGGTCAAGACCGGCCTGCTGGCCGTGCTGAACGCCATCGGGCGCCCGGACCCGGACAGGCTACCGGCGCTGATGTACCACCGTCTCGGCACCGGTGGGGGGTTGCTCCATGTCAGCCCGGAGGCCTTCGAGGCCCAGATGAGCTGGTTGGCCAGCGCAGGGTACCGGACGGCTGGCTCGCAAACGCTCGAGGCCCACTTTGCCGGCCTGCCCGTGCACGGGACGAACGTGGTGCTGACCTTTGATGATGGCTCGGACGACTTTGCGGACCTGGCCATGCCCGTCCTGGAGCGTCACGGGTTCAAGGCCATCGTGTTCGCGGTGACCGGCTGGGTGGATGGGCGACTTCAGATGACCTCGTCGCCCGGGGTCTCTCCCGCCAGGTCGCTCTCCTGGGAAGCGTTGGGAGGCGTGCTGCGGGCCGGGCACGAGGTCGGCTCCCACACGGTGTCGCACGCCGACCTGCGAAGCCTCGACGACGCTCAGCTCGCGCGGGAGCTGTCCGATTCTCGTGCGGCGCTCGAGGACCGGCTCCAGGTGCGCATCCGCCTCCTGGCCTATCCCAGGGGCAAGTACGATGCACGCACGCTCCAGGCGGCCCGAGCGGCAGGTTACGAGGCCGCGTTCACCACGCTCGATGGCCATGTCCGACCCGACGATCCGCCCTTCGAGTTACGCCGGGTGCCCGTCTATCCCGACACGTCGATGACCGCGTTCCGCCAGAGGCTCGGACCGGCGATGGACTGGTGGGGCCGATGGAGGAACCCGTCACTCCGCGGGGTGACGCCATGACGGCCCCTTGTCCTGGGAGCGGCCTTCCGGGCTACTGGGCCCGGCTTCGCGAGCTGGGAATCGTGCGGGATGTCGGGTCGCTGGGTGCGGGCGGCATCTTCGCGGTCCTCATCAACGTCGCGGCGGGCTTGCTGATCGCGCGGTGGCTCGGTCCCGAGCATTATGGCATCGCCGCGCTCGTCGCGAGCTTCCCGGATGCGGTCTTCTGCGTGCTCGACGCCCGCAGCAACGCCGCAACCGTCCGCTACCTCACTCAGTTCCAGACTTCCGGGGAACCGGCCCGGGCGCGGGCGATGTGCAAGCTGGGCTACTGTCTGGACGTGAGCATCGCCCTCTGCAGCGTGGGGGTCGTCGCGCTCGCGTCCGGATGGGCCGAGACCCATCTGGTCCACTCCGGCGGCGCAGCGAGCCTGATGCTCGTGTACGCCGCCGGGTTCGTCCCACGCGCCCTGGTGGGGACCTCGGGGGCCGTGCTGGTAGCCCGTGGGAAGTTCCAGCTCTCGGCGGGCCTGGAGGTCGTCAGCTCCGTTTTGCGCTCGCTGCTGGTCCTGGCTTTCGTCTTCGCGGGCTGGGGCATCAGCGGTGTCATCTACGGCGGGGCGCTCGGCAATCTCGTCTCGGGTGCGATCTTCGCCGTGGTGGCGGCCAGGCAGATTCAGGCAGCGTGGGGGGGCTCCTGGTTCACCGCCTCCCTGTCAGCGCTCCGAGGCAAGCTCGGCGAGATCCTCAAGTTCCTCTGCTACACGGACCTCACGGAGTTGCTGGGGATTCCCCTCAAGCAGCTCGATCTGCTGTTCCTGGGCTACTTTCGAGGCCCGAGCGACGCCGGCTACTATCGCCTGGCCAAAACCCTTTCCGGTCTGGTCGCTTACGGAGTGGGGCCACTGCAGGCAGTGGCTTATCCACGGCTCACACGACTGGTGGAACCGGGACGGGCGGACGAGTTGAAGAGACTGGTCCGCTCCTTCGGCTGGGTGGTCGGGCTGCCCGGCGCAGGTGCCATCGTGCTGTGCTCCGGCGCAGCCGGATGGCTCTTGCCGGCGATCGCCGGGACCGCCTACACTCCGGCCGTGACGCCAACCCAGGTACTTCTCCTCAGCTCGGCAGTCTGGACAAGCTGCTTCTGGATGCGTCCGCTCTTCTGGGCCCAGGGACGTGCCTCGGTCTGGGCGGCCACGGCTCTCGTCCACTGCATCCTGGCGCTGGCGCTCTTTCCTACGATGGCCTCGGCCTTTGGGGCTACGGGGATCGCGTTGGCCGTGGCCGGGCTCGTCACGCTGACCCACGCCCTCGGAGGGCTGTACCTGGCAGTCCGCGGCCTCGCCCCGGTGAAGTGATGCCTCTCAGCACTCGCCGGAAGGTCCAGATTGCCAAGGCGCTCTATCACCTGGTGATGCTGCCGCGGCGTTGCCTGGGACTCTCCGATCGAGTCGAGGCCATTCGAGACGGGATCCGCTGGCAGCTCGAACTGAGCGAAGGCATCGATCTCGCCCTGTACCTCTCGGTTTACGAACCCAGCACGGTCCGGGCTTGCCGCGAGCTGGTACGGCCCGGAACGGTCGTGCTCGACATCGGCGCCAACGTCGGCGCCCACACGTTGAGACTGGCGCGTCTGGTCGGACCCTCCGGAAGGGTCGTGGCGTTCGAACCCACGGAGTTCGCTTTCCGAAAGCTCCACGCCAATCTGGCGCTCAACCCGGAGCTGGCCGGCCGAGTGACGCCGGTCCAGGCCATGCTGACCGACCGCGCGGGCGCGGCGCCGCCACCCGAGATCTACTCGAGCTGGCCGCTGACCTCGGACAGCCGGGTCCACGCCAAGCACTGCGGCAGCCTCCAGTCCGCGGCAGGGGCCCGGGTCGTTACGCTCGATCTGGCACTCACGGAGCTGGGGCTGGAGCGTGTCGACTTCGTGAAGCTCGACGTCGACGGCTTCGAGTGCGTCGTCCTGGAGGGAGCGAGGAACACCCTGGAGGCCTGGCATCCGACGATTGTCCTGGAGCTCGTGCCCTACCACCTCGAGGAAGCGGGCCGGAGCCTGGACGACCTGGTCGCGATTCTGCAACGTGCAGGTTATGAGCTCTTCGATCTGGACACTCGCGCCCCGCTACCGCGGTCGCTCGAGGCCCTGCAGGCCACGTGCATGGCAGATGGCGGGCGCAATGTCCTGGCGCTTCCTCGCGTCACGCCCGCACCTGCCGAGTCACGCGAGGTGAGGGTCGAATGAGCGCCGCTGCTCCCGACCGATTGAAGCAGCAGTACCGCTCCACGTTCAAGGACAGGCGCCGCGTCTTGCAGGAGGACTCGGTCCGGGCCGACCTGTACGAGGCGCGCTACGCGACCGTAATGGAGGTGCTCTCGGAGTACGCCAGTCCCGGCCAGGGCCTGGTCCTGGATGCAGGCTGCGGCGACGGGGTCTTGCTCGAACGGCTACTGGCGTCGGGTCATCGGGCGGCCGGCCTGGATATCTCGCGCTCGTCCCTGACGTTCCTCCGTCAGGGCACTACCGCGGCGAAGGACGCAGCCCTGGTCGAGGGGGACCTCGAGTGTCTGCCCTTCGCCTCCGAGAGCCTCCGGACGCTCACCTGCCTCGAGGCGCTGGAGCATCTGGCCGACGTCGAGGCGGCCCTGCGAGAGTTCCATCGAGTGCTGGAGCCGGGCGGGCTGCTCGTCGCGACGGTGCCTTCCGTCCTCAACCCGAGAAACCTGGCCATCGTGGGCGGCCGCTCCACGATGTTCGGCTCGCTGGTCAGCGGGGCCCTCAAGGTGGCGGGTTCGTTCGGCGAAGGGTCCATCCTGCACCCGTGGGCGGACGCCTCCGGGGTCAGCTTTCCCCACAAGTACTTCTGGCCATGGCGGATCCGGCGCGACCTCACGAGGGCCGGGTTCCGGATCGTCCGGATCGAGAGGACCCAATTCACCATTTATCGGAGGATTGGGCGCAAGCTGGAGAGACTCCTCAACCTCTGCACCGGCCGGAGACTGGGGGACTTGCTGGTCGTGTGCGGGGTGCGGGAGTGAAGCGCCGAGGGGCGCGCGTCCGACGGCGAGAGACCATGAGCGGCGAGCAGCTCGATCGGCATGACGATACCGGGCTCCGGGCAGCGATCCGGGGAAGGCCGATCGTCGGGCTGCTGCTCGGCGTCGTGGCGCTGGCCATCCTGGTCCGCCTCTTCAACGCGTGCACCTACGACCTGCTGTCCCAGCACGATCCGAAGGTGCACCTTGGCTACCTGCAAAGCCTGGCCCACGGCCAGATTCCCCAGACGTACAACGCGCCGTGGTACTACATCCTGATCTGTGCCCTCTCGTCTCCGCTCATCCTGGTCGCCAAGCTGCTGCAGTTGTCGGAGTTTCAGACGGCCAAGCTCGCGGTCGGCTTCGCCAATAGCGTGCTCTTCTGCGCGTTCGTGGCGGGGATGTTCACCCTCGGACGGGAGCTGGGGTTCGCCTTGCGCGAGCGGCTCGTTCTCACGATGCTCTCGGCCTCGCTGCCGGTCGTGACCCGCTCGTTCGACATGGTGCGCCCCGAGAACCTGATCCTCGCTCTATTGCCGTGGAGCTACGTGTGGGCCCTTCGGCTGGCGCGGGCCGCCGAGCTGGGCCCGCGGACCCGGCGGCTGCTGCTCCTCTCGTGCGCGAGCAGCGCGCTCATCGTGGCCCAGAAGCTCGGGGGGCTCGTGTTGCTCGCGGGAACGGGGCTGCTCTTTGCCTTTTCCGGTGCGGGCGGCTGGACGCGGCGCCTTCGAGCAGCCTTGGTGCCGGCGCTGGTGACCGGCGGGCTCTTGGTCTCGCTTTGGGGCATCCACTGCGTGACCTCGGGCTCCTCTCCCTTCCGCCACGACGACGTCAACCCCGGCCGCGGCGCGCCGGAGAGCTGGCACTTCTTCGTCGACTTCGACTTGCCGCACATCTGGGCGCACCCCGTGCGAGAGGAGCAGCGCAAGTCCATGTTGGGCATCCTCTTCGTGGACCTCTTCGGCGACTACTGGCAGTACGGCTACGATTCTGGGCCCGTGAGGCTCTCGGAGAGCTCGAGGTTGTCGCGGGCCCGTTTCGGCATGGTCCTGTCCGCGGTGTTCGTGCTGGCGGTGGCCGCGGGATTCGTCCGGCTGTTGCTGACTGCCCGGAGACCGGAAGGCGCGACCTCGGGCCTGCTTCGCCTGGCGTGCCTGGCGCCCGTGCCCCTGTCGTTCCTGTTCCTCTGCGCCGCGTCGATGCGCTACTACTATTCCGGTGACGCCGACATCGTCAAGTGGGAGTACATTAGCTGGGCCCTCCCGCTCTCGACCCTGTGCCCGACGTGTCTGGTCGAGGCAACCGGCCGCGACGGACGCGCCGTTCCCCATGCCGCCGCCGCGGTTTTCGCCCTGGCCGGCCTGGCTCAATCGGTGGTCTTCAAATGACGCAAGAACGAGACTGGACGAGCGTACGCGAGCTGGCCACACGCGAAGAGCGCCGGGCCTACTACGACCATGCCGCGGCCTCCCGCGACGAGTGGCTCGACCGGCATTCGTACTACCACGACGAGCTGCTGCGGCTGCACCGGCAGATGATCCCCGAGGGGCGGAGTGTCCTCCAGATCGGATGCGGGACCGGACGACTCCTGGCGGACCTCGCTCCTTCGCGGGGCGTCGGAGTCGACTTCAGTCCGGAGATGGTGCGGCGCGCCAGGGAACGATATCCGCAGCTCGAGTTCGTCGCGGGGGATGCCGAGTCTCTGCCGTTGCGGCAGACGTTCGACTATGTGGTCCTGTCGAACGTCCTGGGCGACCTGTACGACATCTGGAGAGCTTTCCGCGAGCTCCTCGAGGTGACCCGACCGGATTCGAGGGTGATCATCACCCATTACAACTTCCTCTGGGAGCCGCTGATCAAGGCCGGCGAGCGGCTTGGAGTCAAGGCCCCGCAGTTCTATCAGAACTGGCTCTCGGTCGAGGACATCGCGAACCTGCTCGCCCTCAACGGCTTCAAGGTGATCCGCCAGGGGTACCGGGTCCTCCTGCCGGTCCGGGTGCCTCTCCTCTCGGACTTGAGCAACCGAGTCCTGGCAAAGCTCCCCCTCCTGCGCAACCTCGGCCTCGTCAGCTTCCTGGCGGCCCGCAGACAGTCGCGGCCGCCCAGCGACGCGGCCGAGCGCTTGACCTGTTCGGTCATCATCCCGACTCGCAACGAGCGCGGCAACGTCGAGGGCGCCGTCGAGCGCACGCCCCGGATGGGGGCTCACACCGAGTTGATCTTCGTTGACGGCGATTCGACCGACGGCACGGTCGAGAAGATCGAGGAGATGATCGCCAAGTACAAGGACAGCAAGGACATCAAGCTGATCCACCAGGTGCCGCGGGGCAGTCCCGAGGCCGCCACGGGCAAGATGCTCCGGCTCGGCAAGGGCGACGCCGTTCGCAAGGGGTTCGACGCCGCTCGCGGAGATGTGCTGCTCATCCTCGACTCCGATCTGACCGTCGAGCCCGAGGAACTGCCGAGGTTCTTTCTGGCCCTGGCCGAGGAGCACGGAGAGCTGGTGAACGGAACGCGGCTCGTCTATCAAATGGAGGCTCAGGCGATGCGCTTCCTCAACTTGCTGGCGAACAAGGCGTTCAGCGTGTTGTTCACGTGGCTCCTGGAGCAGCGAGTCAAGGACACCCTCTGCGGCTCCAAGGCCCTGCTGCGCAGGGACTACCAACGAATCGAGGCCGGCCGCTCCTACTTCGGCGACTTCGATCCTTTCGGCGACTTCGATCTCCTGTTCGGCGCAGCCAAGCTCAACTTGAGCATCGTCGAGGTGCCGGTTCACTATCGGGCCCGTACCTATGGAGACATCAAAATCCAGCGGTGGCGCCACGGAGTGCTTCTCCTCCGGATGTGCGTGACCGCCCTGTTCAAGCTCAAACTGGACTGAGGAAACCGTGACTCGTGACCATCGGCTCCGACTTCCTCGGCGAGCATCCGTCCGGCAGACCGAGGAAGATGACACTGTCTTGTACTACTACATGCCCCTCGTCGGGTGGTTCTACCGGAGCCGGCTGGAGGTCCTGGTCGAACTGGCCGGTAAGCGCTGCCGGGGCGAGGTGCTGGAGGTCGCAACCGGTAGCGGAGTCCTGCTGCCCACGCTCGCCCCGCTCTCCGAGCGTCTGTGTGCGCTCGACGTGCATCCGCAGATGGGAGCAGTCCACAACTTGCTCGAGCAGGAGGGCGTCAGGGCGACGCTCGTACGGGCAAGCGCGCTGATGATGCCGTTCCCGGCCGCTTCGTTCGACAGCCTGGTCTGTGCCAGCATGCTGGAGCATCTGACGGACCCGGGAGCCGCCATCGACGAGATGCTCAGGGTCCTGCGACCCGGTGGCCTGCTGGCCGTCGGATTCCCGGTTCGCAACTGGTGGATGGACCGGTTCTTCAACCTCGCTGGCTACCAGGTCAAGCACCTCCACCCGTCCTCTCACAGGGACATCCTGGATGCCCTCGATCGCCGCCGGCTCGACTACAAGACCGCGGCCTTTCCGCGCTGGTTGCCGATCGACCTCGCCCTCTACGTCTGCTGCGCGATTTCGGTGCCCGAAGCGCCCGTTCTGGACCGCTGACTCTCGTACCACTCGATGGTCCGCTGCAGGCCTTCCTCGAGCGGAACGCGGGCAGTGAATCCAAGCAGCTCGCGGGCCCGGCTCACGTCGAGGCAGCGTCTGGGCTGGCCGTCGGGCTTGGAAGAGTCCCAGCGCAACCTGCCCCGAAAGCCGGTGAGGCGGGCGATGAGCTCGACCAGCTCGCGGATGGACACCTCCGAGCCAGCACCGACATTCACTGGCTCGGGGCCGTCGTACTGCTCGGTCGCCGCCACGATCGCCTCCGCGGCATCCTCCACGTAGAGGAACTCCCGCGTGGCGCTCCCGGAACCCCAGACCTCGACCTCGGCGTGTCCCGCGTCTCTCGCCTCCACGCACTTCTTGATCAGGGCCGGGATCACGTGGGAGGTATCCGGGTCGAAGTTGTCCCCCGGGCCGTACAGGTTGACCGGCAGCAGGTAGACGGCGTTGAAGCCGTACTGTTGGCGGTAGGCCTGCGCCTGGACGAGCAGCGCCTTCTTGGCCACTCCGTAGGGGGCGTTCGTCTCCTCAGGATATCCGTCCCACAGGCACTCCTCCCGGAACGGCACCGGAGTGTGCTTTGGATAGGCACAGATCGTGCCGAGGACTACGAGCTTTCGCACCTCGCTGTGGCGTGCGACCTCCATCAACTGCATGCCCATCATCAGGTTCTCGTAAAAGAAGTCCCCGGGCCGGGCGCGGTTGGCGCCGATCCCGCCCACGACGGCCGCCGCGTGGATCACCACCGTTGGCCGTGCATCGCGGAGAAGCCGTCGGACCTGAGCCATGTCGACCAGGTCATAGTCCTTCTTCCGGGGGACCACGACCTCCTGGCACCCGAGCTGGTGCAGGTGCCGGACGATGAAGCGGCCCAGGAAGCCGGCGCCCCCGGTCACGAGCAGACGTTGGTTTGTGAGCGGACTTGGCGAGGACATCGACCATCACCTCTGTGAGGAGTCAACGGTTCACAGCCCATCCTAGCAGTGGCCAGACCACCACTCAACGTGAGACCGACGGGGCCGCTTGTCCGGGGAGGGCGGCGGTACTATGATGCAATCGTGGAAGCCCCCCCCGCTGCGGCAAAAAGGCACTGCTCACCGGCATCACCGGGCAGGACGGCTCCTACCTGGCCGAACTGCTCCTGGAAAAAGGCTATGAGGTGCACGGGATCGTCCGCCGTGCCTCGACCTTCAACACGGGCCGCATCGATCACCTCTACCGCGATCCGCACGAACCAGATCCCAGACTCTTCCTGCACTACGGAGATCTGGCCGACGGAACGGCGTTGACCGGCATCCTGGACCGGGTCCGGCCCGACGAGGTCTATAACCTGGGGGCTCAGTCCCACGTGAAGGTCTCTTTCGAGCAGCCGGGTTACACGGCCGACGTCGTCGCGACCGGCACGCTGAGGCTCCTGGAAGCCGTCCGCGCCTACGCGAGCGCCTCGGACCGCCGGATCCGCTTCTACCAGGCAGGCAGCTCCGAGATGTTCGGTGCTGCGCCGCCCCCGCAGACCGAGGCGACGCCGTTCCATCCCAGAAGCCCTTACGCAGTCAGCAAGGTGGCCGCCTACTGGTACGCCGTCAACTATCGCGAGGCGTACGGGCTGTTCATCGCCAACGGCCTGCTCTTCAACCACGAGTCTCCGCGTCGAGGCGAGACCTTCGTGACGAGGAAGATCACGCGGGCAGCCGGCCGAATCAAGCTAGGGCTCCAGAATCACCTCTATCTGGGCAACCTCGACGCCCGGCGCGACTGGGGATTCGCGGGCGACTTCGTCGAGGCGATGTGGCTGATGCTGCAGCAGCCGGAGCCCGACGATTACGTCGTCGCCACGGGCGAGTCGCACTCCATTCGGGAGCTGCTCGACGAGGCGTTCGGCCACGTGGGCCTCGACTGGCACGAGTTCGTCGCGATCGATCCGCGCTACCTGCGGCCTTCGGAGGTCAACGACTTGCGCGGCGACAGCACCAAGGCCTGCAAGAAGCTCGGCTGGCAACCGCGCGTCAGCTTCACTGAACTGATCCGCGTGATGGTGGACCACGACCTGAAACTGGCTGGCGATGAGCAGGTGCTCAGGGAGGCGCGCCAGAGTCGAACACGCAGTGGTAAGTGACGATCGCCAGTTGGTTCCTTCCGTGCCCGGAGTGCAACCAGGAGGATCCGTCCAGGAGCCAACCTCCCAGGGTGGACTTCGAGGGGTCAGGATCTGCCATTTTGGCCACTTCGATCCGACTTATTCACGAAACCGGATCGTCGACAGCTGCCTGCGGCGTGCCGGTGCCGAGGTCTTCCCTGTTGTGGAGACTGGACCTTGGGCGAGTCGCGGATGGAGGCTGCTCCGCCGTGCCGCCAAGGCCCGTTTCGACCTTCTCGTGGTCGGCTTCCCCTGCCACTCCGACGTCCCGTTCGCCAGCCTGCTGCGCCTGTGCAAGGACATCCCGCTCCTCTTCGATCCTCTGGTGTCGCTCCACGACTCGAACGTGCTGGACCGAGGGACCGTCCGGCGCTACTCCCCACGAGCTCTTTTCTACTTCATGCAGGACCTGATCGCATGCCGGCTTGCCAGCGCCATCCTGCTGGACACGCAGGCGCACATCGACTACTTCGTGCAGGCGTTTGCCACTCCGAGAGAGAAGTTCCATCGCCTCTGGGTGGGCTCTGACGACGAGTCCCTTCGTGCAACCACGTCCCCCGTCAAGCGGCCGCGATTCACTGTCGGATTCTGGGGCACCTTCATTCCCCTACAGGGCATCGAGTTCATCGTGGAGGCAGCTCGAATCCTCCAGGCCCGGGCCGAGCCCGTGGACTTCATCTTGATTGGTCGTGGCCAGACCCGTGGGGAGATCGAGTCACAGGCCCGCCGACATCCGCTGCCGAACCTCGTCTTCGAGGAGCCTGTACCCTACTCCGAGCTCCCGGAGTTGGCAGCCTCGTTCGACGTTTGTCTGGGCATCTTCGGGGCAACGGCCAAGGCGTCGCGCGTGATTCCGAACAAGGTCTTCGAGGCGCTCGCTCTGGGCCGGCCCACGCTGACCTCGGAATCCCCGGCCATCCGCGAAGCTCTCGTGCATGGGCACGACGTCTGGCTCTGCAGACCAGCCTCGGCCGAGTCCCTGGCCGACGCCATCGTCCATCTGAAGAGCGACGGCGACCTTCGCGCCAGACTGGCCTGCAATGGGCTCGCCACCTTCAGGGCCAAGTTCAGCCTGGAGGCCTTAACGGATGAATTGACGCGCATCGTCAGGCAGGTTCTCGAACGTGGATGAGCGCGAACCCTTGAGGGCCAGTCCAGTCGGGAGCTGTCCTGCCTGCGGCGGACACAAGTGCGTTTCAGCCGAAACCGGCGTGCTCGACCATCGCTACGGGCTCCCGGGATCTTGGTCCTTCGTACAGTGCCGTGACTGCCTTCTTGCCTATCTCGATCCGCGGCCAGCCGATCCCGCGCAGGCCTATCCTACAGGGTACTCACAGCACTCGCCCCCTGCTTGCCCGAGACTTCCATGGGATCGGGAGGCAACCGGGTTCCGCGATTGGCTGCGCGCTCGCGTGCTGGCCAGCTACGGGTATCAGGCTGGATCGGAGTTGGCTTCTTCATCGGCCGTGAACCACCTGCTCGCCTGTCTGCCGTTCGTCCGAGCCGCCGCGCTCTATGGCCTGTCGGTCTTTCCAAGACGGCTGCCCGGCGGGCGACTTCTGGATGTCGGCTGTGGTAACGGGCGGCTCCTGTCGGTCATGAGGGGACTCGGATGGTCGGTCTTCGGCGTCGAGCGAGATCCGGTCAGTGCCGCGGTTGCGAGAGAATCCTGCGGGGCCGTCATCTACCCATCGCTTGACGACCCTGGCCTCGAAGTCGGGTCGATGGACGTGGTGACGATGACGCACGTGCTCGAGCACATGCCCGCACCGGCTGGCGTCGTGCGCCGTTGTTCGGCGCTGCTGCGTCCGGGGGGACGGTTGGGGATCGCCGTCCCGAACTGGAGAGCCTTCACTCATCGCGTTTTCGGACGATTCCAGTTCGATCTCGACGCACCTCGACATCTTGTGATGTTCGAGACCGTCACGCTGGAGCGCTTGGTCCAGGCCGAAGGCCTTGTAGTCGAGAGCGTCAAGACAGATTCCTCTCGTGAGGCGGGCTCTGCCATCGCCAAGAGCTGGCTGAACGAGAAAGAGAGGCCGATGAGACGTTTCGCCCGATGGGTGTGGACCGTGGCGGGCCACCTGGCGCCCTTCGTCACGCCCGATTGCGGCGAAGAGATCGTCCTCTGGGCGTCAAAGCGATGAAATGGCGCCAAGCCCGTCAACTGCGACCCGGAGGAGGACAACTGCCAGCGTAGGCACTTCCCGACAGCTTCGACGCCGTGGCGCACCAACCGAGCGGGTGCAGCCGTTGAGTGTCGAAGCGGTCGAGGTGCATGCAGACGAACTGGGCCAAGCGGACGGCCGCGTGCGACAGCAGCCGGACCGGCGTCAGGGCCAGCTCTCTGGCCGTGCACGCGGCGGGCCGGCGGAACAGGGGAAAGAGCGTCGGAAGGTCGTAGGCCAGGCGAGTGTACTTTCCGCCCATCGGCCGGATATCCACATCGATGAACCCAGCGTGGACCAGCAGCGACCTGAGACCATACGACGTGTAGCGGAAGAAGTCGTGGGGTGGCTGGTGCTCTCCTTGGGCCATCGGTACCGTCACGAAGAGCTTGCCGCCGGGCTTCAGGACTCGGTGCAACTCGGCGATGCTCTCTCGGGGAAACTCGAGGTGCTCCAGAGTCTGCGTGCACAGAATAGCCTCGAAGACGTCAGACCGCAGAGGCAACTCGCTCAACCGCGCGATCGCATCGAGACGGCCGAAATCCCAGCTCTGCTGACCGACGGCCAGGTCCACTGCCACGTAGCCACAGTGGGTGAAGTACCTCTTGTAGTCACACTCGCCGGCTCCGGCGTCGAGCACTCGGCTCCCTGCCGACACGGTGCAGGCAGCCTGTTCGACGAACTGGTTGACGTGCCAGCGCGCGATGCTGCTGAAGATCGAATACTGTGTGAGGTCCTTGCCCAAGTCTGCTGATCGGGCTGACTGTATCGCTGCGCTGAGGTGGGAGTAAAGAGGCGTCTACCGGTCAGGTCTGCGGCCGTCTCGCCGAGAGGACGTATCCCAAGGCGTATCGGTGCCTGAGAACGTCACCCCTCACCTTCTCGATGATGCGGTCTCCTGCAGTAGCCAGGGCTGCCGCAGGAGCGGTCAGGATCGGCCAGCGCAAAAGAGGCTGGGCCATCGTGAAGACCGCTGCAAAGAGGCCTCCGACCGGCTCGATCGCGAGGTCCACGAAACCCGCCTCGGAGAGCATCCGAGCCAGGCACTCGGCCGATTGACGGCCGTAATCGATGGGCTCCGGCATCAACGGCGCGAGGAACGGTGTGCAGGCATAGAAGGCGCCTCCGGGCGCGAGGACCCGGCAGATCTCTCGCATCAGGGCGCGCAGATCGTAGATCAGGTGCGTCACGTTGACCAGGAGGATGGAATCGAAGGCCCTCTCCCGGAAAGGCAACTGCCGCTCCAGATCGAGCACGACGTCCGGGTGGTACGACGGCACGAGATCCGCCCGCAAGTAGCGCGCTACCCGGCTCGTGTCGAGGTAACGCAGGCGATAACTCGAAGCCGCACCGCTGCCCAGGTCCAGAGTGACCCCTGCCGGGTGAAAGGCGGCGCGGATCTGGTTGTTGGCAAGGACCCGGCCAAGTGACTTACCACGCCAGCCGACCTCCTCCACCAACTCGAGCCAACCCGGCCAAGAAGAAGCCACCGCCCCGACCGCGGCCGCACGCTCGCAGCTCCGGTTCATCGTCGCTGGACCACCTCCAGGAAGATCTGGGCCAGCCGGGACGCCAACACCGAGGTACTGAATCGCCGCAAGGCCAGCGAGCGCAGGCGAGCCCGCATGACCTCCAACTGAGCGGAGTCCAGGGCCGCCACGTCCGAGAGGCGCTGGGCCAGGCTGTTCGGGTCACGATAGGCAACTACCAAGGCGGCATCCAGCTCCGGCTCACCCTCGAAGAACGCCGAGTTGGGCGTGATCGTGGGCAGGCCGCAGCTCATTGCTTCCATGGCTGACTTGTCGAAACTGCCTGCGCGCGTGAGGTTGAGGAAGAGGTGACTTTCGCGCATCAGCGCTGGCATTTTCGCGTAGGGGACGGGGCCGAGGAACTCGACGGTCCCGGAGAGCCCCAGTTCGCAGAGTCGCGCCTTTAGAGCTGCGTGGCAGCTCTTCTCCTCGGGAGTCTCGATCCGGCCCGCGATGCGGACGTGCAGCGGGGGCCCAGCGGTGGCGTTGCGGCTTCTACACTGCAAGGCGTCGACGAGTACGTCGTACTCCTTGACGGGAGCGACCCTGCCCACGGCCAGGACTCGAACGGGTCCGTCGGAGGCGACACGGCCAGGCGCGAAAAACTCGGTGTCAATCCCGTGGCCGATCGCCAGCGGTGCGGCGGCCGGCAGGCGGCAACTGTCGAGAGAGGCCGTCACTATCCGAGCAGCCACGTATCGCGAGGCCCGGAGCAGCGGGGAGACCCGGCGGTGCACGAACCAGAGCACGATTGGCACCCCTCGCAAGAAGGCCTGTGGGGCTGCCGCCAACGCATACTCGGGACACATGTGCGCAAACACGACGTCGACCCCGCGAGCGAAGGAGGCACCCAAAGCCCGCTGGAGCCGGGCGAATCGGGCCAGGCGGCCAGCTCCCGATCGGGTGCCGACGACCGTCACGATGGAAGTTGCCGGAAGGTCGTACTCCCCCGCCCGCAGGGCGATGACATCCAGACGGCCGACTCGACGGGACAATTCTCGGCACCACCCGACTATCGCGCCCAGTAGATCGTCCTGAAAGTCGAGCACCTGCGTGATCATCACGACCCGCAGCTTCGAGGCCTCAGCAGGAGGAGAGCGTTGCATGGGTGGGAGTTCCAGAGTGGAAAGCACCGAGATTATAGCCTGGGTGGAATCGCTCGGGGGCCCGCGGGTCGCATGCCGGTCACCCGGGCCGTACCGCGGCCGAGGCCGTACGCGGCAGCTCTACCCGGATCGTCCCACGCGGGTCTGCTCGAGCGACCGCGCTGTCTCATAGAACGTGAGCATCGAGGCTGCTCGACGGTTCCACGTGTATCGCTCGACGTCCTCTCGTGCTCGTGAAGACAGCCGGTGTGCCAGCTCCGGATCGTCGAGAAGCCTGGCAATGGCGGCAGCCAGGACCGCGGGGTCGTCAGGGGCCACCAACAAGGCATTTCGTTCGTTGGCCAGCACCTCGCGGATCGCCGGTAGGTCGCTGGCGACGATTGGCCTGCCACTGGCCATGTACTCGAAGAGCTTCATGGGCGAGGAGAACTCACGCCCATATGGGGACCACGAACGGGTGGGCAGGACGAGAACCGACGCCGCGGCCAGAACCCTGGGGACCTGTAACGGAGGCACCGCGGTGGCGAAGCGCATGCGCGCCCGTCGCTGGACTGAGAGCCCTGCCTGAAGGTCACGGGCCACGTCCTCGGGGCCACCCACGACGACGCCGATGGCGTCACGACCCACCGTCTCGAGGGTGGCGGGAAGCAGGTCGACACCCTTCCAGCCGTAGTGGAGAGACCCGCAGTACATCACCAGCCGGGCGCCCATGGGCAGATCGAGGTCTCGACGGAAGTCGGAACCGTCTCCAGCGGACGCGAAGGGCTCGAGTTTGACGCCGTCGGGCGCAACGAGAACACGACGGGGGTCTATCCCGCGTCTCAGCAGCCGTTGGCGCAGGCAGTCCGTGATGACGACGGCTCCGCCAATCCTCGGCAGACACCAGTCCAGTACCGGAGAGAGCGCCTCCGGCAGATCGTGAACCTCGAGAAAGAAGTGGCGCGCAGGTCCTCCAGCACGCATCACGAGGGCCAGGAAGAGATCGAGCAGATCTCGGGAGTGGACGACACCGTCACACCGGGATATCGGCCCCAGTGCAGCAAGTGCGAACGTCCAGGCGCGCAGCCGGAAAGCCAGCGGCTCGAGAACGGAAGGAACCTGACCCTGGAAGTCCAGATGCCGCAGGCGAACGATGGGAAAAGGATGCTCCACTCCGTAGGTGCTCCAGACTTCCTCATCCGGCACAGGCCGCTCCAGACGAGGCAAGACCAGTCGGACTTGCGCGCCGGCGGCCGCGAGCGCCTCACAGTTCCGCAGAATCTGGATGGTGTGCGCCCGCGGACTGGGGATTCGCACGCTGGCGGTCATCGTCACCCGCAGATTGTCCCGGCGAAGCTGCTCTCGAGGCGAAGAACAAGACTGCGGAGCTGCTGTGACTGGCGACATGTCGGCTCGAGGAGAGGACGGTGCGATTCGGGTGCGTTGACGCTGCCTGCCAAGGCACGTATAGTATCGGCCTCCACCAGCACTCGATACAATTCTCATTGATGCGCGTTTTCCTGAAGCTGGTCGCGGCCACGTTGGCCGGCAAGAGTCCACTGCACCACGTCTACTTCGAGGGTCGTCGGGTGCTGGACATAGCCTGTGGTACCGGCAACTTACCCGATCACGACACCGAGTCGTATGTCGGCGTGGATATTTCTGACGAGATGCTCCGCCGGTCCCGTGAGTCGGGCCGGAAGGTCGTCAAGGCCGATGCTTGCCGGCTGCCCTTTCGGACCGGGAGCTTCGGCGCCGTCAACTGCGCCAACATCATCGAGCACCTCCATCCGCCCCAGGCAGCGGCGATGGTCTTCGAGGCGGGCCGCGTGCTGGCCCCAGGAGGCGTGCTGCTCATCCGAACACCTTCGGTCGCCAGCGTCTGGAACACCTTCAGTCACGTGAGGCCCTACCCTCCGGCTGCGATACAGAAACTCCTGACGACCGCCACCGAGGACTACGTGCGGACCGACAGGTGTTTGCCCAAGCTGGCGATCGAGCGGGTCTTCACGTACGGGTCGGTCTTCGACAGCCGGCTCGGGCGTCTCCTGACGGCCCTTCTCGGCCTCCTCTTGCCCTGGGGCCACACGGGCTACGCCGTCGTCCTCCGGCGACACGGATGAAGACGGCCATCGCGACCGGACGCCTACCCGTTCGCCCGTCCCCCGTTGACCGCAATCGGTCTGACTGATACAGTCTGGTTGTAGTCGTCCTGTTCGGTGGGGAACGAGGCTCCAACAACCTGTTCCAGAACTCCTGGAGCTGGGATGGCACAGCTTGGTCACAACTGACCCCGGGTGTGTCGCCACCAGCCCGAAGCCATATCTCACTCGGCTATGACAATGTACGTGCCAAAGTGCTTCTGTTCGGCGGTTATGGAGGCTCACGACTGAATGACACGTGGGAGTTCGACGGGACGTCGTGGGCGGAACGACCTTCCTCCTACCGCTCCCTCCGCTCGTTACGCGGCTGGAATGGCCTACGACCTCGGCCGGAAGAGATGCGTTCTCATGGGGGGAGCCCGGCGCCTGGCCCGAGGAGTGACGAAACCTGGGAGTGGGATGGGACCACGTGGACTCGGTTCATGGACTCACCCCATCCGTCCAATCGAGACCTGGCGGGGGTCTGCTACGACTCGTCACGGAGGCGAGTGGTGCTGTTCGGAGGACGCTTCACGGCTCTGCTCTCTGACACCTGGGAGAGAGAGGGAAGCAGTTGGACGCAGATGACACCGAGCTCATCTCCAGCACCGGCGGAAGAAGAGCACCTCCTTGCCTTCGACGAGACCAGGCAACGCGCCGTTTACTTTCATGCGATTGACCATACGACGTGGGGTAACCGTTCACGGCAACATCGCGAGCAGCAGGCGAAACGACAGGTTTGAAGGCCTTCTCACCACGAAGACACGGAGCGCACCAAGGAAGCACGAAGGGGAGAGTAAGACAAAGAAGTCAATCTTGGTGCCCACTTCGTGCCCCTCGTGACTTGGTGGTGAACGCTTACGACGTGGGAGTACGACGGGGTGACATGGTCTCGGGTGCAACTGGCGCAGGAGCTTCCCCTCGGCAGCGGAACGGCGCTGGTCTACGACTCCGGGCGGAAGTGTCTGGTCGCGTTCGGCGGTTCCTTCCAGGACAAGGTCTACTCCTCCGAGACATGGGAACTGTCCTCGCTGGACCCGGGTTCGAGCACGACTTCGACCAACCACTCCCCCACCGGCATCACCGCAACCGCCGCGGCCACCCGCGTGCGGCCCGCCACGCCGGTGCAACTCACCGGCGCCGCGACCGATCCGGATGGCGATCCGCTGAGCTACGCGTGGTCGCTCGGCAGCCAGCCGGGAACCGGGACTCTGACCGGCGCCAGCACTGCCACGCCCACCTTCCGGGCCACCCGCTCGGGAACGTATACCGTGCACCTCACCGTCTCTGACGGCCGCGGCGGCACAGGACAGACCAGCGTCAGCATCGTCGTCAACTCGCCTCCCGCGGTCGACGCGGGCAGCGACGTCACGGCCGTCGTGGGCTCCGCGGTGACGCTCTCGGCGACGGGCACCGATGACGACCTGGAGGTCCTGACGTATGCCTGGAGCCAGACGTTCGGCCCGGCGGTCTCGCCGACGTCCTGGAGCACTCGCTCCATCAGCTTCACGTTGCCGCTGGTGGGTGGCTACGCCTTCACGGTCACCGCCAGCGATCCCAACGGTGACGTGGCGCAAGATGCCGTTGCACTCACCGCAACAGCGCCACCGCGGGCCGACCTCGTGGCCGTGTCGGTAGCCACGACCGCCACTCGAGTGGAACTGGGACAGCCCCTGGCGGTCACGGGCAGCGTTCGCAATGGAGGAGACGCCACGTCCGCGGTCTCGCTGGCCTCCTTCCAGCTCTCGCTCGATCCCACGCTTTCGGGGGTCGAACCGCTGCTGGGTACAGCCAGTCTCCCCGCCCTGGCCCCGAACGTCGCCTTCGGCATCAGTGCGAGCTGGGCGGTCCCCGGCTCGGTGGCGCCCGGCGGCTACCATGTGGGATTGACCGTCGACAGCGGCGGCGCCGTGAGCGAATCGAACGAGTCGAACAACGTGGCCATCACCGACTCGACCGTGGCGGTCGAGCGACCCGTGGTGCGCCAGCCCAACCTCGTGGCCCGCGCGATCAGCGGGCCTTCCACCGTGCGGGCCGGCGACGCTTTCTCCGCGGCCGCCGTCGTCGAGAACTCGGGGAACGCCGACGTCACGGCGACCTTCGCCCTCGAGTACGTCTTGTCGGCCAACCCGGGCTTCGACGCAAGCGACCGGGTCCTGGGCGCCGAGACGCTCCCGGGCCTCGCCGCGGGCGCACGCTCGGAGCGATACCCCTCGCTGAGCGCCCCTGCCGGGACCGCCGCGGGCGGCTACCACTTGTTGCTGCGGGTCGATCCCCCGGCCGTGGTCGACGAGTCGTCGAGGGCCGACAACACGGTCGCTTCGGTACTGACCGTCCAGGTGACCAGCCGGCCCGCCGACACGACGCCTCCGACGGCCAACCTGGCCTACGGCCCGGGCCCGACGCTCACGACCAGCGGAACCCTGACGATCACGGCGACCTTCAGTGAGCCGCTCTCGGCGACGCCGGCGGTCCAGTTGAGCAGCGACGGCGGCCGGTTGCTGGGCGGTGCCATGGCACCGGCGGGGCCCGGCAACGTGTACGTGTACCGCCAGCCGTTCGGGGCAGCCGACAGCGGGGCGTACACCGTGTCCTTGCGGGCTGTCGACGAGGCGGGCAACGCGCTGGTGATGCAGCCGGCCAACAACCTGCTAACCGTGGCCATCGTCTCGAACCGCCCTCCGGTCGCCAACGCGGGGCCCGACCGCACGGTGTCGGCGGGCTCGACCGTGCGACTCGAGGGCTCGGGAACCGACCCGGACGGAGATCCGCTCACGTACTCGTGGCTCGCCCCGGACGGAGTGACCCTGTCCGATCCGGCGTCGCCAACGCCGGCATTCACACCGACGGCTGCCGCAACTCATCGGCTGGTGCTGCGGGTATCGGACAGCCATGGGGCGTGGGACGAGGACGGGGTCGACCTCACGGTGGGGCAGGTGACGCCGGGCTTGCAGACCGAGCTCTTGGTGGTGCGTGGCATCGTGAGGCTGGAGAGCGGCGACTGTCTGCCGGCGGGTTCGCGGGTGCGCATCGAGAACTCGAGGACCGGCGACGTGGCGACGGGTCGCATCCGGACGGTGGCCGGGACAGGTGTGGCGGCTTCGACGGGCGACGGCGGGGCACCGGCGGCGGCGGCCTTCAACTCCCCGGCCGGCCTGACCGTCGACTCGCTCGGGGTCGTGCTGGTCACCGAACTGCTGGGGCACCGGGTGCGTCGGATCGACCTGGTGGACAATACCGTGGAAACCCTGGCCGGCAACGGTATCCCGGGGTACGGTGGCGACGGCGGATCGGCCACCCAGGCCCAGCTCTTCTCTCCCATCCGGGTGGCCGTGCGCGAGAACGGCGACCTCGTGATCGCCGATCGCGACAACCACCGCGTGCGCCTGGTAGAAGCCCGCTCGGGTCTGATACGGACCTTGGCCGGGACCGGCACGCGCGGGTTCAGCCTCGACGGCACGCAGGCCGACAGGGGCGCCGTCGCTTCTCCGCAGGGATTGGCCGTGGCTCCCGCGGGCGACCTGGTCTTTGCCGACACGGGCAACCACCGCGTGCGACGCATCGTCTCGCCGGTGGCCGCCGGGCCCGACGATCACCCGGGCAGCGCCCTGCTCGCGGGCGCGGCGGAGACGCTCGCCGTCAACGGTCCGGCCACGAACGGGAACCTGGAAGTGGCCGGCGACGTGGACTTCTTCCGATTCGAAGCCGGACCGGGTTCTGTCTACAGGCTCCAGACGGCCCTGGGCACTCTCGACGACACGGTGTTGACGCTCTTCGACCGGGACGGGTCCCACGTGCTGGCCGAGAACGACGACGTGAGCGGCGGACGGGCCTCGCGCCTCGAGGGGTTCCGGCCTCGCGAGGCAGGGATCTACTACGCCCGCGTGAGGGGCTTCCAATCGCAGGCGACGGGCACCGACACCCTGAGCTGCACCGCGGCGGCGCTTTCGACCGAGCCTCAGGTCGTCAC
>JACQZL010000304.1 GCA_016213865.1 Candidatus Rifleibacteriota bacterium
CCTGGTACCAGCGGTTCCAGGAGGGGACGGTCGCGTCGAACGACACCTTCTTGGCGATAGAGGACGTCCCGGAGACGCTTGCCAGCCCGGTCGCGAAGGACTTCGACGCCGAGGTCTCGGCCAAGGCCCGGGTCCTGGTCCTGGACGTATCGAGCGGGACCGATCCGCGCGAGAAGGTCGGCAGTCTGGAGGTCGAGGGCCAGGCCCGCGTCCCGCTGGGGCGAAAACACTCCATCACCCGGCGCGTGACCCTGCGCCGCGACTTCAAGTCGATCTACCTCGCGGGGCAGAACCCGCTTTCGGACTACACTCTTTACGTCAAGGACGTGCGCGGCATGCTGGCGGCGTCTCCGGGTTCGGTCCAGCCGGACGAGCCGGCGCTCATCGTCAAGAACCGCCGGGACGCCAACTCGGCCTTACGGGATTCGGGCTGCCTCTACTTGGGACAGGGCCCACATCCGCCCGACAAGCAGCCGATCATGCTGCTCAGCCCGGGCCGCCGCGGCCTCCTGGACCAGGAGATCAAGTACCTGCAAGGGGTCAAGCTCGCCCTGTCGCCGACGAACCCTCAACGCTACGAGCTTGGCTCGTGGGACGCCGAACGCTCGTTCTTCCAGGACGACCACGTGCCGGTCGAGAAGGCCCGGGCGATCATCGAGGACATGTTGCACACGATGACCGGACCCGGCGGCCAGCCGTTCTCTCCGGCGCAGATCGAGGCTGTGACGGCCCGCGTGCGCGGGGCCAAGATGAAGCACGAGTACCTGCGAGGCGACCCGCGGGCTTCGGGGCTCGACCTCTACATCAACGATCCGGGCCAGGCCGTGGAAGGGGACATCTTCTATTCGTACTGGTTTCGGCGGGTCTTCGATTTCCAGTTCACGGGCGGCTCTCCGCCGACGCAGCCCGCCACGCAGGCGGCAGTCCTGGCCTCGGCGGTCTCGTTCCTGAACGGAGACCCGAACGGCTCGGACCGGGTGATGCAACCCCTGGCGCACGCCACGGGGCTCCCCGGCCTGGACAGCCGGGAAGAGCGCATCAAGACGGCCTGCTCGGCGATGGCGTTCACCCATCCGAAGTTCTACGCGCGCGTCTTCACGACCCACGCGGTGCAGCCCAAGCCCGAGGCGGCGTTCAAGGCGCGCTACGTGCGGCGCCCGGCTGCCGGGCCCCCGGTGCTCCAGGCCGACGGCATCGTGGGCATCGTCGGCGACCTGACGCTGGACGAGGACATGGTGGTCTCGGGCCAGGGGATCGTGCTGGTCCTCGGCAAGCTGGTCGTGAAGGGGAGCCTGACCAAATCACGGCCGACGGACCAGCTCTTCCTGGTCAGCCGCGGCGGGTCCGTCAGCCTGCCCGGAGGCAAGAAGGTACACGCCCACGTCCAGGGGCTCAACTTGCACTACCCGGACCAGGCCTGCCTGCTCGACGTGAGCGACGGCGGGCCGATGGACCTTCACGGGGGGCTGGCGGTCGATCGGCTCGAGTCGACCAAGCTCAGGGCCAACAAGAACCTGGTAGAGTACGACGAGAACCTCTCGAAGTGGATCTTCCACACCAGTTTCTCGGATCGGCTCCTCTTCTGGGCGGCCCGGTCCGACGAGGAAGCGGCTCTCAAGGAGACGTACGATGGTTGAGCGGTACGCTGGTCTGGCAAGGACGGAGCCTCGCGGCTCGCAACTCACGGGACTTCGGGCCTTGACGGCGGTCCTGGCGGTGGCCGTGTGGCTGTGCGGCGGGTCGTGGGCGGCTGCCCAGACACCGGTGCCCAAGCCCGCCGCGCCGACCAAGAAGGCAACGACGCCGGCCCAGAAGGCCGCGCCGCTCAAGCTGGCTCCTCCAGCCGGCCTGATCATGGAGACTGTCGACCAGGTGCGCACGAAGACGACCATCGTGCAGCCGGACAAGATCCTGACCCAGAACCTCGACACCGGCTTCCGGAAGATGTCCAGGGTGGTGTCGACCGGCAACGAGGTGCGGATCGGCACCCGGGCACTCCAGTCGGTGATGAAGGTCAACGGGAAGGTCAAGTCGCGCGACGTCCCCGGCGCGTCGAAGGCCGTCCTCAGGGTCTACAGCCCCGCGGGGATCCTCCTGCGCACGACCTCCAAACGGGTCAAGCGCAAGGACCTCAAGGAACTGGCCGTCCGGCTGCCCAAGGGCGAGCCGAAACCCGGACACTCGTGGCGCCAGCGCTTCCAACTCTACGGACAGCCCAAGACCCCTCCCATCGCGGTCGAAGCCCAGTTCAAGGTCGTCGGCAAGCGCAAGTTCCTCGACCGGGAGGTCTACGAGTTCAGCGGGACGCTGACGCTGCCGCGGCAGGAATCGAAGCAGAAGGTCCTCAGCGCTTCGGGGAGCGGCAAGGCCACCGTGTTCGTCGATGTCGAGACGGGGATGATCGTCGCGCGCAGCCTGAAGTTCCACGTCGAGCAGGTGCGCGAAGACGCCATCTCGCAGGCCTACGTGAAGGCCGGCGGCAAGAAGCTGGGCTACTACGTCGAGCTGCAGCGGCAAGAGAAGGCCAAGTACGTCGGCACGGGGACCCCGCCCGCGTTCCGGCCGAAGCCGAAGAAGCCTGCGAAGTGAAGGCAGTCGAGGTGTGAGGATCTCAACCCAGAGACGCAGAGACACAGCGACCCAGAGTCTCTTTCCCTTCCGGAGCTCGGACGCAACCGGGGTGTCACCGGGCGTTGCACCGTGTGATGACTCTCGGAGACCGGATCGATCGCGAGGCGAGTTCTCCTCCCGTGAGGGCCTTCCCCCGCTTGGTTCCTCTTTTTCTTCCTCCGTGTCTCTGGGTCTCCGTGCCTCTGGGTTCAAAGACCAATCGTGCGTCGCACTCCCCAATCGCCATGCTGACCGCCGGCGCCGCTCGAACAGCCGGGCCATCTCGATGGCCGAGATCGTCATCGCCGTTGCGGTCCTGGCCGTTGCGGTCATCCCCATCCTGGCGACCCTCTCCTCGGCCAACCGGGGGTCGGTCGACGTCGAGAACGAAGCCCAGGCCGTCGGACTGGCCACCGAGGCGCTCGAGTGGGTCCGGGCCCTCGGCTTTGACGACTGGTGCCGGGCCCTGCTGGACGGCGGGCGGAACGTCAAGCTCCCGGGTGAGGTCCGAGTAGGGGTCGGGACCCTGACCTGGTCCGAGGCCAAGGTCGTGACCTTCAAGGCCGATGACGGGACGACCGAGATCGACTATCCGGAGTCTTCCAACCGTTTCTCCCGAGAAATCGTCATGACATTCGTGAAGGGCAACAGTCACGAGATCTTGGCTGTCCGGGCGACCGTGACGGTCCAGTGGAAGCTCAACGTCTCGGGCCTGCCCAGCAGACGAGTTCAGATGGAGACGATCCTGCACCCGGAGGCCCCATGAGACACGCCCGCGGCGGCCGGCGGGGGTTCACGGCGGTGGAAGTGACCATCGTGATGCTCATCATGGCCGTCATCATCGCCGGGCTCTACCGGTTCCTGGCGTTTGGAAGCCGCTCGGTCTCGCTGGGCTCCGAGGAGATCGAAGGCGTCCGGCGGGCCAACGTGGTGCTGGAGCGAATCAAACGGGACCTTCGCAGCATCTGCGACGTCGTCAAGGTCAACGCGGGTGGCCCGGAGGTGCAGCCGGGCGGAAAGGGACTGACGTTCCTGCGCTTCGTCCAGGACGCCTCCTCGCCCGTGCCGCTTGCGCAGAAGGTGCGCTACCGGACCGAGAAAGTCCAGGTCCAGCGCGCCGGCAAACCGGCCGACGCGGTCCGCCTGCAGATCTTGTACGGCAAGGGCAAGACGCCGGTCGTCAGCGAGGACAGCTTCACCGACGTCCGGTTCAAGAAGTACCGGCTCAATGGAAAACCGTTCTACCAGGTGCGCCTGGCGGTGGCCGATCTCACGGCCCCGTCGGGGCAGACCCACGTCCTGCAGACCAGCTTGGGCAGCCGCTACTACCACACCTTTCTCGATGATTTGAGCTGGCTCGCCCTGGACGAGACGGCGTTCTCGACCCGGATTCCGAGCGTGAAATGACCGGGGTAAGCCAGGCCCCTTGATTGACGAACCTTCCGTTCTCCGACTAGACTCGATACTAGAGACCCTGGAGGTGCTGCCGTGCGCTACTTCGCGTTGCTGATAGTCTTCGTGTTCCTGCAAGCGTTGGTGTTGCCAGTGCCGCGGCTATGCGCCGAAGATGACACCGGCACGACGGACACGGGCGACGACACCGGCGTCACCGACGGCGGGACGGACACGACGGACGGCGATACGGGCGACGACTCGACCGCGACGGACGGCGGCGAGGACGAGGGCTACGATCCGGACGACATGGGTGACGACGGTGACACCGGGGGTGACGAGGGCGACGAGGGCGACGAGGTCGCCGACGGAGAGGAGGGGGACACCGATTCGGAATCCGACGGCGGCAACAACAACTCCGGCGAGAAGCCGAAGACCCCCGAGGAGCTGCGCCGCGAGCAGCAGCAGCGCGAGCGTGACTCCGCCGCTCTCCGTGAGTTCGGCGGGTGGCTGGGCAACGCGGCCGGAAACGTGGCTGGGTCTTACGTCGGCAGCCTGCAGAACCAGGCGCGCAATACCCCCCGCTCCAACCTGGGCCGCTACCAGAGCAACACGCGCGGCGCCAACCTGAGCCACCTCAGCTCGGTGGATCGCGTCCACAGCAACTCTCAGATCTCGCAGTCTCAGCGGGCCTACGATCCGTTCACTGTGGCCGAGTTCAACCAGGCGACCAACGAGCAGGGCGCGCTGGCGCAGCAGATCGCCGCCGAGAACCGCGCCAATGCCCAGGCGATCGACGCCCAGCTCCGGGCCGACCAGCAGCAACAGCAGATGATCACCAGCGCGATCGGCGGACTGGTCGGCGGCGGCAGCCTCTCCAGCTACTTCTCGGGCGGCATCTCGAAGATCTTCAGCGGGGTCTTCAACAGCTTCGCCGGCAGCGGCAAGCCGACCACCACGACCGGCAACAACAACACGACGAACACGGGCAACACCGAGCCGGAGCGCGAGGGTGGCACGGCCGTGACGGACGAAGGCGACGCCGAGGACGTGGCGGACGAGAACGCCGACGGGGCCGACACGCTCGCCGGCAACACCGACCCGGAGACCGACCCGGACACCGAGATGGAAACCGACACCGAGATGGACACCAGCACCGAGGTGGACAGCGAGTGAGGCGCACGATGGCAGGCACGAAATCGGGCTTCGTTTTCCCGGTGGTCCTCGTCTCGCTGGCCATCTTCGCCATCGTCGGGATGACGATGATGTTCAGCGGGACCTCCGAGTACCAGCAGACGGCCGTCGTCACGCACGGCCTGGTCGCCAACCAGCTCGCCCAAGGCGTCCTCGAGGAGATGCGGGCGATTGTCTACGACCGCGTCAATGACGTCGATCCAGCCAAGGCGGTGTGGCGTCAGGAAGTGATCGACGCCGCCAAGTCGTCGGGCAGCGGCACCGGCAAGCTCGAGAAGGACCTGAAAGCCGAGCTTCCCGAATCCCAGTCGATGATCGACGCGATGAAAGGCCCCAGCGGTGCCGGTGCCGAGCTCCTGGAAGCGAAGGTGACCTTTCACAACTTCCACGCGATCCGGTACGCGACGAAGGACACCTATGAAGTGGACGACGTGTACTACCACTTCCCCGGCCTGGACGCGAAGAAGCCCGAGGCGCCCAACAAGCGCGACTACATCGGGTACTACAACGCCCAGGTGGCCGTCCGCTTCGGCAAGGCCAAGAAGTACTTCGCCGTCACGCACGACGTGAAGATCATCGACGTGTCGCCGCCGGCCCGCGAATTCTGCGTCTTCGCGTTCAACGTCTTCAAACAGGAGCACGAGGGCTATCTCAAGGAGTGCCTCAACAAGGGCGGCGCGATGCACTTCTACTCGGGCGATGCGGGCCGGATGTTCATCCGCGGGCCGTACTTCCTCGACATCTCGGACCACCCCAAGGGCGTGGGCGGCCACAAACCCGAAAAGGGAATGGGCGCGGCCCCGCCCGATCCCAGCTTCTGCAACACGAACGAGTGGTGGAATTGGACGATGCTGCCGGCGCCGCACGAGGGCCTGATGGGCGGCAGCTTCAACAACCGATCGCCGGCGCGCCCGGATGACACCAGCGGTACCTCGGCCAGCTTCAATGCCTTCGGCTTCGACCTCTTCAACGGCGACCCGGGCATCAACATGCCCACCGGTCAGCAGTGGTTCGTGGGCAACGTGGCGTGGGGCAAGACCAACTTCTCCATCTGGGGCGCCCCGGACAAGGGTCGCGACTACATCAAGTTCCCTCGCTGCCTCAAGAACAAGTACAACGACCAGGGGCAGAAGACCGGCTCCGAGCCCTACGAGGGCGGTCTGGGGGGCCTGAGCGGCGGCGACGAGTCCTCGGTCATCACTTGCGAGGGTGACGGCCTGATCGGCAACTACAACGTGGCTGCCTTCAAGTCCTGGGAGGTCAAAATCCCCCCCGTGGTCGGCGCCAAGATCAAGCACTACTCCGTGGACGTCGACCGGTCCAAGACGGTCAACGTGCCGTACGGCTTCCGCTGGGAGAAGGAGCGCGAGGGCGCCAGCGGCTGGCTGAGCCTGGCGATCGACATCATCAGCCTCGCGACCATCTGGATGGGCGGCTTCGGTTCGGTCGCGACCGTGTTGATGAGCGTCGGAAAGGCGACCCTCCAGGGATTTGCCGCAGGCGCGATGGCCGGCATGCTCTTTCCGGCCACGGCCTTGCCTCCGGTGGGTGTGAGCGCGGCCGACCTGATGCGGATCTCCGAGTACGGGTACTGGCCCACGAATTTCAAGCCTTACACTCGTTGCGCCGTGCGGGCCTACAAGACCCTGCCGGAGGCGATGACGGCCCCGGACCAGCCGCTCCTCCTGGACGGCGTGGTGATGGTCGACAACCTCCAGATGGACCAGACCCTGAACTACCGGGGCAAGGGGATCCTCTCGTGCTTTACCTCCGGCACCGAGAACTTCGATGCGAAGCTGGCGGGCGGCATCAAGCGTGCCAGCGACGACAGCCACGCGACCGTCGTCTTCATGAACTCCGCCGACCCGCTCTCCACCGAGGCGATGCTGACCCTGGGTAACGTGGGGTCGACCGACGGCAACGACGCCTCCTTCATGGTCGCGGGCGCGATCATGCCAACGGGTGCGAACACCGTCATCAACGGCAACCTGGTCTGCCTGGCGCTGAACAAGAAACACATCCCCGACTCTGCTAGCCTGGACGTGTTCTACGACACGGCACGCCTCACCAGCGCGGAGAAGGGCGGCACCTATGATGCGAAGGCCTGGATCATCCCGGCCGTGTCTCCCAAGATCTCCGGGTTCACCGACCGCTTCACGGTGACCTCGACAGGCGCCATCACGGGCGAGGGCGCTACCGACCTGGGAGGCTTCACCGGGTTCTAGCGGGACGGCGTGTCGTCCCCGGAGCGGATCGCGAGGCACCATGGGCTATCTCGAGAAAGTCTTCCTGAGCACGCTGCTGCTCTTTGCCCTGGTCATCATCTTCCTGTTCGGCCTCTACTTCGACCTGGGGTCGATGCTGCAGGGCACGGTGCAGCGCACGGGAGACGCCTCGACGCAGGGCAGTTTCGACCGGGGGGCGGCGCAGCTCGAGCGCGCGTCCATGGCCAAGGAGGTCACCATCAAGGACCGGCTGTCGGTCCCGTTCGCGGGGCCGCGACCCGTGGCGACCCCGGGCATCTCTGCCGGCGACGCCAACTTCGCGGCCCTCTTTGCCCGCTACAACCAGGGGAAGCTCCCTCCCCCGCTGGACGAGTTGCAGGATCGGCGGCGCAAGGAGCTGGCCTCCAAGGGCTTCACCCAGGAGTACATCGAGATGGAAGTCCGAGCGATGGAAGACAAGCCCGTGATGGACTCCTGCATGCAGATCGACAAGCTGATGGAAGAGGGAAAGGTCGAGGAGGCCGAGCAGATGCTGCTCGAGGCGATAGCCGGCGTCGACCCTCGGGACCTGATGACGCTGCAGCGCTACCGGATGAAGCTGCAGCAGGTCTACTTCGACTCGAACCAGCTCGACAAGTACAAGACGTTGATGAAGCAAGTCTTCGAGACCGAAGAGAAGATCCTCACCCTGCAGGCCAGCTCACCCCTGATGGAAGACAAGCGCATCGCCGAGGGGATCCGCAAGGAGCAAGAAGGCCTCGAGCAGAAGAAGGCCGAATTCGACCCCTGGTTCGATGGCGTCTCCAAGATGGCCCAGGAGACCGGCAGCCCCCACAAGATGACGGACAGCATGCGGGCCCAGGTCAAGGCGGGCCTGCTCAGAGAGCAGGAGGCGGGGCGCATCAGCCAGAAAGACCTGCAGGACTCGCTTGCCCAGCTCGAGGCGATGGAAACCCGCGCGTCGAAGCTGTCCAGATGAACCTCAACTGCGCCGGTCCGCGCCGCGGCCGGCTCGACTCTCCGAGAACCCGATGACAACACCGTCCGCTCGACTGGCCTTCGGGCCGGGGTCCCCGGGACGAGACGCCTTCACCGCCGTGGAGGTGGTCATCGCGATCCTCATCCTGGTGGCCGGCCTCATCCCGATGTACTTCCTCTTCACGGGGACGCAGGTTTCGGTTTTCCGCAGCCGCGTTTCGTACATGGCGCTGCACGCCGCCCGTGAAGAGCTGGAAGCCTTGCGCCAGGTTCCCCCCAACAAGCTGATCAACATGCGGCACGACTGGGAGCCCCTCACCGGGAGCGTTCTGCGGCGCGTCACGGCCCCCGACAGCGCGGGGGCCACCGTCGCGACCAGCGCGGGGCCGGGCCTGGAGTACCCCAAGGACTACGCCCGGATCGAGACCAAGGTCGAGGTTTCGTCCAACGCCGAGGCCGATGCGGACATCCCTCAGAGCACCCATCCGCGCCTCTACCACGTGCTGCTGCAAGTCCGCTGGCAAGAGATGGGCAAGAGCGAGGAAGAAGGCGGCGCAGGCCACCGTTCGGCTCTCTCTCGTTTCCACACGGTGATCGCCGACCACCGGGTGAGGTGAGACGATGAAGATACCCTCGCGATTCCTCCCGTCCCCGTCCCGTCTTCGTGAGTCGGGCCCGCGCCGCGGCGTCTCCTTGATCGAGGCGATTCTCTTTGCCGTGATCGCCCTCGTCCTCCTCATCGTCATCTACCGGTTTCTGACAACCGGGATGGAGCTGGCCGACGAATCGAGCAAGGCGATCGCGCTCCAGCAGGGTGCGCGCAACCTGGTCGAGAACATGGTCCGCGACGTCAACGCCTGCCACATGTTCGCCGAGGCCTACGAGGACCGGTTCACGGTTCTCAAGTACCAGTACGAGGACCCCAAGTTCGCCGTGGCCGAAAATGTCGGCCGCGGCAACCTGACGTGGCCCTTCTACACCAACGACGCCGTCACCGTGAGTCGCCTGCCCGTCTTCAAGTGCGCCTACAAGTTCTTCCCCGACAAGGGGACCGTGATGCGCAAGATCCGCAAGGGCATCCTCGTCTCCAAGACCCCCGCGGCCGGGGGCGTCGGCGACAACATGTTGAGGCTCTCCGAGTTCAGCTTCGAGGACCAGGGCGGCCCTCCGGGCGAGCCGGCCGAAGGGCGCGTGCTGGCCCGGAAAGTCAAGAAGTTCAAGCTCGCTTTCTTCGGCTACGACGACCTGGGCGACGGCAGCCTCAAGGAGGCCACGCAGTTGACGGCCAACAGCCTCGAGCGCAAGATCGCCAAGATCTGCATGGTCGTCCTCAACTTCCAGGCGACCTTCGAAGAGGGGCTCTACAAGGACAAGCTCAAGTCGCCCGAGATCGAGCTGATGACCAAGATCTGGTCCTACAAGGGGATCAACGACCACGTCTACAAGGAGTACTTCGGCTCCCAGGACGTGGACGTGCGGTACTGAGCACCCGTTCGACACCGGCCGCCGCGGATCGGCTATGCTGACCGCGTCCGGCCCGGGTGGGCTCGGCGGCACGATGAAGCGTACTCTCCGTCTCGGTTGGCTTGCCCTTTGGCTGGTCTGCGGTTCGGTCGTGGGGGCCGCGCCGTCGGCCAGGGGGCCGGCCGTGCTGCCCGCCGGCCAGGCAGCCTGGTGACGACGTTGCCGAACGGCCTGCGGGTCC
>JACQZL010000356.1 GCA_016213865.1 Candidatus Rifleibacteriota bacterium
GCCTGCGAGCGAGGCAGAGAAAGATCCCTCTGTGCCTCTGTGTCTCTGGGTTTCTCCTGCAAGGGGGGGGCCACCTACGAGACTTGCACCCGGTCGTACCTCGAGCCCCCGGGCCAGCCGTCTGCAGTATACTCAGCGACCTTGGCTGCCTCCCCGGTACAGGGCGGCCCGAAGATGCTCCCGAACCCCACCGCCGCCCTTCCTCCGAGGACTCCGCCCCGCCTGTTCTCCCTGCTGCGTCCCCAACTGCAGATGGCTCGCAACTTCGTGCGAAGCCAGGACTGGCGTGGCATCGTGCTGGTTGCTCTCATCGCCTTCGTGGTGATGGCGACCCTTTACCTCGTCAGCTTCCGGATGCTGACCAGGGTCGATGGAGTCGCCATCATCGGTCCGCTCCTGAAGCGGTACCTGCTGTCGATGGTCCTGTTCAGCCTGCTGCTGATGCTGGTCTTCTCGAACATCATCACGGCGCTCTCGACCTTCTACTGCTCCCACGAGCTGGACATGTTGTTCGCCAGTCCCATCGGGTACACGCGGGTCTTCGTCGCCAAGTTCGTCGAGACGACGGTCGTCTCTTCCTGGATGGTCTTCGGGATGTTGCTGATGCTGCTCGTGGCCTACGGCCAGAGCTACCAGTCTCCCTGGTACTACTACCCGATCTGCTGGCTCCCCCTGGTCCCATATTGCGTCTACGCCTCGTCGGCCGGCATCTGCATCACGCTGGGCCTGGCTCGCGCGCTTCCCGTTCACCAGACGCGCAACATCCTGAGGTTCATGGGGGCCGTTGCGATCGGCCTCCTGGTGCTCTTCCTTCGCATGCTCAGGCCGGAGCAGCTCATGCGGCCCGAGAAGTTCCGCAGTTTCACCAACTTCCTCTACCAGCTCCACAACCCCCGCATCGAGGCCTTTCCCAGCGCGTGGACGGCCAATCTGTCGCTGGAGGCGATGGGCCTCGACGCCGCCGACCCGGGCAAGGAACTGCTCCGTCTCTTCGGTGGGGCGGCCGTGGCCTTTGCCTTCACGTTCTGGCTGGCCAGGCGTTTCCACTTTGCCGGTTGGCTCAAGTTCCAGGAGTCGGGCGAACGCGGCCGCAAGGGCGGACTGAGGTGGCTGGGCTTCCTGGAAGGGCTGATGGGCTGGCTGTCGGTGCCCACCCGGGCGATCCTGGAGAAGGACGTGAAGGTCTTCATCCGCTCGCCGGTTCTGTGGACGCAGTTCCTGCTGATGGTCGTCATCGTGGCGATCTACATCTACAACGTCTACCTGCTGCCGCTCGGAGAGTTGGCGATCGTGCACCCGTTGCTGCCGGATTTCCTGAGCTTCCTGAACATCGGCTTCATCGCCTTCATCGTCGTGGCGTGCGCGCTCAGGTTCGGCTACCCGGCCGTCAGCATGGAGGGCTCGGTCTTCTATCGCATCCACGCCTCGCCGCTCAGCCTGCAGACCTATGTCTGGATCAAGTTCTGGTCGAACTTCGTGCCCCTGCTCCTGATCGCGCTGATCCTGGTCTGCGTCTCGGATGCTCTGCTGGGCGTGCGGCCGGGCATCTTCGTCCTGGGCGTCCTGGACGCGGCCCTGGTGACGCTCGTGGTCTCGGCCCTGGCGATCGTCTTCGGGGCGCAGTATCGCAACTTTCGGGCCGAGAACTTCGCCCAGATCCCGTCGGGCTTCGGCGGAATGGTCTTCATGGTCACGTCGCTCGCCTTCGTCGTCGTCTTCCTGCTGCTCCAGGCCTATCCGATGTGGGCGTACTACACGGTCTGGCAGGAGATGGGCCCTCACCTGGCCCCGCGCCTCGCGGCGGAGCACGGCGCTCTTCAGCTCTGGATGTGGCGGCTCCTGGGCTTCGGTCCCACGCTCGGCCAACTGGCCCTGGGGGCCCTGTGCCTGACTGCATCGGTCGTGCTGTGCCTCGCCATCTGGGCCTACTCGATGAGGCGGAGCGAGCGGATCTTGCGATACCTGGAGGAACCCGGTGGCTGATGCCCCTGCCGCGGCCCGGACGTCCGAGCCCATCATCGAGATTCGACGCCTGAACAAGATGTTCGGCCGCACGCACGCCGTCGTCGACCTGGACCTGGAGGTGACGAAGGGCGAGATCTTCGGCTTTCTGGGCCCCAACGGCGCCGGTAAGACGACCACGATCAAGATCCTCAACGGCCTGCTCGCCCCGACCTCCGGGCAGGTCTTGCTCAAGGGGTTCGACATCGAGCGCGATCCGGTGTCGGTCAAGCAGATCACCGGGTACGTCGCCGACCGACCCTTTCTGTACGAGAAGTTGACGGGGATGGAGTTCCTCCACTTCACGGGCGGGCTCTACGGACTGGACAAGGCCACCTGCGACAAGGAAGGTCGCCAGTACCTGGAGATGTTCGCGCTCGAGGACGTCGCGGACGAGTTGATCGAGGGCTACTCGCACGGTATGAAGCAGAAGCTGGTCATCAGCTCGGTCCTCCTGCACCGGCCCGAGATCTTCGTGGTCGACGAGCCGATGGTCGGGCTCGACCCGCGCAGCGCGCGTACCCTCAAGGACCTCTTCCGCCGGCTCTGCGCGGGAGGAGTCACCATCTTCCTCAGCACCCATACGCTGGCCATCGCCGAGACGCTCTGCGACCGGGTCGGGATCATTCAGGCGGGGCGGTTGCGTGCGCTGGGGACCGTGGCCGAGTTGCGAGGAATGGCCTCGAGCCCCGCCGCGGATCTGGAAGACATCTTCCTCCAGTTGACCGAGGAGGGAGACGAGATGGTCCCGGAATAGGCGGGGAACCGGCAGCCGCTCAGACCTTGCGGCCCGTCCGGCCGATAGGAGAGGCGAGGCCGCAGGTGCTTTGCCTGCGGCTCAGCTCACCGTGTACAACCCAGCCGAAAAGCCCACCCCGGGGAGACTCCCCGGCCGCCTGCCCGGACGCATCAACATGCGCCGCGTGTTCCGATTTCTGATGTGCGGGGCCCTGATCCTGGCCGCTGCAGGCAGTGGCCTGGCCCAGGGACGCCCAGGCGCCTCCGCGGAGGTCGCCCTGGTCGATCGGCTGCGCTCGACCCTGCAGTCCGACCTGGCCGAGTCGTTCCCGGGTGCACGGCTGCAGATCCGGCTGTCGGACCGGTGGGTACGCCTCAACGTCGACGTGGACACGCCGAACCTCTCGGAGACTGCCACCCTCGACCTGCTGGAGACTCTCCAGCGGCTGGCCGTGTCCGACGTCAACCTCGTGATGCCGGGCTACAGCGTTGCCGACGACTCGACGTTCGTGGCGCGCTCCGGAGGCCGCTCCACCAGCCGCCGAATGGCCGACTTCCGCATCGGCGCGACGCGGCGCTCTACCGAGCCCGGGGGAGAGGGGCGCAGCCAGGCGGCCGGCCTCGAGGCGGCACCCCTCACGCCCGCGACCACCGGGCTGGAGACCCGCCGCGGCCCAGGTGCCGGGCGCGCCTCAGCGGGAGTGACCGTCGTGATCTTCGTCCCGGGCCGCAAGGACCCCGCCGTCGTCCGCTTGGAAGGCGAGACGGTGGCCGACCTGCGTGAGGGGAGGACGCTCTCGGCGAGCGCAGACATGGTGGACGCCCTGGCGATCTCGGGGGAAGACCCAGCCTTGCAGACCAATCTCTCCATCCTCGCGAGCCGGTTGACCACTCCCATGGCCAGGGTCCTGTACCACCAGTGGGAAGGTCCGTTGCCTCCGGCCAGGGGCCGCAAGACGTCGATAGCGGCCCGCGCAGAGCCTGGCATCGACGAGCTCCTGGCGGCCACCGAGCCGCAGGAAGAAGCTCCGGGCGTCTCGAAGTCATGGGCGCGCCAGCGTGTGGAGGCTCGACTGGATCAGCGGAAGCTCCGCATCTCGGGCCCTCCGCCGAAGCTGAAGGCGCGCAGCCGTGCGAGCGCGGCCAGCAAGGGGAAGACAGTCGAGGATGCCGCCCGGGCCGAACAACAGGCCCTGGAGCTGGAACGGCGAGCGTTGACCTCTCTGGCCGCCGGCGGCTCGGCTCCGACAACGGGCACGAGCTCGCCCGCCGATCGACCGTGGGAAGAGATGAAGGTGCCCACGTCCGCGCCGCCACCCACTCCCAGAAAGCCCTTCGAGCTGGTGCCATCGGACCTGATCGAGCTGCCGACGGCCCGCACCGCGGCCAGGGACCAGGTCTTGGTCCACGGCCGGACGGTCTTCCGGGACCTGGACTCCGGCTTCTATTCCAACGTCAGGTCTGCCTTTCAGCGAGTCAACGAGTTCGACTTCCGCGTGGGCGCCACCCGGCGGTTGGAGGCCCAGTTCCGGCCGTACTTCTCGAGCGTCGAGCTGGACCCGGCTGCCAGCGCGTCGTTTGGATCGTCGTCGGCCGACCAGGGCGCCGTGGGACTGGGGCTGCGCTACCGGCTGCCCTACCACGAGGAGCTGTTCCGGGCCGCGGTCGGGATGAACCTGAGCATCGTCAAGAACAGCGATCGCCTCTTTCTGATGCCCGACGACTTCTCGCGGCTCCGAGGGCTCTACTTCGCGGTCTCGTACGCCGGCGACCACCACAACACGTGGCACCTCGCGGCTTCGTGGACGCCCCTCGACGTTCCACCGGGCACTTCCGAGAACTCGCTGTGGAGGGTCGGCTTTGGCCTGGAGCATCGCATCTCCGCAGAGCTCCGCGCCCTGGGCGAACTGATCTACGAGGTCCTCGACGTCGAGACCGTGGGCCGGTTCGGCAAGGCCCGGGAACCCGACTTCCTGGCGGCCAACGTGGGGCTGAGGGCGGCCTTCCGCGTCGCCACGCTCGATCTCTACACCCGCCGGCTCGGTACGGCGGACTTCAATGAAGTCGGGCTGGCGGTCCGGACCGAGCTGTAGGCAGGGCGGGGCAGCTCGCGCGTGAATCGGCCCGGAGGGGAGGGGGCTGGGAGCAGGTGTTGGGTGTTAGGTGTCCGGCGCTCGGCCGCTCGCGGTCCCGGTCCGCAGCAGTCCACCCAGCCATTCAGCCACCCAGCCACCCAACGCCCCAACGCCCCAACCACCCAGCCTTGCAGCCATGCAGCCATGCAGCCATGCAGCCATGCAGCCATGCAGCTGCTGTCGTTCAGCGTCGCGATCGCCCGATAGCTGTCGTCGACGTGACTGTAGGTCAGGCTGACCGACTTGGACTTCGAGATGGTGTAGGTCGCCGCGCCACTCAGTTCCAGGGAGGTGAAATCGGCCTGCAGCGAGTTGTCCGGCAGCACGTGGTCGTGGTAGGCCCGAAGGAGGGTCGCCGAGATGTAGATCTTCTGGGAGAAGTACGTCGCCGTCAGCGACAGGGTGGTCGTGTCGAAGTCCTCGTCGTGCTCGAGGATCAGATCGGTCGGGTCGTGGTCGAAGTGGCGCTTCTGCTCGAGGATGGCTTCGCCGATCAGCGTCAGCTCTCGGGTTGGGAGGTACGTGACGGAGGGCCGCCAAATCGTCCTGCGATAGTTGAAGTCGATGTCGTCCGGCGCGACGAAGAGCTTGTCCTCGAGGTCGCGCTCCAGGCGTAGCAGCCAGGTTGAATTGATGCGGTAGTCGAGCAACCAGAACCACGAGTTGTCGTCGTAGTCCTGGCCTGCTCCGGGCAAGTTCCGGTCCTGTCGCTCGCGCAGGAATCGGGCCTCGCCGTCGAAGAGGCGGGCCAGGCTTCCGCGGGCCGAAAGCGAGAGCGTCTGCCGCTGGAAATCGGAGAGTGGGTCGCTTCCGAAGTGCTGGCCCTCGTTGATCAGGTAGGCCGTGTAGGTCCCGTTCATGAAGGGCCGCTCCACGTAGAACTCCGTCTCCTTGGCGCGGCTGTCGAAGTTGAAGGCGCCCTCGCGGTCGAAGGACTTGTTCTCGAGGAAGCCCCGCACCAGCGCCCGGAGTCGAACCGGGAAGTTGTAGTCGATGGTCAGCTCCGACGAATTGAGGTCGTAGTCGTTCGTCAACCGCTCGGAGCTGTTGCTCTGCAGTTCGAGGTGCTCGCGCAGGCGCGTGCGCAACCGCCCCTCCGGGTTGTACTGAAAGGTGGCGTAGAACCGGTCCTCGGTCTTCAAGGTCCCGCCGTGCAGGGTGTTCTCGAGGTCCAGTTCGATCCGGTCGCACAGCGGCTTGCGGTAGTCGAAGCTCCACTGCAGGTACTCGTCGACGGTCGTCGGGACCGTCAGGTTCGCTGCCTGCAACTGAGAGCTGTAGTGGCCCAGTTGGAGTTGTTGGAGCAGCGAGCTCTTCGGTCCGGCGGGGGGCCTGGACACGACGGGTGGAGGCGCCGCCGGGGTCAACGCCGGCGTATAGCCCGCCGAGCGCTCCGCGACCTCCAGCTCACGCAGGATCTCGTCGAGGGTCGGTCCGGCGCCTTCCTGCGCGCGGTCGAGGCGGGCTCGCTCCTGGGCCTCGATCCGTTCCACCTGAGACTGCGTTCCGACCGTCTCGACGGCCAGCGCGGGGTACAGCCGGGAGTGTCGCAGCCCCAGCGCCCAGCACGGCGCGGCCGCGGCGACGATCGCCGCGGCCAGCGCGGCCGCGATTAACAACCTGTTGTCGTGCCTGGACGTAGCCAATCTGCCGGACCGGTAACGACACCGGTCCACTTCCAGTCATCGGCCCGGCCCGGGCACGACTTGACGGTCGTCTCCCCGGCCCGGCGTCTCGACTCGCCAGGACCGCGTCCCCGGAGCCTCAAGGTCCCGGCAAAGCCCCCATTTCAACGCAAGGGCGCAAGGCCGCAAAGAGGCAAGGAGGCTTGACCAGAACTCGGCGAAGAGAAAGACCCACCTGCTCCTTGCGTCCTTGGCGTCTTGGCGTTGAAACGACTGCCTCGGGCCACGCACTCAACGACCTTGCCGATGCCCTGCACGGAGCCCGAACGCGCTCGCGCGCGGTCCCTCAGTACACTTCTTCCAGCGGGTGGCGATGGACCAGCTTGCCCTGGCCCGGCTTTCCGGTGAGCTCGCCCTCGGCGAAGACGACCGCGCCGCCGAGGACCGTGGCTACCGGTGTTCCCCGCAGCACGTGCCCCTCGTAAGGCGTGTGATCCCAGCCCGCGCGGTTGGCGGCGAGCGAGACGGCGCACTCCTTTTCCGGGTCGAGCACCACCAGGTCCGCGTCGCTGCCGACCTGCAGGATGCCCTTGGCGGGGAACATCCCCAGCAGCATCGCCGGGTTCGTGGAGAGGAGCTGAACCAATCGAGTCAGCGTCACGTGACTCTGGCGGAAACCCTCGCTGAAGAGGAGCGGCAGCGTCCATGCGATCGACGGGAACCCTGCTTCAAGCCGGGTCGCGTCGCTGACGGCGGTCTTGAGCTGTCGGGACGGGGCCCGATGGCCGCTGGCGATCACCTCGACGTCGCCGGTCGCGGCCGCATGCCACAGGGCCAGAGCATCCTCCTCCGTGCGAACGGGCGGGCGGCAGGTCCCGAGGACACCCGCCCCGGCGGCGAAGTGGGGCAGGAGGTAGTGCGGGGAGGTCTCGCCAGCCGCGTTGACCCCGGAAGCTCGCCCCCACGACAGCGCAGCCACCGCCTCCCGGCTGGAGAGCGGCCCCACCAGGAGATTCGCATCCGTCGCATCCGCCAGGGCCAGCGCCCGCCGGATCCCCTCGGCTTCGAGCGCCGCGGTGAAGACGTCGCCGAGCTTCTCGAACCCCAGCGGCACGTCCCGGCCGAGCTGCGATGCGAGGACCGCGCTGGCCGCCCGGTTTCCGGGCCGGAGGACGACCGTCGCGCCCAGCTTGGCCGTCTCCTGCAAGAGCTCGAAGAGCGCGGCATCGTCCAGCGCAGGCAGGTCGAGGAGGCAGCCGCCGGTCTGATGGAACTCGAAAGACGGGTGTCCACTTCCCACCAGTTCCCGGACTTCGCGACGGGTTGCCTCATTCCATTCCGTCACCGTGAGATGGAACGTATAGTCGGCGTACGATTGCGAGGCGGCCAGGACACGACGGGCCTCGAGGGCGGCCGTGAGCGTTTGCCCCGGAGCCTGCATGGCGCAATCGACCACTGTGGTGACGCCCCCGGCGAGGGCTTCGCGGGTCCCCGAGCCGAAGTCGTCGGTGCCGCCAGCGCCGAAGTGAGTGTGCAGGTCGACCAGACCCGGAAGCACGAAACCGCCGCGGGCGTCCAGGACCCGGGCCGAACCGGCCTCCAGCTTCTCGGCCAGCTCCACGATGCGTCCGCCGGCAACGCCGATTTCAGCCGGGTATGCGGAGAGCGGTCCCACCACGATGCCGTTCTTGATGACCAGGTCCATGTGTCCTTGAATCTCCTCCTACTTGCCTACCCGCAACAACGTGAGACTGTCCAGCCAGCAAGGCCCCTTCTTCGTGTAGGTGCAGACCAGGACGGGTCGGACCGAACGCACGCCCGCCGGCAGAGAGAACTGGCTGCCCTGAGAGAAGACCACGCCCTGGTAACGGGTCCAGGCGAGCGGTGCGAAGACCTTCCAGGCCGCCGGGAACTCCGTGCCCAGGGCCTTGCGGTCCTTGTCGTAGAACCGGAGGCCGAGCGAGAGCCTCTGGTGGGTGTCGCCCGCCCGAACGTGACCGCTCAACATGTAGTCCTGCTCGGGCTCCACGTCGATCCACGGACCCAGTCCTTCGACCACGCCCCTGGAGCCGGACGGCTCCAGTCGAAGGCAGCCGCCGCCCGACTCCGGCTTCTCGCGATCCAGCGTCGCCGTGCCTCCCGACACCTCCCAGCCCTCGATTGGACCCTGGCCATCGGTGTCGAAGTCGCCGTCTGATACCAGGTTGCCAGCGATGCGCATGCTGGTGATGACCGTGCCGTGGGCCCGTGGCGTGTCGGGCGCCGCGGTGACCGGGCCGCCGCCGCCGGCGAGGTTCAGCGAGCTGAGATCGACCGACAGCCGCTCCAGCTTGAAGTCATAGGAGAGGTGGGTTGGCTTGCCGGGAGGGACGCCGGCCTCCTGCAGCATCTTCTTGACTGCCGCGACGCGCGAGGGGGTCTGAGGGTGGGTGTTGAAGATGGTCGCGACGCCCTTGACCTGCTTCTCATTCTTGTCCAGGCCTGCCATCTTCTCGAGGAAGGCAGCGACCCCGTTGGCGTCGTAGCCTGCGGCCTTCATGTACGCCAGGCCCACGCGATCGGCCTCCATCTCTTGCTTCTGGCCGTAAGGCAGGACGGGGACCTGGCTCATGAGCTGGCCCGCGAGGAAGGCGTCCTGCCCGGACTGGATGGTCGCGAGGGCGAAGAGGAGGCTGGAGACCATCTGGCGCTTTGACCGCTTCTCGATGTGGTTGAGGCGGACGTGCGCGATTTCGTGGGCGATGACGCCCGCCAGCTCGTCGTCCGACTCGACGAACTCGAGCAGGCTGGTGGTGACGTAGAGCTTCTCGCCAGGGGTCGCGAAGGCGTTGACGATGTCCCACTCGAGGATGGTGATCGTGCTGCCACGGCGTCGCTTGTCCTTGATGCCGCCGTCGGGGATCTGGTCCTCGGCCTTGCGATCGGCCTCTCCCTGCTCGGGAGGGGGCGGCAGGGGAGCGACTTTCAGGTCGGCTGCCGACGCGATCCGCGTGAAGACGGCCGAGACCCACGTGTTGGCGTCGGGGTTGCGATAGACCGGGATCCGAGGGGGGCCCATGCCGCGTCGCGGGAAGGGGGCGTGGACCTCGAACTCCTGCGGAAGGCGGGCCGTGTTGGCCGGGGGTCGGGCGAAGGCGCCCGGCAGGGCCAGCAAGACCAGCAGGCCCAGGGCCAGACCGAATTGCCCCCACCCTTGCCCTCCCCCGGAGGGGGAGGGGGGGGAGGGGGGCAGCCCGAGCGCAACGGGGCAGTGGGAGCGGTGTCCCTGCCGGTCCTGACCAGGCGCCAGCCGGGTCAGGAGGCAGAAGTCGAGCAATCGGATTGGAGAACGGCGGCTCATGGTGCGTCGCGGCGGTGCCCCACTGTACCAAATCGCGTCGCGGCGAGACTGGGGACTCGC
>JACQZL010000357.1 GCA_016213865.1 Candidatus Rifleibacteriota bacterium
GTACGGCGCTGGAGTTCGGGCTCGAGCTGGTCAACCGGCTCTTCGGCCCCGAGCGGCGCGAGTGTGTTCACATGAGACTTCCCATGAGTTGGCGTCGCTCCCGATGGTCGCAGAGGGCGGTCATGCTGCGCGGCCGGGCGCGCGATCACGCCAAGTTCGGGCCGTTTCGGTGCCAGGCCGGGCCGTCTGGTTCGGTGTCGTCATGACGCCAGAGTCATCGAAAGCGAACATTTCTTTCGCCAGTTGGTCATAAAATGTGGAGGACGAGAAAAAAGTGTGGTATCGTCATGATGTGATGGCGGAGGCCGAACAGCGTCCGCCACGGGAGTCCTCGGTTCGAGAGGCCGCTCCCGGCCAGTCCGAGGCCCCTGCCCCACAGGATGTTCGAGATGCCGAAAGGAGGTGAATCCATGAAAAGCCTGTTCAGCCCCAAGGATGTGGTCCAGATCTGCGGGATCTCTTATCGCCAGCTCCAGTACTGGGACAAGACCGACTTCATCAAGCCTTCCGCAGTCCACGCGGGCCGCTATCGGAACTACACCTTCTCGGAGGTGGTCCTGATGAAGCTGGCCAAGGTGCTCCGCGAAAACAAGGTTTCGATTCAGCGCCTCCGCCACGTCATCGAGTCGATCAAGTCGATGCTCCCCCGGGTCGGTTGCCCCTTGGCCGACTGCAGCCTGTTGGTCGACGGCGAAAAGGTCTTCATCTTCGACGGAGACGTCCTGATGGACGCCCAGAGCTCTCGCCAGTTCCTCCGCTTCGACGTCCGCAACCTCCGCGAGGAAATCGACCGGATAGGCTCCCTGCCGCCGATGTCTGTCCCGATCGGCAATAGCGCCGTTTCCTGACGCGTCCCGGCCCCGGGACGCCGGCCCTTTTCTCGGGTTTCGTCCCTTCCGCCAGGTTTCCCCGTTGCGCGCGTGCGCCATCCGGACTATCCTTTCGTCTCGCAGATGACGAGCGGTTCCGGCGGCGCGGCCGACAACGCGCTTCTCAAGGCTCTCCTGCATACAGGCGAGGCTTTGTCGTCCACGCTGGAGCTGGACACCTTGCTCGACCTGGTGATGGACAGCGCTTGTCGCATCCTCTCGGCGGGGGCGGCTTCGTTGTTGCTCATCGATCAGGAGACGAAGACCCTCTACTTCAAGACGGCGAGCGGCGAAAAGCGCGAGGAGCTCAAGAACATCCGCCTCAAGCTGGGCGAGGGGATCGCCGGGTGGGTCGCCAAGGAGGGCCGCCCGCTCCTGGTGGGCGATGTCTGGAAGGAACCCAAGTTCAAGCGGGAGATCAGCCAGAACATCCAGTACAGCACCCAGAGCATCGTCTGCGTGCCGCTTCTCTTGCGGGGCAAGACGGTCGGGGTCATGGAGGTCCTCAACAAGCTGGGGGGCAAGCAGTTCACCGGCGAAGACCTGGAAGCCCTGTGCCTGCTCGCCAGACACGTCGCCAACGCCCTGGACAACGCTCGGCGCTACGCCGAGGCCCACACGGCCAGCGAGGGCTTTCGCGAGCTCTTGCACGAGCGCTACACCCCGATCGGCTCGAGCCCCCTCTTCAAGGAGATCATGCACACGGTGGCCAAGGTGGCCACGACCCGCTCCACGGTCCTCCTCCGTGGCGAGTCGGGCACCGGAAAGGAAGTCGTCGCCCGGGCCATCCACCAGCAGAGCCGGCGTGCGTCCAGGGCCCTCGTGGCAGTGAACTGTGCGGCGCTCTCCGAGAACTTGCTGGAGAGCGAGCTCTACGGCCACGAGAAGGGCGCGTTCACGGGGGCCGACCGGCTGAAGCGGGGCAAGTTCGAGTTGGCCGACGGCGGGACCATCTTCCTCGACGAGATCGGCTGCATGAGCCCGCACCTGCAGACCAAGTTGCTGCGGGTGCTCCAGGACAGGCAGGTGGACCGTCTGGGCTCCGAGAAGCCGACACCGATCGACGTCCGAGTCATCGCCGCGACCAACGCGGACCTCGAAGCGTCCATCCGTGACGGCCGCTTCCGCGAGGACCTCTTCTACCGGCTCAACGTCATCACCATCACGCTGCCGCCCCTACGAGCCAGGCGCGAGGACATCCCCGTCCTGGCCGAGTTCTTCATCGATCGCTACAACCGCGAGACCAACCGCGCCGTCAAAGGGCTGACGGCGTCCGCCCTCGACAGCCTGCTGACCTACGACTTCCCGGGCAACATCCGCGAGCTGGAAAACCTGATCGAGCGCGCCGTGGTACTCGAGGAAGAGGACTACATCCAGCCCGAGCGCTTTCCGTTCGGTCAGCGTCTGCTGCCGCAGGCATCGCCCGGAGGCGGCCCCTCGACCCAGGCCCCCATCCTCACGCTGGAAGAGCTGGAACGTCGCTACATCCTGGACGTGCTGGAACGCTGCGGCTGGAAAAAGAGCCGCGCCTGCTCGCTGCTCGGGATCAGCCGGCCCACGCTGGACCGCAAGCTCGCGGCGTACGGCGTGCAGCGGCCCGAGGCTGCGAAGTCCTGAGGCCCGGGGGCGCTCAGCGGGTCCCGCTCACGGCTGCGAAAGCTCGGTCGCCTTGCCGGCGCCCAGATCGAGCGCATAGCGCACGCGGGTCGCTTCCTGGGAACCGGGCGCGTAGCGATAGACCGACATGTGCAGCGTCTTGTTGTTGCCGGACCAGCTCTTGAAGCCCTCGAGCTGCTCGCGCGGGTAGTCCAGCCCCAGGAGGACCTTGGCGGTCTGCGCGCGGAGGCGGCTGGCGTGCTCCTTCGGCGTCGCCTGCGAGGCCAGGGTCTGGTCTCTCAGCGTCTCGAGGAGCTTGGCGAAGTCGCAGTGGCAGATCTCCCGCGGGCCCAGCGGCTGGTCGCGCTTGGCGCACCGTTCGTAGACCAGCTCCCTGCCGTCGGGAGCCATCGCGTACTGCCAGACCTCCCGATCGACCACGTAGGCGCGCTTGGAGGCCGGATCGATCACGGACAGGCTGCCCGGCGGGCCGCTCAACTGGACGTCCTCGGCCAGAACCAGCAGGAACCGACCATCCGGGGACCAATCGAGCTTGTTGAGATGATGGGCCCGGATGTAATCGTAGACCTGGGTGACCTCGAGGGTCGCCTTGTTGACGATCAGGATGGTCCAGCGGCTCTCGCCTTCCTGCTCGCGCGAAAGAGCCAGGGCCGCCAGACGCCCGTCAGGGTTCTGCGCGGCTCTGCTCGAGAAGAACGGGTCCGACTGGAACAGGTCCGGGGCCAGGCTCTGGACGACGGTCTCGACCTGCTGGGAGACCTGCTCCACGTACTGTCGCTGCAGGGCCTCGGTTGTCATCGGCGCCGGCGGGGCGGCCGTCTGGCAAAAAACCGTCTGCGCAGCCAGGAGGAAGCCTGCCCCCACGCCGGCCAGCAGCCATCCGCGGAAGCGACCTGGTCCCTCTCGATTGGCGAAGATGTGCATCGACGTGACCTCTCGGGCGATCGGTGCGCCCCGCCCGTCAGACTTCGACGAAGGCCTTGAGGATTTCGTCCAGGGCGTGACGCTTGCGCTCCTTCTCCGGAAGCGCATCATACTTCAGCGGTTCTCGCGCCGGCGACGGCCGCACGGCAGGGGCGGACTGCGAGTCCGTGGGGATGCCCGCCGTGACGTCCTGCGAGGCGGTGGCCGGCTCCTGGATCGTGGCCTTGCGGATGGCGGCCTCGTTCATCGTGACCTTCCGGGCCTCCAGGGGAGAAGCACTCATGACGCCGAGCAAGCACGACGTGAGCAAGATTGCGGAAAGAGCGCCTCGTACCATGGCTGCCTCCAGGAGTACTCGGGGCGGCCCCGGACGGGCCACCTCCTCTCCCTACATCGGCAACCCGGGTCCGGGCTTTTAGGACGGGGGGCGAGGGCTCACTGCCCGGGGCGCTGGCCGTCCGGAGGGTCGCCCTGGGCTGCCTTCTTGGCCTTCGGGGCCTCGGGTTCCTCGGCGTCGTCCTCCTCGTGGCAGCAGCACTTGCCCTTCGGGTGCGGCTTGCCGTCCCCGCGGCAGCAGGGCTCCACCTCCAGGCTGTGGAGGCAGCGCTCCATCAGGAAGAAGGTGACCGCCCTGGCCGCCATTGCCAGCAGCAGCACCAGGAAGACGAGGACCAGGCCCAGGAGCAGGAGGTCCCACAGACAACGGCCGCGCTGCCCTTGGACGCCGGCGGGCGACCCGCAACCGTCGCAGCTTCCCAGGTTCACGCACCCGACGTTGACGCTGGCCCGCCCTCCGTTTACGCAGGCCACCACCGAGATGTTCTGGGCCCTGACGCTGACATTGAGCCCCTCGAAGCTTGGCGGTCCTTCGGCCGGCCGGGCGGGAGGATGCTCGGTCCGGCAGACGAGTGGCGAGGCCACCCACAGGACCACGAGGGCCAGTGCCACGTAGAGAGGGAC
>JACQZL010000358.1 GCA_016213865.1 Candidatus Rifleibacteriota bacterium
ACGAAGAAGCCGATCTTCTTGAACTGGACGGCCATGCTGGCCCAAAGGCGCGAGAAAGCCTCCCGGACGCTGAAGACGTCCGACTCGGCCTTGCCGGTGGCGAGCTCCTCGGTGCGCTGGGAGAGGCGCTCGTTGAAGGGGCCGGCCAGGAGGTTGGCCAGCGCCGTGAAGGAGAAGCTGGCGAGGATCAGGTAGAGCGCGATCGCAGCGGGCCAGAGGATCAGCTCGATGAGCCACTGGAGCCAGGTGCCCAGGTGAAGCAGCCCCACGAGCCAGTCGTGGAATGGCACGAGCAGCGTGGTGACCGTCAACCACAGGAGCAGCACCAGGAGGACAAAAGATAGCAGGAGTGGCGCCATGGCATAGCGCGTGAGCGTCGGATGGCGCAGCAGGAAATCGGCTCCGCGCATCGGCGCGCGCACGCCGTCCAGAACGCGAGATAGCGTGGACTTGCTTCGTTCCAGCATGCTTCACCTCGTCGGGGGTCCGAGCTCGACCTCGAGGCCGTCTCGCTCAGCATACAGCTTCTCCCGGACGATTCGGTATCCGGAGAGGACGGCCGGCGGTTCCAGCCCCGTCAGATGTTGCAGGAGGTCGACGATGCCCAGGGCGCCCTCGGGACCGCAGGCCAGGCATGCTACAAGGGAGCTGCCGTCCAGCCCCAGCCGGCGGATGCGCGCGCGCACCTCGGCCACCTGGCCCGCGTGCTTCCCGCGGCGCGCCAGCTCCAGACGCGGGCTGGCCACCACGGCCTCCACCCGCGCCGCGTCGAGCGCCGGGCCGTCCCGCGGACCGACCCGGTACAACGCCCAGCGGACGATGCTGCCCAGGGAAGGCGAGTGGTCGGGCAGCTCGAACGCGCGATCGAAGCCGAGCCCCGGGCAGAGCACGCCGCCAACTCGCTGGAGGAAGCCGCCCGCGTCCACGGGCTCGGTGAACTGCAGGTCCACCCACTCCTCGAGCGCCTCGACCCCGAGTGCCACCGGCGGGCCGAAAGCCACTCTCGGCTGCGGGTTGAAGCCCTCGCTGAAGGCGATCGGAAGCTCGGCCCTCAGCAGGGCGCGATGGACCGTCCGCGCCAGGTCCAGATGACCCAGGAAGCGCATCCGCCCCGTCTTGTGGTAGGAAGTTCGCAGCGCCATGGAGACTCAACAGGTGAAGTGACTACGAACGCCGCAGTCCGAGCAGCTCCCGAAGAAACAGTTGGGCGTCAGGCGGCCCTCCATCGCAGCCTGCAGCTCGTCCCAGAGCCAGTCCTTGGTGACGCCACAGCCGACCACGTCCCAGGGGAAGATCGTCTCGCGAGGCCAGTCCCGGTAGCAAACGGCCGCGGGGTCGAGCCCACAGTCGCGGAAAGCCTGCGTCCAGAGATCGTGGCGGAACTGGTCGGTCCAGCCGTCGAACCGGCATCCCAGCCGCCAGGCCCGCTCGACGACCGCGCCTAGCTCCCGGCCGCCGCGGCTGAAGACGGCCTCCATCTCGCCGAGCGCGAAATCGCGCCACCGGAGCTTGATCCGGCCCTGTCCTACCCGGTCCCGGAGGAGGTTCAGGCGTTGTTGCAGCACCTCGATGCGGGCCATCGGGACATACTGGAAAGGCGTGTGCGGCTTGGGGACGAAGCTCGAGAGCGTCGTCGTCACGAACAGCGGCCGGCCTCCCAGCCCGCGCGAGGCCCGCTGGATCTCGTGGAGCAAGCTCGCCATCTCGCGGAGGTCCTCGTCGGTCTCGCCGGGCAGTCCCAGCATGAAGTAGAGCTTCAGATCGCGCCACCCCGCGTCCAGGAGCGCGCGTACCGTGCCCAGGATCTGCTCGCGCGTGAGGTTCTTGTTGATCAGGTCCCGCAAGCGCTGGCTGCCGGCCTCGGGGGCCAGCGTCACCTGCGTCCTCTTGCCGTGGCTCAGAGCGTCCGCTATCTTCACAGAGAAGCCGTCCACTCGCAGGGACGGAAGCCCCAGCGCCACGTTCTTCCCGGCCAGGTCGACGCTCAGGCGCTCCACGAGCGGCACCAGGTCCGGGTAATCGCACGTGTTGAGGCTGGACAGGCCCAACTCCTGGAACCCCGTCCGCCGGACGATCTCGTTGGCCTGCCGCGCCAGCAGCTCGAGCGACCGCAGGCGCTGCGGCCGGTAGATCATCCCGGCCTGGCAATAACGGCAACCGTGGACGCAGCCTCTGTGAACCTCCAGGTTGGCCCTGTCGTGGATCGTCTGCAGGAACGGGACGACGGGCGAGGTCGGGAAGAACGCGCCTTCCAGGTCCCCGGCCAGCCGCTTGAGGATCGGGAGGTCCACCTCGGAGCGGAACGCCTCGATGGACCCATCGGGTCTCTTGAGGACCTCGACCAGCGCGGGGACATAGCAGCCGGGGATCCGGGCCATCTCTTGCAGCCGCTCGGCCCGCGTAAGGTCCCGCCTGCCAGCGACCCGGGCGAGCTCCAGGACCAGATCCTCGGCCTCGCCGATGGCGAAGACGTCGATGAAGTCGGAGGCCGGCTCGGGGTTGTAGGTCACGGGCCCTCCGGCCAGCACGATCGGGTCCTGCTCGCGACGGTCCCGGCGCCGGATCGGGATGCCCGCCAGGTCGAGCCCCTCGAGCACGTTCGTCAGCAGCATCTCGTACGGCAGGCTGAACCCCACCAGGTCCATCTCGGCGACCGGCGTGCAGGTCTCGAGCGTGAACCACGGCAGCCCTTCCCGGCGCATCGCCGCCAGCATGTCCACCCAGGGCAGGAAAGCACGCTCGCAGGCGATCCAGTCCTCCGAGTTGAGCAAGTGATAGAGGATCACCAGCCCCATGTGCGACTGCCCGATCTCGTAGGTGTCCGGGAAACAGAGCGCGAAACGGACCTTGCCGTGCGGGTCCTTCACGACAGAGTTGACCTCGCCCCCGAGGTAGCGGGCGGGCCTGTCCACCCAGGGGAGGAGTTGTTCGATGCGGTCGCTGAGGGAAGTGCTCACGGCAAAAAGGACGGGGGCCGGCAGGATACCACGAGTGGCGGACGGTCGCGGCCTTGTGGTACTGGTCCTACTCGAGACCGACGA
>JACQZL010000301.1 GCA_016213865.1 Candidatus Rifleibacteriota bacterium
CCCTACGTTGCGGACTGTGCGGCGAAACCGGTCGGATTTGATCGGTGCCTGTTCTGGAAACGCTCCACTGGCCAGAGCGGCCAACCCCGACGGCGCGTTCCGCCGTGCAAAGGGCAAGGCCTCGTTCACGGCACCAACCGCCATGATCGTCACCGGTCAATCGAGCCACAATCCTCCGCACAATCCGGCCCGAGAAGGTAGAAGCGGCTTCCAGCCGCTCCAGGGCTCTGGCAACCGCACCTCGGAAGCGGCAAGATGCCGCTTCTACCTTGCGGACTGTCCGGCCCAGACGGGTCACGTGAATCGGTGCCCCATCATCGTCCTCCCGCCCGCCCGCAGGCCCGACCCGCCCGCGGGCGCCTTTCGTGACTGCTCGACTGGTGAGGGGCCGCAACCGTCTATGGGGCGATGGCGTGCGTACGAAACCTCAACGGCCGGCCCGTCGCTTGCCTGGCCGGGCAGCCGGCGGTTGCTCGGACGCGGGCCGCTCATCGCCGGCAAAGACCTCTTCGAGTGTGCTCGCCGCCAGCAGCCTCCGTCCCCAGGCAGCAAGCTCAGGCTCGCCGGCGGCTTCGATCCGACGCCGAGTCTCCTCGCTCGTCACTCCGAACTTGACTTCCATCAGCTCCAGCAAAGAAGCTGCACGCCCCTCTCTGCGCCCCTTCTTGAGCCCCTTCTCGAGCCCTTCGCGGCGCCCCTCCAGCCGGTAGGGTCGCGTCCACTCCTTCACTCGCTCTGCAAGCATGCTCCGTACCTCCTCCAGCCTATAGACGGCTCTGGGACTCTTCATGCCGAGCTTTCCGGGCATCACGACCTGGTCGATCCAGACGGCGAACGCCCGGCGCAGGCGCTCTTGCTGCGGTGACGATAGCCACTCGATCAGACACTCCACAACGGCCGCGAGGTCAGCCTCCGAACGGCTGTTCTCGGCCCTGAACAGGGCAGCAGCCAGGTTCCGGACCAGCGCCAAGTCGGCCTCCGAAAACGTACCCTCGTCGAGCAACAGGTAGCTCACTCGTGGGGTGAAGCGCTCAAGACCGCCCGGAAGCTCCGGCAGCAGCTCGCTCACGTCCCGGGCCGCGTCCCAGCGGCGCTTACCGTTGTACAGCACCACCGGCAGCACCGGGGGGAGCCGGCCGCCCGCCTTCAGCCGTTCGTTGCGGATCACGTCCTGGTACAGCAGACCGACGTACGTCATGACGCGCGCCGCCATGAACGGGTCGACCGTCGACTGGAACTCGAGCAGCAGATACAGATACAGCCATCTGTCCCGGAAGCGTACGCGCCACACGATGTCGCAGTGACGCTCGCGAAGGTCGTCGCTGACGTAGGAGCCCGGACGCCGCTCCAACGTCGAGAGGTCCAGTTCCTCCACCCACGGCTCTCGGACAAAGCCGCGCAAGAGGTCGGCCACCATCGCCGGCTCGGAGAAGAGCAGCTTGTAGCCGCGGTCGTGCCGCGCGGGCCTCCGCCTTCGGGTCTTCCGGTTCCTCACCCTCTCAGTGTAGCAGTCACCTCCGGTGAGGCCCGCGGCACGGCTGCAAGTCGACCCCGTCCCGGTCACCGCCGCGACTCGAACGAACGGCGGCTCGTCGCTCAGGCCCGGTTGGAGAGGATGCGGCTGTCGAGCGCGGACCTCGTGCTTCTCCGGCAAGAACCGAAGCGTGAGCCAGTCCGGCCAGCGTCCGGCTCCTGCCTCGTACCGAAGCTCACAGCGCCAGGCTGATCCGGAGCGCCCGGTCCACCTCGGCCATGACCGCTGCTGGCAGCCGGGCAAGTCTGCGGCCGAGGCGGCGGCGATCGATGCTGCGAAGCTGATTGAGCACCACGGTCGAATCGTGCCGCAGTCCTGACGAGGTCGTAGGCAAGAAGACGTTGGTCGGGTAGACCTTGGAGAACGGCTTTGTGGTGATCGCGGCCACGATGGTCACGGGGCTGTGCTGGTTCCCGACGTCGTTCTGGATCACCAGTACCGGGCGAGTCCCACCCTGTTCCGAGCCGACCACCGGGTCCAGCGAGACCAAGAACACGTCTCCCCGTCGCACCTCACCACTCCACGTCATCGTCGGCAGCTCCCGTCTGCGCGAGCAACGCTTCGTTCTCCAGCCGGGCGAACTGCTCGCTCAACTTGACACTCTCGGAGGCCATGGCGCGGTAGCCCTCCGCCAGGTCCTCGACCAGCTTGCGCTTGCGGCGTTCCTCGAGGAAGCCGGCCACGACCTGCTGGAACAACCGACTGCGGCTTGTGCCTTGCGATCGGGAGAGGCCATCCACGGCCCCTAGAAGGTCCGCTGGCAGGGTGAGAGTCACTCTCTTCATACGCACGCTCATATCGAAACGCCTCCTGTCGATAGGATACAGAACCGAAAGCCCCAGCACAACGCACCCTCCGGGGAGTGACGCAGAGGACTGGGGGGCCGCACCGCTGCGATGGGTCTACCCGGCGCACCCACGAAGACCCAAAGACCCGAAGAGCAGCACAAAGGGCCTCATTCGCTCAGGCTTTTCTGCGGGCAGTCCGGTGGTGACGGGTGCCCGTGCATCCTGA
>JACQZL010000302.1 GCA_016213865.1 Candidatus Rifleibacteriota bacterium
CCCCCTCCCCACCCTCCCCCGGAGGGGGAGGGGGCCTGCCCGGCAACCCGCTGGGGTTCATTCGACGGCGGGACCGGTGGCCGCGGCTGGCTTGGCGTCCTTCGGCCGGAGGATCGCGTCGACCACGGTCCGATCGTCGGTGCTCGACAGCAGAAGCGGCCAGGCCAGGAGAGCGAAAACGGCCACGTAGGCACAGGATCCGGCGATCGGGCCCAGGCCGGTGCCCCAGGGCACGACCAGTACCACGGCCGCCAGCGTCACGGGCGCCAGCAGCGAGCGCAGAGCGGGCCCGACGAACTGCCGCGCTCGTGACGAGGCCATGCAGAGCAGCATGTAGACGAGGTAGGCACCCAAAGCCGTCATGGCCGCGCCGTTCTGGGCCAGGTGCGGCTGCAAGAGAGCGTTGCCGGCCACGCTGAAAGCGACCGCTCCGCCCAGGTAGGCCATGTTCACTCGCTCCAGCCCCAGCGAGATCATCAGGTAGTTGGTGATCGTGTAGAGGCAGGCGCCCAGGGTCGTCCAGACGTGGATGGACAGGGTCGCGGCCGACGGTGCGAAGGCCGGCCCGAAGAGGAGCGACACGACCCAGGGGGAGTAGAAGCCGATACACGCCCCGAGCGGCGCGACGTACAGCGCCAGGTACTTGAAGGAGAGCCGGAAGAAGAGGATGCCCTTCTCCGGATCCGCCCGGGCGAACCGTGCCAGCACCGGGAAGACGAGCGGGAAGAAGGCCTCGGGGATGAGCGAGAGGATCTGGCAGAGCTTCTGCGCGACGCCGTAGAGACCCACCGCCGCATGGCCCTGCAACTTCGAGAGCATCACGACGTCGACCCGTACGAAGAGGATCTGCAGCACCGTCATGACCGCCAGCGGCCAGCACCAGTGGAGGATCTCCCTCATCTGGGTCTTCTCGTAGGGTCCCGTGGCCGTCCCCAGAGGCGCCACCGGCAGGGCCCAGAAGTAGACGGCCGATCGGATGAGCTCCCCGCCGATCAGACAGGCGAAGAGCTCGGCGTAGCCTCCACCCAGGGCCAGAGCTCCCGCCATCAGGACCAGGGCAGACGCCTGCCCCGCCACGTCTCCCCGGACCACGCGCGGCATCTCGAACTGACCCTGGTACCAGCAGATGCACGACTGGTTTACGTTGAACAGCAGGACGTTCGGAAGCGCGAAGACGACCATCCAGAAGGTCAGCTCCGGCTCATACCCGAGTAGCAACGTGGCCACCGCCGAGATCCCCACCGACACTCCCGCCAGCGCGAGACGCAAGCGGAAGACCCGGCAGAAGAGCGAACGGAAGGCCTCCTGGCCCTCGCCCACGCGCTGCAGGAGCAGCGACCCCGTTCCCAGATCGGAGAGCACCTGATAGAACAGGTAGTACGCCGTCAACAGGTTGTAGCGCCCGTAGTCGGCCTGTCCCAGCCGCCGGATGACCCAGATGGCCATCGCGAGCTGCAGGGCCTTGAGCGTCAACCGGCCCATCAGCGTCACGCGGAAATTGCGTGCCACTGCTGCCAGAGTGCCGCCGCCGGGCTTGGTGGTCTCCACGAGGGCAGAGTATACTCGGGCTTGGGGAGCGGGGGCGTTCTGGGGCTGGAGGGGCTCAGGGTACGAGGCTGAAGGGCCGGGGGGCTGCGTTGCGCAGCAAGGCGCCGTGGCGCGGGCCCTCTTCGACAAGCTCAGGACATGCTCGTGGCTCGCAGAGTCCGTCAGACCGCTTCCCAAGCGGGGGACAAGCCCCCGCGCTACACCACTCACAAAGCCAGTTGCGGCCCTTAACCCCGGTACCACTGACTTGGCGGTACTTCATGTTCCTACTGGAGCTTTGCTCCAGACCTCACCAAGGGCGATGCTCACCCCTGGGCCCCGCAATCATCGCGGGTTCCAAGGGATGCAATCCCTTGGTCGGGGTTCGGTGGCGAAGCTCCCGATTGGCAAAATGGTACAACCATAAGAGTTCTTAATCATGGGTATTGCACCTAACACCTACCCCCGCGCCACACGCCGATACACCCCCACCGTGCGCCGCGCCGTCTCTCGCCACGAGAAGCGGCCCGCGCGCGCGAGGCCTCGCCGGCCAAGGTCGGCTCGCGCCCCGGGATCGGTCAGCACGGCCGCCATCGACTCGGCGAAGCGTTCGGCGGTCAGCGGCTGCGGGACCAGCACGCACGCGTCGCCCGCCACTTCGGGGATCGACGAGACACTCGACGCCACGACGGGCGTCCCGCAGGCCATCGCTTCCAGCACCGGCAGGCCGAATCCCTCGTAGGCTGACGGGAAGACGAAGAGCTCGGCGCCCTGGTAGAGGGCGACCAGGTCGTCGCCGGAGACGTAGCCGGTCAGAGTAACCGACCGCTCCAGATCCGCGCCCCGGCATGCCTTCTGCACCGTCGCGAGGCCCCAGTCCTTGCTCCCGGCGATGACGAGCGTGAGCTGGGCCGGGAGCCCCGCTCGTCTCCGGCAGAGTTCGAAGGCCTCGACCAGCATCGGGAAGTTCTTGCGCGGCTCGATCGAGCTGACGCCGAGGACGTAGGGACAGCGCACACCCAGCCGCGCGAGGGCCGCTTCCAGGGCCGCTGCATCCGGCGGGGGACGGTAGGCGGGTGCGGCCGCCAGCGGAATGACCTCGATGCGTTCGGCGGGCACGCGGGTCAACCGCAGCAGGTCGTGACGCGAGGCCTCGCTGATGGTGATGATGGCCGCGGCAAAGCGGAAGGTGAAGGGCATCCAGCGCGTGTAGTAGAACCACGACGGCCACGAGAAGTCGCCCGGAAAGAGCGACGGGATGAGGTCGTGGACCGTCAGCACCACGGGGCACGGCGAGCCCAACGGCGCCGAGTACCCCGGGCAGTGCAGCACGCTGGGCCCCAGCCGGCGGACGTGCGAAGGCACGTGCCACTGGTCCCAGAGCCAGCGCTGAGGCGTGCGCATGTGCCAGTCGCCCCCGGCGCCAAAGCGGACGACCTCGAGACCCGGTTCCTCGAGGGCCTCCAGCGCGTCGAGAAGGCAGGCGGTGTAGACCCCGATGCCCGCGCGGTTGCCCGCGGTCGTGCGCGCGTCCACCGCGACGCGCAGCGGGCGGTCCGGAGCACCGCTGCCCGAGGAGCCGCCTCCCCCTGTTTCCGCCGTGGCTTCCGCCCGTGGCAGGTTCATCGTTGCGCCCGCGCGGCAGGCCCGGACAGCACCCGGAAGACCTGGTAGCCCGGGAACTCCTTGGCCAGTTGCAGCCGGCCGCCGAACCGCTCGGGTCGGAGCGTTCCCAGGCGCCGGTCGGCGGGCGTCAGGACGATCCAATCGAGCTTGAACCGGTCCAGCCACTGGGCAGGCTTGGCGGGCAGGGCCCGGTAGCGCGCCTCGAACTGGGCGGCCACGGACGCGGGCAGCGTCGTCTCGCTCTCGCTCCGCGCGTAGCGCCAGCCGAGGAAGAAGTAGCGGCCCATCTCCTCGAGCTGTTCGGGACTCGGACAGTAAGCCCCCGCGTTGACCCCGGGTGGGATGCGGGCTTCGCTCGAGAGACGGCCTCGCACCACCTCTGCCGGGACGTCCAGCAGCCGGTGGCCCAGGAACATCCTCTCCAGCCCCTCGTCGGTCGGGACCAGGGTGCTGATGGCCCCCGGCACGAAGCGGAAGCAGTGCGTGTGCGCGGTCAACAACGCGTTGAATTCGATCGAGTTCGTCAGGACCACGTCGCCGGCGCAGGTGTTGGAACCGAGCCAGTCGAGGCAGGCGCCTTGCGGGGCGGGCAGGCGGTGGGCGGCGGCCATCGACGTCGAGTACGTCAGGTGGACGGAGAACCCCCACGCGAGCAGGAAGAGCCCCACGAAGCCCACGGCCCGCGACCGTGCCAGTCGGCCCCACCAGCGCGGCGCGGCCATCAAGTTCTGCAGTGCCAGGGCGAGCGACAGGGCCATCGCCGGATGGACCGCGCGGGTCTCCCAGTGCCACGGCTGCACCGTGTGGCCCGTCAGGAGTTGCGCGTTGAGGCACGCGGCGCCGCCCGCGATCAGGCTCGCTGCCCACAGATCGACGGCCCTGCGTGCCGACAGGGCGAAGAGCACCGCCGCCACCGCGAGATACTTGAGGCCCTTGGCGAGCCCGGTGAAGCGGCCGTCCGTCTGCACGAGCCGCATTTTCAGGTCCGCGGCGTAGGGCGCCGTCCAGCTCGAGACGAAGTCGTACCAGAACGGCACGCTCAAAAGGGCAGTCAGGGCCGCCAACTGGAAGGCGCGCACGAGGAGGGCCCGCCGTCCCTGGGGGTCCGACCCCCATCGCGCTGCGACGTAGATCGCCGTCCCGGCGCAGAGGAAGGTCCAGTAATAGACGTAGAGGTAGAACAGCACGGCCATCGACCCCGCCGCCGCCCACAACCTGCGAGCGCGACGTTCGCCGTCTTCCAGCCAGGCGTGGACCGCGCCGAGCGACCAGGCGAAGAAGAGGACGATGAACGACGGGACGTAGAAGCGGCTGTAGTCGAGTGGACGGTGGCCGCCGCCGTAGCTCGTGAGGTTCGTCCACAGCTCGCCCAGTTGCGAGAACCCCCGTGGCGGGAGGTACGCCAGGAGCGGCTGGCCCAGGAGGACGCCCAGCGCGCCGAGCGTCGCGACGTCCGGCCGGCACCCCCAACGCCGGAGCACTCGATAGAGGATCAGATAGAAGATCGCCGGGAAGACGAAGTCGCCGGCAATCGCGAGGCGCTCGACTGAACCGAGCAGCCGCGCGGCCTGGCCTAGCATCGCGTTCGGCAGCCACCCGAACATCCGCGGCACATCCCGGTGCTCGTACACGTACGGGTCGGCGCAGCGGAAGAAACCGTCCATCTCGCGGCGCACGAACGCTCCGTAGGTGTTGCACTCGTCGAAACCGAACGACGTGACCCCGGCCGCCACCAGGTTGACGTACGGCTCGAGGTACCCGCGCTCCCGCTGGACGAGCGGGATGAGCAGGTGCGGCAGTCCGAAGAGGACCGCCACCAGCACGGCCACCAGGATCGGCCGTGCCAGCAGCCTGCGAGCCACGCCTTCGGCCTGTGGAGCGCTATCGCAAGCGGAGTTCACGTCATCATCTCCCATCGTCGGATTGGTTGGCGGGGCGACGACACTAGCACGCGGTCCAGGCGGGATCAACGCGGCAGCGCATCGGGGGTGCGCTCGCAGAACGCGGGGAGGCGCATGACCGGGAGCTCGGTCCAAGGAGTTGTTGCGCGGGCCCTTGTGGCCCGCTCGGGTCGAGTCGCCGCTCCACAAGCGGGGGACAAGCCCCCGCGCTACGCCACTCATAAGGCCAGTTGCGGTTGTTGACCCATGAGCCAGCATCGCTCTCAGCCCCGAGGCCGTGGCTTGACGCTTGCCAGGTGCGACTTCATAATCTCTCCACGTTCGTACGTCTCGCTCATTTGCCATGATCCGCCGACTTGCAGCGCTCACCCTCCTGGCCGTGATGGCCACCGTGGCCCCGGTCCACGCGCAGGACCAGCCTATCTCTCGCCGCGAGAAGCTCTCTCCGGCCCTGCAGAAGGCGTTGAAGTCCGGGGCCCGGAGCGTGCGCGTCCTGGTGCGGATGCGGGGTCATCGCGGCGCGGCCCCCGTGGCCAATCTGACCGGCGCGCCGGCCGCCATGCAGTTGGCGGTCCGTCGCGACGAGGCCCGGCAGGCGGCGGCTTCCCTGCTCGAATACCTTCAGTCTTCGGCCTCCGAGACCCGTTCGTTGCCGGCGGCACCGGGTAGCCCACGGGCCTCCGAAACCGCGCGCGCGGATGCCGGCCGGCCGACGCAGCTCTGGATCGCCAACTCCGTCTGCCTCGAGGCGTCCGCCCGGACGCTCGACGAGCTGGCCGCCCGGCCCGACGTCGCGGGCATCTATCAGGACGTGCGGATCCAGGCGATCCCTCGAGGCGAGCTGGTCCGCGGCGGCGCCGCCGACGCGGCTGCGGCCGAGGCCGGTGCGCAACTCTGGGGACTCGAAAAAGTCGGGGCCGCGCGGGTCTGGAACGTCCACGGCTTGCGCGGCGAGGGGATCGCCGTCGGCCACATCGACACGGGCGTCGACGCGAGCCACCCCGCGATGGTCGGGAAGGTCCTCCGGTTCAAGGACTTCGTCAACGGCCGGGCCGAGCCCTATGATGACGACGGTCACGGGACGCACACTGCGGGCACGCTCTGCGGCAGCGGGCTCGGCGTCGCACCGGCAGCAAAGCTGATCGTCGCCAAGGCCCTCGACTCGACCGGCACCGGGATGCTCAGCACCCTCCTGGCGGCCATGCAGTGGATGCTCGATCCCGACGGCGACCCCGCGACGCACGACGCCCCCGTCTGTGTCAGCAACTCCTGGGGTATCGAACGCAAGGCGATGACCGACCTCGGCGCCGAGGAGACGTTCTTCTGGGACGCGGTGCAGGCCTGGCGGGATGCCGGGACCCTGCCGCTCTTCGCCGCGGGCAACACCGGCGCGGGCACCGAGGTTGTTCCGGGGGTCTACCCGATCGCGCTGGCCGTCGGGGCCACGGATGCTCTGGACGGCTCGCCGGCCTACTCCGCCGGCGGTCCCTCCACCTGGAACGGCCTGACCCGCATCAAGCCCGACTTGTGCGCTCCGGGTGCGGCCATCGTGAGCGCCGTCCCGGGTGGAAAGATGCAGTCCCTGAACGGTACTTCGATGGCGTGTCCTCACGTTGCGGGCGTCGTCGCTCTCGTCAAGCAGGCCCGCCCCTCGGTCACGCTCTCCGAACTGGGGCAGATCCTGCGGTCGACCTTGACCGACCTGGGCCCGGCGGGCGCTGACGAGCGGTTCGGAGCCGGCCAGATCGACGCGATGGCCGCGGTGAACCGAGCCTTGAGCCTTCCTTCGCCCGGATCGTCTCACGCGGGCGGCGCGTCGACGCCTGCTCCGACCCCGGAGGCCGCTCGACAGAAGATCTCCGGCGGCCTGGTGGGGTTGCTGCTGGGGCTCGCGGCCCTGATGGGCCTGGCGCTGCTGGCAAGCTGAGGCCGGGGGACAGGGGGGGGGAACCCCGGCTTACCCGGTCCGCTTGCCCCTGAGCAGGTGGTACTTCTTGATGACCTTCTTGAGGTCCGCCACCTTGAAGGGCTTGTCGATGATGTCGAAGGCGTCGAGGCCGAAGACCTCCTTGGCCATCGAATCTTCGAGGCTGCCGGTCACGATGACGACCGGGAGGCCGGGCTGGATGGCCTTGAGGCGTTTGAAGGTGTCGATCCCGGAGATCTTCGGCATCTTCAGGTCGAGGAAGACGATGTCCACCCGTTCGCTCTTGACCGCCTCGATGGCGTCGAAGCCCGAGGAGAATTCGGAGACGATGTGGTTGTCGTTGAGGAAGATCTCCTTGCAGAGGGCCCGGATGTCGTCCTCGTCGTCGACCAGCATCACGCGCAGCCGTTCCTGATCCTCGGCCACTAGCTGGGCCTCCTCGGCCTTGGGCTTCACGTCGCCCTGCTCGTGCTTGGGAAGGGTGATGTGGAACGCGGCGCCCTCGCCCGGGCGGGACTCGAGGGACAGGGTCCCGCGGTACTTGTCGACGATGTTCTGGACGATCGCGAGGCCCAGGCCCGTGCCCTTGCCCGATTCCTTCGTGGTGAAGAAGGGCTGGAAGATCTTCTGCTGGATCTCGGGCGGCACGCCGGGGCCGGAGTCCTGGATGACCACCCGGATGGTGGTCTCGGAGTTGACGGTCTTGATCGTCAGGGTGCCGCCGGTCTTCTCCATGGCGTCCTTGGCGTTGACGATCAGGTTGAAGAAGATCTGCTGCAGCTCGCTCTCGTTGCCCCAGTAGGGTGGCAACATCGAGGAGTACTCGGTCACGACCTTGATGTTCTGCACCAGGAGCTGCTTGCCCAGCAGCTCGAGGGTCTCGCTCAGGGTCTGGTTGACGTTGATGGGGACGATGTCGACGTCGGACTTTCGCGAGAACTTGAGGAGGTTCCCGACGATGGTGCGGCAGCGCTCGGCCTGGCGCTGGATCTTGAGCAGGCTGTCGTTGGCGGTCTTCTCGTCGGGCTTGGATTCGAGCAGCAGCTCGCTGTAGCCGAGGATGACCGAGAGCGGGTTCTTGATCTCGTGCGCGACCCCGCCGGCCAGCAGGCCGATGGCCGCGAGCTTCTCGGAGTGGATGAGCTGTTCTTCCAGGCGCTTCTTCTCGGTGATGTCGCGGCAGAGGACGATGACGCCCTGCAGGCTGTCGTCGTTTCCGAAGAGCGGGTGCGTGCCGAAGCCGACCAGGGTCGTGCCGAAGCCGACCATCCGGGTCTCTCCGTTGGCCTGCATCTCGATCTCCTGGTAGTCGAGGTTGTGCACCGACGAGAGGGTCTCGCGAATGATGGGCAGCAGCGGAGCGAGCGTCGGAAAGTCGGTCACCTGGTGCCCGCGGGCCGACTGGGAATCCAGGCCGAACAGCTTGGCCGCGGCCGGATTGATCAGATAGATCTTGTAGCTCGTGTCGACGACCATCAGGCCGGACACGAGACTCTGGATGATGTTGTGGAGCGAGAAGTTGTCCTTGCGGAGCTCGGCCGTGAGCCGGCGGTTCTCTTCCAGGACGCGGTAGTGGTCGTAGGCTTGCTTGATGAAGATGCGAAGCTCGGCCACCTCCCAGGGTTTGCGGATGAAGCCGTAGATCTGCCCCCGGTTGATCGCGTCCGCCAGGGCGTCGATGTCCGGGTACCCGGTGATAAGCATGCGGACGATCTCCGGGTACTTCTCGCGGACCTTGACCAGGAGCTCGCTGCCGGTCATCCCCTCCATGTGGTAATCGGCGAGCAGCACATGGACCGGCTGGCGAGAGACGAGCTCCAGCGCCTCCGGTCCCGAGGACGCGGTCAGCACGTCGTACTGCGGGACGAAGATGCCGCGGAACAGCTCCAGTATGCGTTCCTCATCGTCGACGACGAGAATCGTTCCCTTGTCCATCGGACCTCCGTAGCCTCACCCTCAGTCTACACCATCGGCGCGGACCAGGTGTGTGCCCCCGGCCGGATGAGGTACCATCCGAACCATGCCAAACCAGAGAATCGTAGGCCACACTCTCCTGTTCGTCGGATGGGTCGCCCTTGGACTCGCGCTCGCGGGGCCGCTCGGAGCCCAGGGCCAGATGCCGCCGTTGACCGTGTCTCAGGGCGGCCAGGTGCCGCTCTTCGCATCCCTGGCCGGCACTCCGGAGGCGGGCGTGCTGGCGGGCCTGCCGTCGGTGCGTCGCCAGTCGCTGGACGGGTTGACCTTCGAGCAGAAGGTGCGCCGCGCGGAACTGTCGAAGCTGAGGGCGGACCTGGACGCGATCCGGTCCCAGCTACCGGCGAACCGAACCGATCCGGCCGCCCACGCGGTCAACTGTGCTCTCCGCGTGGCCCTCGTCGGGAGGCTGAACCGCCTCGCAACCATCGTGACGCGCCTGGCGGAAGTCGATCGGGAACTGGACCGACGGCGCGACCGCTGAAGCCGCCCGGGAGCCGAACTACTTCTCCGGCAGCACCAGCGTCACGGTCCGCAAGTTCCTGCGAGAGACGACGTGATCGAAGAGGCGGCGTGACGTGAGCCAGCCTTCGTAATCGCCCGGAGGCAGCACACCTGGGCCCAGGCTCAGGGTCACCAGCGACCAGGCCTCGCTCCGGCGCGCGGAAAGGACATTCACGATGGGCAGGACCAGGGCCCGCGCCGCCGGTCCCGGCTTCAGATGGAGGAGGAACGCCGACTGGGCGTCCAGTTCGTCGACCGTCGCCACGAACCGGACAGGCCCCGTCAGCCCGGCCGGAAGGCGAAACCGTGCCAGAGGCTCGCGCTGGCGGATCCGGTCGGTCGTCTCGAGGTACTCCACGAGACCGTCGAGCTTGCGCTTCGTCTGGACGTTGTCGTAAGCCCAGGTGTCGGAGTTGCCCGTCACCGCCAGCAGCGGAATCCGGACCAGGGGTGGCGGGAAAGCCTGCTCGATGGCCCGCAGAAGGGCGGTCTCCGACCCGGTCGCCGCGCTCCCGGTCAGCCTCGTCGTCTGATAGGCGATGCGCCCCGAGAGCTTGGGCAAGACGCCCAGGGGGCCCGGCCGGTTCCAGGCTTCGTGGCAGAGGTCATACCGCAGCATGGAGAGGAGCTCCTCTCCATGGTTCACCCGCTCGTCCCAGGAGAGGTGCGGACCCAGAAAGGTCTCGGGGGCCGTCTTGACCCGCGTCAGGCACGCCGCCAGCAAGCTCGAGGCGGCGGCCCGCCCTTCGGCCTCGAGGAGTCCTGCTCGCTGGGCCGAGGTGGCTCTGGTGATACGGGAATCGAGCACCTCGGCCCTGTTGCTCGGCGCAAAGGCCCTGAGCGCCAGGGTGAGGTTGCCCGGCTCGGGGGCCGCGAGGGCTGCCGTCGCTCGATTCGAAGTCAAAGGACTCACTGGGGCTGCCGAGGTCGCGGTCCGGATCGCCGGGGCGCCGGTCCTGCCGGGTTCCGACGGCGAGTCGGAGTCCGTGCGAGGTCCGGTAACGTAGAAGCCCCCGGCCGCGCCGAGGGCCAGCGCCATGCATACGCCTGCGGCGGCGAGCAACGATCGCACCCCCGACTGCCGGGGGCCTCCGGGGGCCGTGCCTGACGCCGGCCCCGTCTCCACCCTCCCCCTCCGGGGGAGGGCCGGGGTGGGGACCGCTTGGGCCGGTCCGGGCGACGGGGAAGACGCCTTCGCGGGGGCCTCTGCCTCAGGAGCGGCTCGGGCGGAGGCGTCAGGGGGAAGGGCCCGTCGCTGGACCGCCGAGCGGCGTTCGGCTGCCTTGAGGTCGGCTTCCAGCTCGTCCGGCGTCTGGTAACGGACCGCGGGGTCCTTTTCGAGACAGTTGAAGACGAAGTTGACCAGCGCGGCCGGGATGGCGTTTGCTTCCACCGGCAGGGGAGGAGGTTGCTGCTTGACGATCATCGGGAAGACCTCGGTGGGGGTCTTGCCCTCGAAGGGAAGCCGGCCGGCGAGCATCCGATAGAGGATGACGCCGAGTGCCCAGATGTCCGCGCTGGGACTGACGGTGGCGCCGCGCAGGAGCTCTGGAGCGAGGTAGGCCGGGGTGCCGACCAGGCAGTGCTCGCGAGTGATGGGGGTGGCGTGCAGGTCCTTGACCAGGCCGAAGTCGGTCAGGATGGCCCTTCCGCTGCCATCGATCATCACGTTGGCCGGCTTGAGGTCCCGGTGGATGAACCCCAGCGGCATGTAGTACTTGAAGGCAGCCACGATGTCCCGCGCCACGCGCAGCGTCATCGAGATCGGCTGGACCGGCTTTTCATCGAGAAGTTCCTGGAGGTCGCGCGCCCGGAGCAACTCCATCGCGTAATAGAAGACGCCCTGTTCGTGCCCGTAGTCGAAGACGCGAACGATGTTGGGGTGGGAGAGGCGGGCGCAGCTCGAGGCCTCTCTCAGGAACCGCTTGGCCAGGTCCCCCTGGGGGTCGACCGACTCCTCGCGCAGGACCTTGAGGGCCACCTCGCGGCCCAGCTCCTCGTGAACGGCGAGGAAGACAGTGCCCATCCCTCCGCGTCCGAGGACGCTCTGGACCAGGTACCTGCCCAGGCGTTTGCCTTGGTTGGTCATGGGCGAAAAAAGTCGTTGACTTCTCGGTATCGCGATGATAGCATCGCACCCCTCCGAACGGAGAGGCAGCCGACAAACGGGCGGGGTCGCCCGGAGGATGCCAGTAACGTTCGAAGGACGGCGCGCAGTTCTGCAGGACCAACCGCCGTAACGCCGGCAGGCCCGAGGGACCGGCGGGGCGGCAGCCCGAAAACTGAAGTGGCCCTGGGATCCTCGTGTACCCGAGGATGTGGTTGGACAAGGATCGACCGCGGGATGCGGGCGGAAACTGATCGCAGATCAGCGAAAGCCCAGTGCATCAGGTCCTTTGAAGCAAAGGTACTGAAGGCAGGAAAGGCCCCCGAACTGCCCCGGCCAGAGGGTTCAAAGACTGACGCCGGCCCTCTTGGCAACCAAGTTCCGTCTGGCGCCAAGCTCGACGGGAAGCGATGGCCTCAATTCCCGCTCGGCACGAAACAAGCGGAACAACGCCGTCAGCAGGTCATCTTCGAAGAGCCAGGTCTCGAAAGAAACCGCGCTCTCAGAAGACAGGTGGATGGACCCAAGAGGGTCAAGGCCCCGCGAAAACACATCCCCTGACAAGCCCCCTCGCCCCAAAGGCGTGGGGGTTTTGCCATTCCACGGCCCAGGCGGCGGGCTGTCGGGTCCGGCCCCGGACGCGGCCAGGTCCGCTTGTGCCCAGGCTGCGCCCAATGGCATTAAATCCTCATGGTTCCCATCTCCTGCCATGGATTTGCCGGCGAGGCCGCAACGACAGCCACGCCGCAAGGTAGAAGCGGCTTCCAGCCGCTTTTTGGGCGCCTGGTCACACGATAGCGATTTGCCCGGACTTGTGGAAGCGGCAAGATGCCGCTTCTACCTTTCCGA
>JACQZL010000022.1 GCA_016213865.1 Candidatus Rifleibacteriota bacterium
GCGCCGGTGGCGGCGCAGGCCGTGGACGTCTTCCAGGCTTTCCGGCTGGACGGCTCAGGGTTGGCGGACCGGCGCAGCAACTTGACCATGACAGCCGTCAACGACCGAAGCGGGCTCCAGGATACGCTCGGCGGTGTCAGCCTGGGCTCTCCGGCCTCGATCTGGCTGTCCGACGTCACCACGGGCGACACCATATCGTTCTTCATCACGAACATCGGCTCCGGGAAAAACTCCACTGCCACGACCCTGGTCTTCGACGTGGGCACTACGGTGATCGGCAATCCGTACGGTCCCCCGCCGCCGCTCGTGGTGCTGACCGATCCCAGCGGTGAAGTCTCGGCGGCCGGCGGCTATGTCTACAACAGCAGTGGCTACGTCGTTCCCGGCAAGACGCTGCAGGCCTTGGTCACGCACACCAACAGCAGCAAGATCCAGGGCTACTTCAGCCGGGAGGGCGCGGATTTCCTGAACTTCCCGGATCTGTCCACCACAGAGACTTTCGCCCAGGAGTTCCCCTGCAAGTACGGGTTCTCGAAGGTCGGCCCGATCCAGCTCAACGACACGGTGCGCATCTTCGAGACGGTCCCTCAGGCGAGTCCCGCGCTGGTCATGGATCAGGACAGCCACAACTTCGAGTCGTCGAACACGAAGGCTCTGCCTCCGATGATCTTCGCGAACTCGGTCAACGCGAACAAGAGCATCTGGACGATTGCCGGCGGCGACCTGAACACCGGCAGCGGTCCGAGCTGGCAGTTGACCGACTCCGCTCTCTACGTCATCTACACCTACTATCAGGCGGGGAACGACTTCTCTCAGACGACCACCAGCACGCGTGTGGTCAAGGACGGGCCGCTGACCATCACGGCCACGTTTTACAACAAGGATCTGATCTTCGGCTCGGCACCGGCCTTCGTCGCGGAGCCGGTGGCGGAAGGCGTGGTGCCGACGCTGCTCATCGATCGCCCGGGCACCGGCGAGAACCCCTGCTGCTGGCCGCTGACCGTCGATTCGACACTCAGTGGAGCCCGCTGGCGCTGGTCGACGACCTACAACGTGCAGAAGGGCGATCGGTCGGGATTGCTCGACGGTAAGTCGTTCATCACCGCCCAGAATGCGGTTGACTACGGCGGCAACGACATCGGCACCGTCCGAGTCGGACAGCAGCCGGACATGAAAAACGACGACTTCACGATCATCAGCACGCCGGCCCGGGTGGCCTCACTCACCTACAGCCGCGGCGATCAGACCCAGAGCCCCCCGAAGGTGCCCACGGTGCCCTTCACCATCACGGTCGCCTTCGACACCCGCATCACGCAGACGGTCGCGCCGCAGCTCGAATTGCTCCAGGACAACACGCCGGTCGTGGGTTACGGATGGAAGAACCTCACCTATGTGAAGGACGATCTGCAAGCCAACCAGAGCATCTTCACCTACGACGTCACTCCGGCGTTGCCCGTCGGCGACTACACCATCAACGTCACCAACGCCTACAACCTGATGGGGACCAACATGGAGCCGTCGGACGTGACGCCCTCCAACCCCAACTTCAGCGTGAGCAGCCTGAAGGCGACGGTGACGGCGCTGACCTACACCAAGGCCCCGGCCAAGGTCGCCAAGGGCGCGCTGGACGTGACCGTGACTTTCGACATGCCGGTGACCGGGCCAGTCGCCACGATCGATCGCCAGCCGATCGGCAGCGGCGCCAACGATCTGCCCGCAACGGCGATGACCGGTTCCTGCGGCTCGACCTACTGCCGGACCTGGACGATCCGCCACAGCATCGACCTGCAGAACGGCACGACCATCAAGGACGGCACGGCCGGCATCACCGTCACCGGTGCGCTGAACCTCATCGGCAATCAGTCGGATCTCTACGGCAACTCCTTCGAGATCGACACCCGGCCCACGGTGACGCTCGCTTACAGCCGGCCCAGCCGCTCGTATGGTCTGGGCGCCTTCGGCCTCACGGCGACGTTCACCGAGGATATCCCGGTCGCTCCCACGGTCGCCGTCGACAGGCCGATAGGAGGCTTGCTGGTACTTCCGGCCGTCATGCCGGACTCTCAGAACTCCCGGGTCTGGACCGTCTCGGGCAACATCATCGGCGCCGACGGAGACGGCGACCGTACGGTGACGATCACCGCCTCGGCCGCGGCGCCGGCCGATCCCGGACTGGCCTCCCAGCCCAGCAACAACACGTTCAAGGTGGATGCGACCAAACCCACCTTGGACTCGGTCACGTACAGCAAGGGGGGCCGTCCGTACAAGGGCGGCGACCCGCTGCTCATCACGGCGACCTTCAGCGAGGAGATCTCGCCCGCGGCGCCGTCGATCACAATCACCGGAGGGCGGGTCGGAGGCTTCCTGGTTCGCAATGCCAGCCTGCAGCAGGGCGAGACCGCCACCGTCTGGGTCTTCGGGCCTCTGCAGATCATCGACGGGGATGCGGACGGCACCCGCACTCTCTCGTTCAGTGGCTTCGACGCCGCCGGCAATGAGATGGTCGCTCCACCGGCGTCGACGTTCCAGATCGACAACACGCGGCCGCAGTTGACGGACTTCGTCTACAGCAAGTCCTCGCAGATCTACAAGGCCGAGACCTTCATCGTCACGGCCACCTTCAGCGAGGCGATCACGCCCGATGCGCCTGCTCCCCCGGTGCCAGCCGTGCTGTCGCCGACCATCACCGTCTCCGGCGGGAACCTGGGGGGTAGTTCCGTCAACGGGCAGTCGATGCTCGCCGATCCGCTGGCGGCCACCGCGAACACGGTCTGGACCTTCACGACGACGATACTGGCCGCCAATCCCAACGGTGAGCGCTCGCTCGTTCTCGCCGCCTTCGATGCGGCGGGAAACGCACTGCTCAACCAGCCCAACAATCCGGTCTTCACGGTCGATACCGTGGCGCCCACCGTGGCGAATGTCGACTACAGCAAGTCCAGCGCCCGCTATGGCGTCAACCAGCCGCTGGCCCTCACCAGCCTGCGGTACGGTCTGGGGCAAGGCTTCAAGATCGACCTGGCCTTCAGCGAAGAGGTCAACCTCGACCTCACGCCGACTGCCCTGAGCATTGCCGGCGGCACCGCCAGCACGGCCAACGACGTGACCACCGGGACGATGGCGGCGGGGGCCGACCATCGGTTCTGGAGCTATGCCCGGACGATCCTCGAGACCGGCGACGACGGCACCTTCACGGTCCTGCCCACCGCCTATGACGCGGCCGGCAACCCGTTCGTGGGGCCGATGCCGAACAACACGTTCCAGGTCAACACGGTGGTGCCGAATGCGTCGGTGAGCTACTCCCGTGGCACGACCGACCTGAACGACATCACGACCGACATCCCCAACCGAGCGGTCGGGGTCGGGTTGCTGACGATCAGCGCGCAGTACGACAAGGCGATCGACACGACGACTCCACCGAAGGTCACGATCAACCGCCCCGGGACGGGCAATGATGTCAACGCGGTCGGCATGGACCAGGTGACCGCCCAGAACTTCCAGTACAACTGGACCATCGAGCCCGACAACAACGGTTCGATCCTGGACAGCGGCTACAACATCCTGACCACGCTGGATATCGTCGGGGCCTACGACTCCTACGACAACGAAGCGGTGTACGGCTCGGCGTTCCGCGTCGACACGATCGCTCCCTCGATCTCGAAGATGGAGTACAGCACCAAGCTGGTGGCGGTCGCACCGTCCACGGTCTACATCACAGCGACGTTCAGCGAGCCGATCAAGGCCACGCCGAACATCGCGATCAGCGGCCCCCCTCCGCGCACCAACGACGTCGTCGCGAGGGCCATGTCCTCGACCGGCAACGAGGCGATCTGGACCTTTGTCTACAACGTCGTAGCTGGAAACGACGGCACGTTTGTCGTTGCCATCACCAACGGGAAGGACCGGGCCGGCAATGCCAACTCCGCGCTGACCGCGAACAACCAGCTCACCATCCGCACCCAGGACGTGCCCTCCCGCTCCTTCCTGGTCGAGGTCTCCAGCAATGGTCTGGCGAGCCGGCGAACCAAGATGGACGTCAACGCCTACAACCAGACGACCCGCGTCGAGGCCGGCAGGCTGAGCAACCTGCCGCTCAACACCTCGAGATCGATCAGTCTGTCGAAGGTCGTGACCGGCGAGTCGATCCAGTTCCTGCTAGGTTCCATCAACGCGTCTGGCTCGAGCACCTGGACGACCTCTCCCTTCCGCTTCGACACCGGCACCTCGCTCGCGATCCCGGTCCTCGAGACGGCCATCGACAAGCAGACGCTGGCCGACCCCAGCGACGAGGTCGTCTCGCTGTTTGGCTACGTGCGGAACGAGGCCGGCTCGCCCGTGACCGGCCGCAACGTCTGGCTCGTCCTCTGGCACAAGGACCCGATCACCGAGAAACTGGAGAGCTACACCTTCCCCGCGGTGGCCACGACCCAGGACTACCGAGGCCTGTTCCCTGGCAGTTACTCGTTCTCCCAGGTCGGACCGGCCGTGCCCGGAGACGCCATTCGAATGGAACTCGTCCTGCCCGGTGGGGTCGTCTCCTGGACGCCGATCTTCTTTCCCGATGCCACGGCCGGCAGCGGCTCCAACTCGCCCGGCTTCGCCTCGATCGATGGCTCTCTCTCCCGGGCCTTGGTCGTCGACGACTTCACCACGACCAACGCCACCCGGATGAACTTCTACGATCCCTCGCTGCACGCCGGCATCACCTACAGCAAGGACCGCACCCTGGTGGACACTGGACCGTTGCAGATCACGGTCTCGTTCTATAACGAGCGCATTTACCGCGACGGGTTCAACCCGGAGTATTACCCGGAGCCGATCGCCACGACGCCGGCGCTGTCGATCGACCGGCCGGGAGACGGCGATCGCCCCTGCTGCTACGAACTCTCGACGGTCAGCGGCGATCCCTCCGTGTGGACGACGACCTATCAGGTGACCGCCGCCAACCGAACCACGATCCAGGACGGCGTCGCGTCGGTCGTGGTCAACAACGCCATCGACTACGGCGACAACAACTTCGCGCAGTCCCAGGCCAACTCCACCAACACGACCTTCAATACCCTGACCGTGCCCGCCCAGGCGACCATCGGCTTCAGCAAGGGCATCCGAACGGGGACGATCCCCAGGATCCCGGCGGCGCCGCTGACCCTGACGGTGACGTTCGACCAGCAGATCACCCAGAACTCTCGGCCGAAGGTCTACATCACCAGCACCAGCTCTGAGGCAAGCGTCAACGACGTCAACGGCGCGTCGCTGGTCTACGTGTCGAGCGGTCGGAACCAGAGCGTCTTCTCGTTCAACTACACGCCGACCGCCACGCAGCCCACCGGCCCGGGCGCCGGCGCTTCGCTGGCCGGTTCGTACATCGTCACGCCCACGCTGGCCTACAATCTGGTCGGCCTCGAGAACGACCACACGCCGGTCCAGCCGATCTTCGAGCTGGACACCCATCGCGCCAGGCCCACGATCAGCTACTCGCAGGGCGGTCAGAGCCTGACGACCCCCTCGACTGTCGCGGCGGGTGACGTGATCATCACCGCCAGGTTCGACGAGCCGGTCCAGGGGCCGGTGATCCTCATCGATCGCCCGCCCTACGGAGGGGGTATCAACGACGTCTTGCAGACGCCGATGACGAAGGCCGGGTCGTGCGGATCGAACCTGCTCTGCGACACCTGGACCTACTCCTACAACGTGCTGACCCAGACGGGCGCATTGTCGAACGTTCGCGATGGGCTGGCCCAGGTCACGATCCGCAATGGCGTCAACGAGGTCGGCAACTCCAGCGAGGAGCCCGGCGTCAACAACCTGCTCCGGATCGACACCATCAAGCCGAAGGTCGACCAGGTCGTGGCGGTACCTCCCCGGGTCGCAGCCGGCACCAGCAACCTGAAGTACCGGGTGAAGTTCGACGAGGCGATGAATCCGAACGTGCTGCCGACAATCTCGGTGCGTCGCCCGGGCACGGCTCCCGCCAGCGTGGTCACGCTGCAGGGCCCGGCGGCCGATGGGTACTTCGAGGGGACCATGAGCGTCGCGCCGCAGGGGTCGACGCCGGGCTTGCTCGACGGTCTCTGCACGGTGACGGTGCTGACCGGCAAGGATCTCGCGGGCAACTCGGTGGCCGCCACCGTTCGCTCGACCGGCTACGTCATCACGACGCCGATCGTCGCCAGTCTCGCCTTCTCCCCCGTGCAGACCAGCTACGGGGCCGATCAGGTGATCACGATCACGTCGACGTTCGATCGGGCGCCGATCCTGGGCCAGCCCATCACCTCGACCGCGCCCGCGCTCATCGTCCGTCGCCCCACCGCCGGCGGCGCCACGCTGGCTCGCACGATCACCCTCTCGACGAGCCAGCCGGACGTCTCGACGGCCAAGACGTGGGTCGCGACCTACCAGGTCGATGCGACCGACAACGTCACGTACTTCGACGGGACCGCCAACATCGCCGCGCAGGTCCAGGACGACGTCGGCAATCCGGCGCTCATCTCGGGCCCCTCCAGTTTCGAGATCGACGGCACCTCCCCCACCGTCCGGCTGACGCTGTCCCCGTCGTCGCCGGTCACCACCGGCCCGCTCGTCATCAAGGCCGAGTTCTTCAAGTCGTTCGGCGGCCAGCCCGAGCGGCTCTTCACCGTGCCCAAGGTCTCGATCACCACGAGCACGGTCTGCACCACGACGGCGGGAGCCAATACTCAGGTCTCCACGCCCATGGTCGAGATCGCCCCTTTCGACGGAAGCGTCTGGACCTACTCCAAGCAGATCCAGTCCCACGGAGGGAATGACGGCTGCTTCGAGGTCCACGTCAAGGATGGCCGGGACGGTTCGACCAACGACAACATCGACCCGGCATATGCGTTCAAGATCCTCACGAGCGGCCCGTCCGTCGATCTTACCTACATCCAGACGTCGGGCGTCCCGACCTCGACGGTGGAGGCCGGCCCGCTCACGGTGACCGCCGTGTTCACGAGCGACGTCGCCTCGTCCTCCACACCGATCATCTCGATTCTCTCAAAGCTGAGCAGCCAGCCTGGGCCGAACAGCGTGCTGCCGACCGCGATGCTGCGCGTCGACAAGCGCCTGTATCGCTACACCTACCCGCTCGGTATCCGGACCGGCCACGACGGGACGTTCGTCGTGAGTGTCACGGGCGCCCGAGACGAGGCCGGCAACCCGAACCTGACCCCAGCCTTGCACAACGAGTTCCGGGTGCGCACCGGCAACCCCACCGTCTACTTCACCTACTCGCAGGACGGCGTGACCAACCCCCTGGCCGTGCGGGCCGGCTTCCCCGTCGACGTCACCGCCTCCTTCTCCGAGCGGATCATGCCCGGCACGCCCCAGTTGTCGATCGCCGGGGCCGCCTCGAATCCGAGCACCGGCATGACCGGGACCTCCACCGAGAGCGTCTGGACCTTCCCGTGGAC
>JACQZL010000305.1 GCA_016213865.1 Candidatus Rifleibacteriota bacterium
CCTTCATCGCGTGCGTCTGGGCTGCGCTGCCCACGCGCGACACCGACAGACCCACGTTCACCGCCGGCCGGATGCCGGCATAGAAGAGGTCGCCTTCCAGGTAGATCTGGCCGTCGGTGATCGAGATGACGTTGGTCGGGATGTACGCGGTGACGTCTCCGGCCTGGGTCTCGATGATTGGCAGCGCCGTCATCGAACCGCCGCCCAGTTCGTTCGAGAGCTTGGCCGCGCGCTCCAGCAACCGCGAATGCAGATTGAAGATATCGCCGGGGAACGCCTCGCGGCCCGGCGGGCGCCGCAGCAACAGCGACATCTGCCGGTAGGCGTTGGCGTGCTTCGACAGGTCATCGTAGACGATGAGCACGTGACGGCCCTGCAGCATGAAGTGCTCGCCCACGGTGGCCCCGGTGTACGGGCTGATGTAGAGCATCGGGGCCGGCTCGGTGGCGGTCGCGCTGACGACCACCGTGTATTTCATCGCGCCGAACCGCTCGAGCGTGTCGACGACCTGCGCCACCGTCGACTGCTTCTGGCCGATGGCGACGTAGATGCAGAGCACGCCGGTGTCGCGCTGGTTGATGATCGCGTCGAGCGCAATGGCGGTCTTGCCGGTCTGGCGGTCGCCGATGATCAGCTCGCGCTGGCCGCGGCCGATGGGGATCATCGAGTCGATCGCCTTGAGCCCCGTCTCGAGCGGCTCCTTCACGGGCTGGCGCTGGATGACGCCGGGCGCCTTGAGCTCGATCTTGCGCCGCTGGTCGGTGACCACGGGGCCCTTGCCGTCGATCGGCACGCCCAGCGCGTTGACGACGCGCCCGATGAGGGCGTCGCCCACGGGGACCTCGACGATGCGGCCGGTCGTCTTGACCTGGTCGCCTTCGCGGATGTGGCCGTCGGAGCCGAGCACGACAACGCCGACGCTATCCTCTTCGAGGTTCAGGGCGATGCCGTACACGCCGCCCGGGAACTCGAGGAGTTCGCCCGACATGGCCCCTTCGAGGCCGTACACGCGGGCGATGCCGTCGCCGACCTCGGTGACGATCCCCACGTCGATCATGTGGAGATCCTTCTTGTACTGCGCGAGTTCTTTCTCGAGGATCGCCGTGATTTCTTCGGGTCTGGTTGCCATCGGTTTGCTCCGTGATCTTGTTCCTGGGTGGCCGGCAGTGTCGGGCCGCTCGCCGCGCGCCCGGACACCGGTGCCGTTAGGCCCTGGGGGCCACCACCCGAGTTTCCTTCAGCTCGGTCCGGCTACCGTCGATCTGCTTGTCGCCGAACCGGATGACGATTCCACCCAGCAGGCCCGGTTCGACTCGCTCTTCCAGCAGAATCTGGCGCCCGATGAGGCTGCCCATCTTCTCCTTCAGGAAGTTCCGCTCGTGCTCCGTGAACGGGAAGGCCGCAACGACCTGGATCGTGAGCTGGTTGCGCCAGCTCTCGAGCAGCCTCGAAAACGCCTTCGCCAGAAGCGGCAGGATCTCGAACCGGCCCTTCTTCAGCAGCAGCAACAGGAACTCCAGGGTGACCTCCTGCACGCGGCCCTCGAAGGCCTTGCGCAGCAGCCGCTCCTTGTCGTCCTGCGTGAGACGCGGGTGACGCAGCAACTCGAGCAGCGCCGGGGAGGTGCGGCGCGTCTCGTCGACGAGCACGACATCCTCGGCGACCGCATCGGTCTTGCCGGTCGACCGGGCGGTCTCGAAGAGCGCCCGGGCATAGCGGTGCGTCAGGGAGAGCGGAATCATGAAGCTCTCACTCCGTGCTCGATGATGTCGTCGATCATGGCCCGGTGGGCCTTCTCGTCGATGTTCCTCTCGATGAGCTTCTCGGCGCAATGGATGGCCAGATCGACGATCTGGTCCCGGGTCTCGACCATCGCCTTCTGCTGCTCTCGGACGAGTTCCTCACGCCCGCGCTCCAGCAGCTTCTCGGCCTCCACCCGGGCCTCCTCGAGCAGCCGGTCCTTGGCGGCCAGCGCTTCCTTCATCGCGGACTGGATGCGGTCTCGAGACTCGGTCTCGATCGCCGCGATGCGGCGCTGATACTCGTCACGCATCGCCTGCATCTCGAGAGAGTTCCGCTCGGCCTCGTCCATCTTCTCCTTGATGCGATGCTCGCGCTCGGAGATGACCTGCGACAGGGGGCTGAAGAGATACCGCGAAAGAAGCCAGAAGAGGAGCAGAAAACCGCCCATCTGGACCAGGAGGTCTCTGCCGTTGATTGCCAGGTTGTCGAGCATTTCGACTCAGGCTCCTCTCCGTGTCATGGCGCTCGCGTTTCAGTGCTGGGCCGCGGGGGTGCTGATGGCTGCTTCCTTGTTGGCCAGGTCGAGCATCTGCTGCTTCGAGGGAAGGCTTCCGTAGAGCATGAAGAACATCAGCAGCGCGTAGATGACCAGCGATTCGATCAGGGCCAGGGCGATGATCATCGCGAGCTGGATCTTGCCGGCGGCCTCGGGCTGGCGGGCGATGCCCTCCAGGGCGGCGGCGGCGGCGGTGCCCTGGGCGCGGGCGGCGGAGAGAACGGCGATCGGCAGGCCGAACCCGGCCGCGATGGCGATGGCGATGAAGTAATTCATGGGGTCTGTCCTCCTCGGGGGTTGATGGTGAGGTGAAGGTTCAGGAGTGATGGTCTGAGGGATGGGAATCTTCGTGGCCCTCGCCGTGCTCTTCGTGCGCGGTGGCCACCGTGAGGTAGATCGTCGTCAGCATCGTGAAGACCAGGGCCTGCACGAAGCTGGTGAAGATTCCGAACAGCATCATCGGAAACTGGATCGGTAGCGGCACGAACAGCAGTACCGGCGAGAACCCGACCAGGATGATGATCACCTTGTCCTCTCCGAAGATGTTTCCGAAGAGGCGGATCGCCAGCGACAGCGGCTTGGCCACCTCGCCGATCAGGTGCACCGGCAGCATCAGCGGCGCGAGCCACAGCGGCTCGCCCATGAAGTGCGCCAGGTAGGCCTTGAGGCCGTGCGCCTTCACACCGTGGTACTGCACCGCCAGGAAGGTCGTCAGCGCGAGCGCAACGGTGGTGTTCAGATAGGCCGTCGGCGACAGCAGCCCCGGCACGAGACCCGCCAGGTTCATGCACAGGATGAAGAGGAACATCGTGCCCAGCAGCGGCGTGAAGGCCGTTCCCCGGGGCCCCATGATGCCGCAGACGAAGTTGTCGAGCGACTCGTAGAGGTATTCGAGGACGTTCTGCAGCCCCCGGGGCGCCAAGTGCGGCTTTCGCGCCCCCAGGTAGGCCAGCGTGACCAGACCCGCCAGGATCAGCCAGGTCACCAGGATGTAGTCGGGCAGGCCGGTGAGGTGGACCCCGAGGTGAAGCCACGTCCCCTCGTGGTGGCCACAGGCATGCCCCACGTGCTCGACGGCCTCGGCGGCCCCCTGAGCGGCCCCGGCCGCCTCGTGGGCTATCTCGGATGCATAGAGCGCGGACAAGTCGGTCCCTCTTCCAGTCGATTCCCGGGCCGTTACCCGGCCCTAGCGTTGAACGTTCGCCCCGGGCGCTTCCCGAGGGCTTTTCGCGAGATGATGAATGTGAGCCACGTCACGAGCAGAGTCAACAGCTTTGTACAAAAAAACTGCCTGCACCACCGAGAAACCACCTAAAAAGAAGATTGGCTCTACCAGCTCGTATGCGAAGAACGGGTACAGGAGGATCGCGAGCACCGGATACTTGAGTAAGACAAGATACGCCGTCCCTCGGGGATGGCACCCCCGGGACCGCGGCAGCACCAGCCTGCGCACCTCCCGGCCCAGCAACGCCAGCAGCCCGAGCCCCGTGGCCAGGCCCAGCGCAAGCCCGCCCGCCCGCGTCCCCGACCACGCGCGGGTGAGCGCCATCACCATCAGCCCGAGCGCCAGCAGCGCCAGACTGCGGGTCCACAGGAAACGCACGAGTCCCGGCCAGAGCGCATCGAAGACAGCCGTGTCCGGCTCGGAGACCGGGGCTGGAGGCTCGGAACTTGCAGCCCCGGCTCCGGCATCCGGGGAGGGAGCCTCCGGCTGCCGCGAGTCAGCGAACGCCACCGTTACCTCCCTCGAGCCCTCGGACCGTTCGATAGAGCTGTACGAACCCCGCGAGCATGCCGAGCAGCGTGCCCGCCGCCATCGCCACCGGCGACGAACCGGCCCAGTAGTCGAGCGCGTAACCGCCGCCAGCCCCGACGAGAATGCAGGCCACCAGCTCGGTGCCCACCGTCAGGGCCAAGCTCCAGGACTGGATGTCGCTGGGATTGGCGATCGCTGGTCAACACCCTTCGAAACCGATCGCGGAACGCGACGAGTCGAGTTGCCGTCGGCCGGTCTCTCCCCGAACCTCGAGCCTCTGAGCGGGCTCAGTGCCCGTTCGTGGAAGGCTTGCGCGCGAAGATGACGCGGTAAACGTCGTAGATATCGTCGAAGCGGGCCTCGACCAGGTCCAGGTCGCGCAGGATGCGCTCCCACTGTTCCTTCGTGTCGTAGCGCTTCGTCAGCTCGCCCCGGCTCTCCAGCAGCACCACCTGTCCCTGCGGGCGCAGCACCCGGCGCATCTCGCGCACCGCGGCGATGCGCTGGTCTCGAGACAAGTGCACCAGCATGAAGCCGGACATCACCACGTCGAAGGCGCCTTCTCTGAACGGCAGGATGGTGGCGTCTCCCTGGCAGAGCCGCAGTTGCTCCGTCACCTTGGGGTTCTTCTTGCTCGCCTTGACAGCCTTCTTGTGCGTCTGGGCCAGCATCTTCGGATGCAGGTCGAAGCCCACCACCGGAAGACCGCGGTCGGCCGCCTGCAGGGCCAGGATGCCGGTGCCGGTCCCGACGTCGAGGATCCGGTGCCCCGCATGGGCCGACTGGTCCAGGACGTGGCAGGCGCAGGCCCGGTAGTCCTTCATGCTCGGCCAGACCAGGTCGTACAGCGGCGCGAAGATATTGTAGAGCCGCTGCACGTGCTTGCGGCTGCCCTGGTTCTTGTGGGTCTGCAGGAGGTCGGCCTTCAGCGCCAAGGTCGAGCCGAGCTTCTTCAGCTTGTTCACCAGGCTCGGCTTCTCTTGCTTCGGTTCTTGCTCGGTCCTGTGCTTGCTGCCTGCAGTCATCGTCCCTCTTCAGCCTCCCCGGCGCCTCGTACCGGTCAGACCGGCCCGGGGTGCATGGGTCATGCAACCTGCCTCGCGGCCCAGGTTCCGGACCGCGCGAGATCTCAAAGGATAGCACAACGGCACCGCTTTTTCACGTTGGAACGGCCGTTCGGGCAGGGCATCGGCAAAGTCAGTCATGCCTTTCGGTAAGCCGTACTGCGGGGAACACCTTCGAGTACGTCAGTTCTGGATCTGCGGCAGCGGTCTCTCGCCCGGTCATGCCCGCGATCGGAAGGTCCCGGACACGTATTGAA
>JACQZL010000306.1 GCA_016213865.1 Candidatus Rifleibacteriota bacterium
CACCAGCTTTCGGGCAGGGCAAGGTCCGCAGGATAGCATACCGTCCTCCAAGTCGCAACAGCGAAGGGCGGCGGGGCGGCGAGGTCGACCCCTGACGCACCGCGTTGCCGTTTCGGTCAAAAGCTGTACTATGTCGGCGTTGATCGCTCAGGACATGCTCCAATGGGATTGATACGGGCCCTGTCGGACCCCGACGACTTCGATCGGGCCCTCAGACAGATCCGGACTGCCATCTACCGCCACCTTCCGGGCTGGCATGATCCGCCGCCCGCGATGGAGTACCAGCGATTCCATCCGGACCGCGAAGCGTTCTGGAAGAACCACATCGGGCAGACGTTCGTCCACGAGGAGAAGGGAGTGGTCAATGCCCGGGTGACGGTCTTCCTGCCGAACACGTCGGCCACGTCGGGCCGCTTCGGGGCTTTCGATTGCATCGACGAGTCGAAGATCTCCGACCAGATCATGGACCACGCCTCTCGCTGGCTCATGGCTCGCGGCGCTTCGCGCATGGAGGGCCCTTTCACGCTCTCGCTGCACGAGGATGTCGGGGTCTTGACGCGGGGATTCGAGACCCCGGCGCCGGTCTTCATGCCCTACAACCCTGGGTACTATGCCGGCCTGCTGCGGCAGGCCGGCCTCCATGTGGCGCGGAAGTTCGTCACCTATCGTTACGACATGGTGTCGGGCAAGGGTGCCTTCAAGCCTGCCGGACCCGAAGCCGAGGCGATCCGCCTCAGGCCGTTCGACGTCAAGGCGCTGGCCGCCGACACTGGCAGACTGCTCGACGTTTACAACGATGCCTTCCAGGACCAGTGGGGGTTCACGCCGCTCACTTCCGAGGATGCCCACTTCCTGATTCGCAACCTGCTGGTCATCGGCGATCCCGAGCTGACCCGGATCGCAGTGTCGGGGGACGAAACCCTGGGATTCATCCTGGGTGTTCCTGACACGAACGCCTACCTGCACGAGGTCCGTCACTACCCCGCAATGGCCAAGCGCCTGGCGCTCGCCTGGGCCCTTCGCACGGGAGGTGTCCGGGGATGCCGGGTACTCTATCTGGCGGTGCGCAAGCGGTACCAGGGCAAGGCCCTCTCGCGGCTGCTGGTCCGCAACTTCCTGGACATCGCCCGCGAGAAGGGCTTCAGGACCGCAATCCTGTCGGTCGACACCGAGAGCCGGCAGTTGAGGCGCCTCATGTCCGGCTTCGAGATGGTCCTCGACAAGGAGTACCAGATCTTCGGCCGCGACCTGCTTCCGGCGGGCATGTGGCCACGCGTCAGCGGCTGGTCGTCCCGAGGCGTCCGCGGCGGGCGGTGAGTTTCGGGGGGGCCGGGGTCTCAGAGCACCGTGCCCAGGTGCCGCACGACTTCGCGCTCGGAGGTTTCGCCCCGAAGGACCCGACGCCAGCCGTCGGCGACCAACGGTTCGAAGCCTGACTCCTGCGCTGCCCGCCGGATCTCGAAGCCTCCCTGGCCGTCGATCACCGCGTCGGAGAGCCGCTGGTCCATCACGAGCACCTCGGCCACGGGCAACCGTCCCTTGAATCCGGAGCCGTGGCAGGCCTCGCATCCCACGGGTTCGCACGGTTCGCCTGCGCCCAACTCGTACATCTCGCGCACGGCCGCCAGTTCGGCCGAGGTGACCGTGGCGCGGCGCTTGCAGTCACAGAGGCGGCGCAGGAGCCGGATCGCCACGGCCCCTCTGAGCGCGGCCGCGATCGCATAGCGGGGGACCCCCAGATCCGTCATGCGCGTGATGGTCCCCGGGGCATCGTTGGTGTGCAGCGTGCTCAGCACCAGGCGCCCCACGAGCGCGGCCGTGGCGCCGATCTGGGCCGTCTCGGGGTCGCGGATCTCTCCCACCAGGATCACGTCCGGGTCCTGGCGCAAGATGGCTCTCAGTACGCGTGCAAACGTCAACCCGATCTTCTCGTTCACCTGAATCTGGTAGTAGTGGTCGCTGGAAAACTCGATCGGGTCCTCCACGGTGAAGGTGCTCACCGCAGGGTTGCTGATCTCCTGCAGACAGGCATAGGCGGCCGTGGTCTTGCCGCTCCCGGTTGGACCCGTGAAGAGCAGCAGCCCGGACGGCGAGCGGGCGATCCGGCGGATCTGCTGCAGCACCTCGACCGACAGGCCCAGTTCGTCCAGGCTTCGGGCCCGTGCGTTAGCTTCCAGCAAGCGCAACGACACCTTCTCGCCGTTCCGGGTCGGCATCACGCTGGCACGGCAGACGTAGCGCACGTCGCGCCCATTCCCTCGGAACGAGTACTCGAACGAACCATCTTGGGGGAGCCGCTTCTCCGTCACGTCCAGCTCCGACAGCACCTTGACCCGCGAGATGACCGCGTCCTGGTTCTTGGGCTGCATCCGCAGACGCTGGGCGGTGAGCACGCCGTCCTTGCGGAACCTCAGGACCAGGGCGTCATCGGTGCGGGAAATGTGCAAGTCGCTGACCTGCTGGTGGGCGCATGACTCGAGGATGTCGTCGAGGATCTCGATCGTCGACGATTCGTTCGAGAGGGACTCGATCTTCCCGAACATCTCCTCGGTGGTGGCGACATCGGGTCGCTGGAGCGCCAGGGAGATGCTGCTCTTCGCCTCCGGGGCGGCCGGCGACTGGGCCGGGGAGGCCGGGCCCGGCCGGGAGGCACCGGGGGCCGTCTGCATCTCCGCCCGCACGGCCAGTGGCGGCGACTTGGGAGCAGGGGCGCCGCGGCTGCTGATGAGCCGTGAGAGGACGGACGGCGTCGTCAAGACGACCTGGACGCGGATGGCCTCCTGGCGCGCGAAAGCGTGCGCGGCCTTCAGGCCAGTGGGGTTGCAAATCGCAATCCAGAGCTCGTCACCCTCGAGGGCGACCGGGAAGATCTGGTACTTGCGAACGATGTTGTCCGGAATCCTCGAAGCTGCCTCGGGCTGCACCGTCAGCTCTTCTTCCGAGACGAGGGTCAGACTGTACAGCTCCGAATAGGCGCGGCTCAGCTCGATTTCGCTGACCAAGCCCATGCCGAGCAGGACCCACCCCAGGTCCATTCCGAAGGAGGATGCCTGCGTCCGGGCCCGTTCGAGATCGGCCCCGGCGAACGTCTTCCCCGTGGCCTTGAGGACTGAAAGGATGTCGTTCTGTGCCATCATTGCCTCCTGAGCGAGCCCAGTATAAGCCGGGCCGGCAAGCGATGGGCGCAAGAGACGGCTCAGGGGGAGACGCTCTGCTGGCGAAACGAGTAGGCTCCTTGATACAATTCTGCGCCGAAGTCGCCAAATCGTGTTACTATCGCCTTTCCAAGCAAGGACTGAGACTGGGTACTCCTGGTGGGATGCGTGTCTCTGCACCGAAGCGCGTCGGTCAACGGAGGTCGTCTTGAGATTCTGTAGCCGTGTCAACTGGTTGGGTCTTGTCGTGATCGCCGTGCTGGCCCTGTCGCTGGGAGGGTGCGGAGGTGGCGGTGGAAGCTCCGCGGGCGGCAGCGGCGGTGGTGGGACTGGAGGCGGCGTCACCCTCTCCGGCAAAGCGTTCAAGGGTCCCTTCCAGGCCAGCACGCCGCAGTCGCCCACGCTGGTCACGGCGTTCCCCGTGAGCAACGGGCAGATCGGCGCCACACCGCTGGGTTCGGGCGAGGTCCGCAGCTCGGACGGCAGCTTCAGCCTCACCATCGAGGACACCACCTACAGCGGCCCCGTCGTCCTCGAGGTCCGAGGCCGATTCATGGACGAAGCCAGCCGAGCCATCCAGACCACGGCCGACTACCCGTTGCGCGGTGTGATCCCCAGCCTCACGGCAGGCGTGAGCCCGCCTTTCTCGGTGCAGGTGACGCCGCTGACGCACCTGGCCGTGGCGCTGGCGCAGGGCCAGAACCGGCTCAATTCCGACGGCCTGAGCTGGGCCCTTTCGTACCTGGCCTACCACCTGAACGTCCCACTACCGGACCGGACAGCGCCGGCCGACCTGTTCGGTCTGACCGGCACCGAGAGCGACGATAGCCTTCGATACGGGCTCGTGCTGGCCGGTCTCAGCCAGTCGGCCGCGAGCAACTCGGTGACGGCAATGACCCTCGTGGGCTGCGCCGGTCTCGATGCCTCGTCGGATGGCGTTCTGGACGGCAAGGACCTCGTCGGCAACGCGATCCGGATGCCCGCGGCGACGGGCGGTTGGGTGTCCGCTCCGGCGCAAGTGCTGGGCACCGAGCTGACCGCGGGTATCGATGCTTTCGTCCGCGCCTCGGCGTCTCAAACCGGCGTGACCCGTAACGACCCGGTGGTGACGGGGCTCCTGGGGGCCATCGAGGACAATGCCAATCGACCTCCCGTTGCACGCATCTCGGTCTCGCCGACGACCGGCAGCGCCGGCACGACGTTCCAGCTCAACGGCAGCACCAGCAGCGATCCCGATCAGGTCGATCAGCTCACCTACAACTGGACGGTGACCCGGGGCGGGACCGCCGTGACCGTTGCCAACTCGGGCCTCGCGGTCGCGTCGTTCGTGCCGCAGCTCGAGGGCACCTACACCATCCAACTGGTCGTGGCCGATCCCGAGCGCCTGACAGGAACGGCGACCACGCCACTCGTCGTCACGGCCCCGGTGTTGCCAACTCAGGCCCGGCTCGAGGTGCAGCCGCTCGATGACGGTCTGGTCGTCTACCGCAACCAGACGACGACGGTCTGGCTGGACATCCGTAACACGGGCCAGCGCACGGCCGAGCTCGGCACCGTCTCTGTCTCGAGTGCCAACCCGGGCTTGACCTTCGCTGCGCTCACCGGCAACCCGGCCACGATCGCCGGCGGCAACCTCGCTCGGTTCCAGTTCCGGGCGACCGCCTCGCGGACGGCGAGCCTGGGGACCTTCGACCTCTCGGCAAACGTGACTGCCCAGGACTCGCTCGAGCATTCGAATGTGAGCGTCGGCCCGATCACGGCCGGCCGGATGTCGGTCCTCGAGCAAGGCCAGGCCGTGCCGCTGGCGTTGGGCGCCTTGCGCGGGCCCAGTTCCATCCTCCCCGGGCGGTCCACGACGATGGAGCTGCAGGTGACGAACCCGGGTCCTCTGGCTGTGAACCTGATCGGTGCGGAGCTCACGTTCAGCAGTCAGCAGATCCTGGCCAGTCTGAGTTCCGAGAACCCCACGACGCTCGCCTCCGGGGCCTTGGTCTGGCTGCTCTTCAACGTCCAGGCCGGCCCGGGCGTGGGCCCGGGTACCTACGCCATCGCCGCCGCCGTGCACGCCAGGACGGTCGTCGCATCGCTGGGCGCGGACAACTCCACCAACGACCTTCGCGACGTGTCGGGCGCTGCGGCGACGCTCCGGGTCCCCGACACGGCCCGGCTGCGGGTGCCCGACCTGGCGGTCTCCGCCACGACTGTCTCGCAAGGTGCCCTCGTTGCGGCCACCTACACGGTCTTCAACGACAGCACCGTGGCGGCGCGACTGACCAAGCTAGCCCTCCAGGTCGGGACGACCGAGTTCCCACCCGTGTGGCTCACGCCCCAGGGAGAGGCCAGGCGGGCCTGGACTCCGGGCGAGCTGCTGCTGGCCGCGGGACGCTCTATCCTGGTCGAATTCAGCGTGCCGACGGCGTCTCTGACCCCTGGCTACTTCAGCCTCAACGCGCTCACGACGGCTGTGGACAGCGCCACGGGGACCCCGGCACCGGTAGCCATGCTGGCCCCGCCGCGGACCGTGCTGGTGCAAAGCGGGGCGGTGTTGTCGGTGGAGTCCCTGAGCCCGGGGCAATCAACGATCGTCTCGGCCGGCCAGCCCGTCGACGTCACCGTGACGGTCCGCAACAGCGGCCTGGCAACGGCGAGCTCCGTGCAGGTCAGCCTCACGTTCGACTCCTCCGGAGACGTGGGTCAGTACTTTCCCTACGCCCGGGTCTCCGCCCAGCCCGTCGCCGTACCCGGCGGCTCGACCGCTACCGTCTCTTTCCGGGTCACACCCACCTGGGACTTCTCTGGCTCGCAGGTGACCGTGACGGCCACGGCCAACGGTCTCGACGCGAATTCCGCTCAGCCGATCCAGGCAGTCGGATCGACGGTGTGGCAGCTCGAGCGAGGCGCCGTGCTCTCCGTTGCCCAGACGCCGCCGAACACGACCGTCACCCAGGGGCAGACCTTCGACCTCCAGTACTCGATCCGAAACACGGGCCAGGCGGCAGCGATCGACGTCGCCGCGGCCCTGGACATCCAGGGCACGGGGCTGACGCAGGAGGTCATGGCCAATCCTCGGACCGTGGCCGGAGGCGCTTCGGCTACGTTCCTGTTCCGTTGCACTGCTCAGCAGAGCGCCGCTTCCGGGGAGCGCCTCGTCTACCTGACCCTGACGGCAACCGACGAGAACAGCGGCCTGGCCCTGCCCCGGCTGCAGAGCTCGACTTTCAGGATCGAGGTCCAGACGCCGCCGCGGTTGACTGCGGGCAGTCTGGTGGCGAGCCCTCAGCCGGTCTTCCTGGGTCAGCAGTTCACCGCGACCGTCCCCGTCACGAACCGAGGTGGCGCGCCGGCTCAGGTGACGAGCGCCGTCCTGCTCTTTTCCGGGGCGGGGATGCGCGCCACGCTCCGGCCGGGCACGACGACCCTTCAGGGGCATTCGACTCTTCCCTTCACCTTCGACTCCTCCTCAGACCTGACGGCGACGACCGGCGTACGCTCGGCCAGTCTCTATCTCAGCGCGCGCGACACCAACACGAGCTCGGCCGCCAACCTGGACGGCGTTTCGGCAGGCAGCATCACGCTCCTGTCGCCGGGGCGGATCGCCATCGCCGACCTCGCTCGAACGTTGCAGGTCAGTCAGGGGCAGTCGCTGGTCGTGACCGTGCAGGTCCAGAACACGGGCCAGCGTTCGGTCGACGTCCTCTCGGCGACCTTGACAGCCAGCGCCGGAATCACGGCGTCACTCCGCAACAACCCGGGCAGCATCGCAGCAGGGGCCATCGTGCCTCTGCAGTTCAACACGACCGTCGACGTGACCGCGACGGCCGGGCTCTTCCCGCTCGACTTCTCGATCTCCTGGTCGGACCCCGCCACTCCTGAGAGTGCCTCGACCCGGCGCTCGGTCGGCCGGATCCAGGTCTTGCAGCCGGCAGTGCTGGCGTCGGTCGATGCCACGGCGGCCATCACGCCGGCGGTCGTGAGCCAGGGACAGACGTTCTCGGCCGAGGTCCGCCTGCGCAACTCGGGCGAGAGCGCGGCCAGCGTTGCCGAAGTGGCCCTGGATTTCGACGACGCCAGCGGCCTCACCATCATCCCGGCTCCAGCGAACCCCGCCGCCGTTCCGGGTGCCACCACGGTAGTCTACCGTTTTACCGTCACCGCGTCGCAGGCCGCCAACCCGACCTTGCGGCGGCTGTCGCTCCGAGTCCGGGCAACCGACGCCAACAACGGAGCCCTCCTCGACTTCACGAGGGCCAACCTGGCCACAGTCACCGTGCAGAGTCGGGCAGACGCGTGCACTGTGACCAGCTTCGTGATGCCCCCGTCGGCCACGCAGGGGTCCTCGTTCTCGGTCGTGGCGACGCTCCAGAACGTCGGCCAGGCGACGGCCCGCGACGTGAACGTCCAGCTCGGCTTCGCCGACGCCACCGGCCTCACGGTCGTGCCGGACGTCAACAACCCCATCGAGCTCCCCGGGGGGACGACGCGGACTTTCTCGTACAACGTATGGGTTTCGCAATCAGCCCCGGCAACCCGCAGGACGGCTTCGCTCACGGTGTCGGCCAACGATGCCAACAGCCGGCTGCCCGTGGGCGAGGTGCTGAGCAGCCTGGGCTCGATCGACGTCCTGGCCGCGGGGCGGCTCGCGTTCTCGGGCGGCCTCTCGGCGCCGGCCAGCGTCAACCGCGGGCAGTCGTTCGTGGTGCGCTACGTGCTGGCCAACACGGGGCAGACAGCCGTGGACATGACGTCCGCCACCCTGACTTTCTCCGGGGGCCAGCTCACCGCCACGGCGCGAAGCTCCAACCCCAACTCGATCCTGGCTGGACTGACGGCTACTTTTGCCTTCGACGTGACCGCGCCCGTCAATGCGACTCCGGGGGTCGTGATCGCCTCGGCGACTGCTTCAGGACGTGACTCGGTGACGAACGCCGCCACGAGCGTGTCGAACGAGGGGCTCGGTTTCCTGCGGGTCGAGCTGCCCGCGAGCGTGGCCTTCGCCAGCGCAGTCGTCGTGCCTTCCGACGTCAACCAGGGTCAGACGGTCCAGGCCACCGTCCAGCTCGTGAATAGCGGCGGAGCGTCGGCCATCGTCAGCTCGGTCAGCTTGGTGTTCAGCGACCCGAGGGGTATCTCGGCGACGCTCGTCCCGCTTCCCATCAACCCGTCCGTGATTGCCGGAGCCGCGACCGCCACGTACACGTTCGCGATCGCCGTGGATGCTGCCGCCCCGTCGGGGCCGCGGGACGTGACCGCCGCCGTGGTGGTCCGAGATGCGAACACCCTGGCTCCGCTCGCCGTCAGCAGCCCGCCGGCGGCGCGCATGTCGGTGCTGCGGGCCGCCGATCCGGAGGGCGTGGCCCGGTTCGAGATGCCTGCCACGGCGACCCAGGGCGAGGAGTTCGTCGTGGTCGCGCAGATAGTGAACGTGGGGGAGTCCCCCGCGACCGAGCTGAACGTTGACCTGGAGTTCGGGGATGAGACGGGGTTGACCATCCTCACCGAGCCAACCAACCCATCGACCTTGGCGGCCGGGGCCTCCGCGGAGTTCCGCTTCCGGGTCCGGGTCTGGTCCGACGCCCCGATCGGGCCTCGTGTCGCCAGACTGACGGCGACCGCAACCGACGCGCAAAGTGGGGCGAGGGTCGTGTGCGTGGCGGGAAACCTGGGGACCGTGGACATCCTGTCGGCAGGCCGGTTGGCATTCCAGGGCGGACTCGTCGCTCCTGCGACCGTGAGCAAGGGGCAGGACTTCGAGGCCCAGTTCGTCGTGGTCAACACCGGCCAGACGGCGGTGACAGTAACGGCCGCCGAGTTGCTCTTCGTCGGTGCGCCCTTTGCGATCACCGCCGATGCAGCCAACCCCCAGGTGATTCTCCCGGGAGTGGCGGCGACTTTCGAATTCGGCATCACCGTGCCGTTGACGGCAACGGAGGGGACCTTCCTTGCGAAAGCAAAGGTCTCGGGAGAAGACGCCGCCACGCACGCGCACACGGAGACCGAGAGCACGGCCCTGGGCTTCGTGAGGGTCCAGAAACCGGCCGAGGTGAGCGTGGACGGGACCCTGACAGCTCCGGCGGTGGTCAGCCAGGGGCAGCAGTTCACGGTGACCCTGGACTTGAAGAACTCGAGCCAGGCGGCGGCGTCCGTGAGTGCGGTCATCCTCGAGCTCAGCGACCTCCGCGGCTTCACGGTGACTCCAGCGGCCGGCAATCCCACGACCCTCCCGGGGGGCAGCGAGGCGACCTTCACGTTCACAGTCGCGGTCTCGGGCTCTGCTCCCATCGGACCGCGCGATATCACCGCGACCGTGACCGCCGCGGACGCCAACTCGGGCGATGCCCTACACGTAGACTCGCCCGCTCCCGTGACGGTTACGGTGCAACGAGTTGCGAACCTGGCGACTCTCTCGAGCTTCGTGATGCCCAACGCGGCCACACTCGGTTCGTCCTTCCAGGTGGTCGCAGCGCTGACGAACACAGGCCAGGCGCCGGCCTTCGTGGACAACCTCGAGCTTGCGTTCGACAACATGGCCGGCCTCACGGTCATCCCCTCCGCTCTCAACCCAACGCTGATCTCCGGAGGGGCGGCCGGCACTTTCGTCTTCACCGTCCAGGTGGCGGCTGCGGCCCCGGTCGGGACTCGTACGGCCAGGCTGGTCCTTACAGCCACGGACGGCAACAGCGGGGCCGCGATCGGCCGGACACTCGACCTCCTGGGAACGGTGGACATCCTGACGCAGGGACGTCTGGCGTTCTCGGGCGGTCTGACCGCGCCGGCTTCGGTCAACCAGTTGCAGACCTTCGTGGCGCAATACACGGTGGCCAACACGGGCCAGACGGCGGTGAACCTCACGGCCACCAGCCTGACGTTCTCGACGCCGGGCTGGGGCGTG
>JACQZL010000023.1 GCA_016213865.1 Candidatus Rifleibacteriota bacterium
GCCTCGGCGGGCGCGCCCTGCTGGAAGTGCCGCATGGCGATGACGTCGCCGTAGTACTCCAGCATGTGCACGGTGTCCTTGATCGACTCCTGGTAGAAGTCGCCGGCGCGGGTCATCTTCGCGTCGGAGAAGCCCAGGACGTGGCCGCCCAGCCGGTGCATGGCCGCCTCGGTGGCCATACGGGTACGAGTGCTCGGCTGGTAGAACGCCGTCAGCAGGGTCTTGTCCTTGCACAGGTCGGCGTTCTTGCGATCCCGCGCGAACGGGGCCAGCCTGTCGCAGGTCTCGAAGATCCGGTAGTAGTCGTCGCGCTCGAACTCCTTCAGAGAAAGAATATCGCGGCCGATGAAGCTCTTCATGTTGTGTTCGTTCGCTCCTTTGCCAGGCCCTGGGCCTGCAGTCCAAGAAAACCGGAAACGTCTCAGATAATCGTGCGCTCTCCCGGCTCAGCCGGCCGGAAAGAGCTTGTCTAGCTGCGCCGGATCGGGCGAGATCAGCTTCGGCTCGCCGGCGACCTTCATCGCGGAGGCGACGTCCTTGAGCCCGTTGCCCGTGAGCAGTATCACCACGTGCCAGTCCGGATTGACGAGCCCCTTGTTGACGGCCGCCTTCAGGCCGGCATAGGCGGTGACAGCCGCCGGCTCGCCGAACACTCCGGAACCCCGGGCAACCTCTCCGATGGCCGAGAGGATGGCGTCGTCGCTGACGGTGATGCCGAACCCGCCCGAGGCCCGGATCGCCTGCACGGCGGCGTCGCCGTCGCGCGGCAGGCTGACCGAGATCGAGTCGGCCACGGTGTTGCCGTCGACCGGGCGGATCTTCCCGTCGCCGGCCACGGCGTTGACGATGGCCGCGCTGCCCTCGGCCTGCGCCGCGAGCAGCCTGGGGGTCTGGTCGACGAACCCCAGCCGTTTGAACTCCTCGAAGCCCTTCCACACGCCCGAGATGATGTTGCCGTCGCCGACGGGCACGACCACCAGATCGGGCACCTTCCAGTCGAGTTGCTCGAGCAGCTCGAACGAGACGGTCTTCTTGCCTTCGCGCGTGTAGGGGTTAAAGCCGGTGTTACGGTTATACCACCCGAACTTGCGCGTGGCCGCCAGGCACAGGTCGAACGCCTGGTCGTAGTTGCCGTCCACCGCCAGCACCTCGGCCCCGAAGGTGAGGAGCTGGGCGATCTTGGCCCTCGGAGCGGTCTTCGGCACGAAGATGCGGGTGCGGATGCCGAGGGCCGCCGCCAGCACCGCCGTCGCGGAGGCGGCGTTGCCGGTCGAAGCGCCGGTGACCAGCTCGTGGCCGAGTTCCTTCGCCCGTACGAGGGCGACGGAGCTGGCCCGGTCCTTGAACGAGGCGCTGGGATTGCGGCCGTCGTCCTTGAGCTGCAGCCGCTTCAGCCCGAGCGATGCTCGCAGCTTCGGGGCGTCGATCAGAGGAGTCCAGCCGACGGGCGGGCCGTCGAGCCGGCCCTCGACGGGCAGGATCGGACCGTAGCGCCAGATGGTGAAGTCCTTGCAGGCCTCGAGTTCCTTGCGCTGCCAGGTACGGCGCAGAGCGTCGAGGTCGTACTCGACCATGACGTTCCCACCGCAAGCGGGACAGACGTAGAGAGCATCCTCGATCGGCGACCGCTTCCCGCAGAGGACGCAGCGCAGGTCCGAGGCGTTGCCCGGCCGGGTCACGCGACGATCCATGTGCCAGCCTTCCCTTCCAGCGCGTCGACCAGGTGGGCCGGGTCGGTGATGAGCGCTTCCTTGCCGCCGCCCTCGAGGAACTCGATGACCGCAGCGATCTTGGGCTTCATGCTGCCGGCCGCGAAGTGGCCTTCGGCCATGTACTTCTGGGCGTCGGCCAGGGTGATGCGGGAGAGCCGCTTCTCATCCGGCTTGTTGAAGTTCAGGCAGACCTGATCCACGGCGGTCGAGATGATGAGAACGTCAGCGTTCAGATCCCGGGCGATCAGGCTCGACGCGAGATCCTTGTCGATGACCGCGGCGATGCCGACGAGCCGCCCGTCCGGATTCAGAACCACGGGGATGCCGCCGCCGCCGACCGCGACGACGACCATGTCCTTCTCGAGCAGCGCCTTGATGGCGTCGAGTTCGAGGATCTTCTTCGGGATGGGCGAAGCGACGACCCGGCGGAAACCGCGGCCGGCATCTTCGACGATGTCCCAGCCTTCCTTGGCCTTGTGCTCGTCGGCCTCTTCCTTCGGCATGAAGGAGCCGATCGGCTTGGAGGGCTTCGCAAACGACGGATCGGCGCGGTCGACGAGGACCTGAGTGACCACCGTTGCCGTCATCGGCTTCTGAGTCCAGCTCTTGGTCACATTGGCCATCGCCTGCTGGATCTGGTAGCCGATGGCGCCCTGGGTGTCGGCCCCGCAGGAATCGAGGGGCACGTCGTGAAGTTCGCTGCGCGACAGCTCGCTGCGGCGGAGGATGAAGCCGACCTGCGGGCCGTTGCCGTGGGTGATGACCACGCGGTAGCCCTTCTTGACCAGGCCGGCGATGTGGGTGCAGGTCTGCTCGACCGCGTCGTACTGGTCGGGCACGCTCTTGTGATCCTTGTCGAGGATGAGAGAGTTACCGCCGATCGCGAGGATGGCGAGCTTCTTCTTGTCTGCCACGGGATTGGACCTCCTGCCTTTCGGTGCAGTGTTGGAGTTGGTGATTCAGTCGAGGCTCTTCAGGACACCGGCGCGATCGTTGAACTGGCCGATGAGCTTGTCCCACTCGTCGACCTGCGCGAACGTCTCGCTCCAGAAATCCGGCTCCCACATCGCGTTCAGATCGGCCGAGTCCTTGCCCTGCTGCTCAACCCACGTGAAGTACTTCAGGTTGTGCAAGGCCTTGCGGTCCCAGTAGCCGAGTTCCCGCAGACCGTCGGGCTGCGTCCCCTCGACGTAGCGCCCGTAGTGGCGGGCGGCCAGCTCGCGGTCGTAGGCGCCGCACTCTTCGCGCAGCTCCTGCTTGCGGGACCTGTACAGGTCCATCGAGTCGGTGATCGGGAACAGCATGACGTCGCGGCTCGACATCTCGTAGAACTTCGCGACCTTCGCGGCGGCGATCATGTTGCACAGGCCCGAGATGCCCACGAGCGGCAACTGGTCGATGAACTCCTTCTTGACGCCGTGACTGGCGAGGAAGCTCTGGCCCTCTTCCTCGTTGAAGAGACGCAGCAGGCTCATGCACTGCTCGTCGTCGATGGCCGAGACCATGTCGGTGTTGCGCACGTTGTGGATCCAGGGGACGTGCTTGTCGCCGATGCCTTCGATGCGGTGGGCGCCCCAGCCATTGCGCAGCAGCGTCGGGCACTGCAACGCCTCGGTGGCGACGACCTTGATGTGCGGATGCCGGGTGCGCAGATAGTCGCCGGCCGAGATGGTTCCGGCCGAGCCGGTGGCCGAGATGTAGGCGGCGAAGCGGCTGCCGGGCTGGGCGACCTGCTCGTACACCCGCTGCATTGCGGTGCCGGTGACGTGGTAGTGCCAGAGCGCGTTGCCGAACTCCTCGAACTGGTTGAAGATGCAGACCGCGCCCTTGCGCTCTTTCCGCAGCTCCCAGCACTTGTCGTAGATCTCCTTGACGTTGGATTCGGTGCCCGGGGTGGCGATGATCTCATCGGTCCCGATCGAGCGAAGCCACTCGAAGCGTTCCTTGCTCATGCCCTCCGGCAGGATGGCGATCGCCTTGCATGCCAGCAGCGCCGAATCGAAGGCGCCGCCGCGGCAGAAGTTGCCGGTCGAGGGCCACGCGGCCTTCTGGGTGGCCGGGTCGAACTCGCCCGAGACGAGGCGCGGGACGAGGCAGCCGAAGGCGGCGCCGACCTTGTGGGCGCCGATCGGGAAGTGCTTGCCGACCAGTCCGATGAGACGGGCCGAGACGCCGGTGACCTCCGAGGGGAACTCGATCCAGTTGCCCTGGTTGTACAGCCCGCCCTTCTCCTTGGGCTCGTTCATCCAGGTGATCCGGAAGAGGTTGAGCGGATTCGCATCCTGCATCCCGACGTCCTTCAGCCGGCGCTTCACCTTTTCGGGAACCTTGGTGGGATCGGCCTGCTCGGCGAACGTCGGGATGACGATCTTGCGCTCGCGGCATCGCTCGATGGTCTTGGCCAGGACTGTCTCGTCGATCTTCTTGATGACCCGCATCTTCTGTTCTCCCGCTCCTCTGGAGCAACCGGACCGCAGGGGCCCTGATCGGTAAAATCGGCCCAGTCTAGCCGGTGCCCGTCAATCAAGTCAAATGGCGCTGCACGACCGGGAGCATGTCATCCAGGGGGTCTCGTTGAACTTCAATCCCGGTCGGGGACTTCGTCCCCGAACCCCTACCAGGGCCAGAGCGTGGCCCTGGACCCGGCAC
>JACQZL010000307.1 GCA_016213865.1 Candidatus Rifleibacteriota bacterium
CTGCGTCAAGAAGCTGAGCAAGTGGACCAGGCATGCGAGAGGGAGCAGAGCCCACGTCAGTCGGCCGGCCACCGACTTCGGGTGGGCCATGCCGATGGCGCAACAGATGAGGCCGGCCGCATACAGCCCCACGGCCAGCGCGAGCAAGGAGAATGCGACACTCACGATCGGCCGATTCTACCATGAAAAGGTGGGCCGGGGCCCCGGGGCTCGAGGACTGGCGTGCATGCTCCGCACGTGGGTAGTTTTACGAGTGAGGCCGGAACAAGTAGCCGGTTGCCTGTCACCGGCCTCCGGTTCCGGCTCTGGATGAGCCATCAGACTACCCTTGCGCAGAGTGTGCACCCCGAGGACCGGGGTGTGCACCCCGAGGGCTGTCCCCCACCCGAGCACCCAACACCCAACACCCGCTACCCACCTAATGCCCGGCCGCCCGGATCTCGATAACTGGAAGGAAGGCCTGCCTGGCCCCTGGTCGTCCGCTCACCACGCGAGCGACGGATCGAGGGCCAGTGCGGTGGATGCAACCCGTGCCGATCAGCTCTGCTCGCCCCCCGACCTCAAAGCGACCCTCCCGCAAGGAGTGCCTCTGCCTGCTGGCCGTGGCCCTGTTGGGGCTGTCCGCTGCGACCACGGTCCGGGCCGGGGATGCCGCGCCGCCCACCCATCGCGCGACCATGCCTGCGTTGGCGGCCGATCAGCTCGGGGCGCTGGACTACCGCATGCTGCCCTGCTCGACCGCTGCCAAGACGGCGAAGCTGACGCCAGATCCGGACCTGCGCGCTCAGATGGACATCCTCGACCTGGAGAAGAGCAAATCCGAGTACAAGGAGATCAAGCAGCCGCCGCCCAAGCCGAAGCTGGACACCCAGTGCTGGGTCCCGAGCTGGATGGGCACCACGGGTGGGATGGACTTGCCCTGGGCCTCGGTCCTGCCGCGTGGCCAGGCCGTCGTGTCGCTCGTGGCCAAGGAGCGGGACGCGGGGGCCGCCTACTGGCCGCTGGTCTATCGTAAGCTCGATGGCTCCGATCGTGGGCTGACCTTCGGATACGGCGTCTACGACGGTGTCGAGGTGACGCTCGATCTGGACAAGGAAGACCGCGACTTCGTCTACGCTCCCCAGATCAACCTCAACAACCCGACGGCTGCTCCGACCAGTGCGAGCTTCCACGGGGATCGGACGCTCTTCGGCGGCGGGGCCAAGGCCTCGTATGCCCTGGACGACCTGCAGGTCGCGCTCGGTTTTCACACCACGGCCTTCCGCAACCTGGACCGCAACGTCATCGAGTTCCACGACTACGACCGGATGAACAACATCTACGCCGTCGCGTCAACGCGCGAGGGAGCGCGCCTGGGCGGCCACTTCACGGCCCGATTCGTCACCTACGATTGGGACGGCAGCATCTTCCCGAGCGGCGCCACGACGGGGGCGGTGCCGGCGGGCGGCTCGAGCCCTCTCGCGGTCGATCCCAACGGCGTGGCCCGGCAGGGCTTCGGCCCGGCCCACCAGAGGCATGGCTTCCCTGTCTACCGCCGCAGGGACGGTTCCTTGACTCAGAACCCGAACGAGGCAGCCACCCTTTCGAGTGGGGGATCGACCTTCCTGGGTACGGGGCTGACCCCGGGCCAGCAGACGGCCGGCACACTCACGCTCGACCAGGTGGGGAAGGGCTCCAACCACTGGATCAACCTCGGATTCGGCGCCGACTTCCTGTTCGGCAAGCGGCTGCGCCTGCTGGGAGAGATCAACTGGGAGACGGCCCTCGACTTCGTGGCCGACCCGCAGGGCAACGTGCTCGAGTCCTGGTTCCTGAACCTGGGCCTTCGCTACGAGCAGAAGTCGTGGGCCGCGACCGTCGGCATGCGGCACCTGAACACGACCGACTACCGCGAGCCCGTTGCCAGCGTCGCCTGGCGCTTCTGAGGTTCAGGTCGGGGAGGCCCCGGAGAGCGCGGCGCCTTTCGGCTCGAGACGCGCGGCCCGCGAATCAACCGCCCGGCTCGCGGCGACCCGAAAGCCGCAACCCCTTCCCTACGTCGGCTCCTGGACGTTCGAAGAGTCGACCTTGGCGACGATGGAGCAGTCCGTCGGGACCAGTGGAAGGCGCAACCGGAAGGAGGCCTCGCGGCTGGTCTCCAGTATCACGGTCTCGCCGGGACCGACTCCGACGCGGTCCACGACGATGATGGGCTGACCCTTGAGCCGCAGGTGGTGATCGAGGGGCTGCACCAGCAGCAGCGGGAATCCCTTCAGGCCCGGGTCCTTGGCCGTGACCACGGCGTTTCCGATGACGCGGCCCAGGAACACCTAGCGGCCCCCTCGTCCCAGGAAGGACCGCTCCACGGCGACGATCTTCTCGACCCGCTTGAGGTGGCGTCCGCCCGCAAAGGGCGTTTCGAGCCACGTCTTGACCATCACCTTGGCGTGGCCGGGCCCCAGCGTCTGGCCCCCCAGCGTCAGCACGTTGGCGTCGTTGTGCTCGCGACTGTTGTTGACCGAATAGAGGTCGTATCCCATCGCCGCCCGGACACCTGGGACCTTGTTGGCCACCATGGCGCTGCCGATTCCGGCGCCGTCGACGATGATGCCCAGCGGGCACTCACCACGGCTGACGCTCTGGGCGACCGCCAGGGCGATGTCCGGATAGTCGACCGGGGCCGGATTGTCGACCCCGAAGTCCTTGACCTCGTGGCCCAGATCCTTGATCAGGTACTGCTTGAGCACTTCCTTGAGCGCGAACCCGCCGTGATCGGCGCCAATGGCCACTCGCATGATCGCAGGATATCCCGGACACCCGTCCCGCTTCAAGGCCCGGAACGCGGGGGGGTGCAAACGCAGCTCGCGGGGAGCCGCATGACTGGGGGCGTGGTCCAAGGAGTTGCAGTGCGGGCCCTCGTGGCCCGCTCGGGTCGAGTCGCCGCTCCACAAGCGGGGGACAAGCCCAATGGCATTAAGTCCCTCACCAGGAGAGGCATGACAGGTGTCGGAAAGGTAGAAGCGGCATCTTGCCGCTTCCTCGGAGCCGGACGTGAGCCCGGCCGCCCAAAAAAGCGGCTGGAAGCCGCTTCTACCTTCTGGCGTGGCCACCGTTGCGGCCTCGCCGGCAAACCCATGGCAGGAGATGAGAACCATCACGATTCAATGCCATTGGGCTCAGCTCCCGGCGGCCTCCCGCGCCCGCTCGGCTTCGAGGACTTGCCTGAGCTGGCCCGCATCCGGGACGGCCCCGTGCGTGACCACCTTTCCGTTGACCACGATCGACGGGGTCACCATGACACGGAACTCCTTGGCCTCCGGCGAGTTGATGGTCACCTTGCGGTACTCGACGCCACCACCCCAGGGGGTGATGATCTCCTCGACCAGCCGTTCGGCGGCGCGGCAGTTCTTGCAGTCGGGTTTGAGACTTCCGAAAACGAGGATCTTCATGGCTTTCCTGCCTTTGGGTCGGTGGGAGGCGTCTCGAACCAGAGCCTGGCCAGCGCCTCCTGACGGTACGTTTCGACGGCCTTTTGGACCTGGACGGCTTGCTCGCGAAGCGGATGCCCGCCCCGCAGTGCCTGATCGCAAGCGCGCAGCTTCTGGAAAACGTCGTCGCGCGAAGTCACCTGCACCATGGGGAGCTCGGCGGCGGACCTTTCCAGCCCCAGATACGCTTCTCCCAGCTCGCTGCGCGGCAATCCGGGCTTGGCCGCCGCGGCGACCAGGACCCGCGCCGCCTCGCGGGCCCGGTCGAAGCGGGCAGTCGGCGAGTCGCCGGTGCGCCGCTGATAGAACCGGATGAGCCGTTCCTGGATCTCCTTGACGACGGGATGGAGCTTCTCGAAGTCATGCCGGCGGTACGCAACGTCCAGCTCCCCGAGCAGCTTCGAGACCGTGTCGAAGGTGGTTTGCCACTCCTGCTGGCGGCTCCCGGACGCTTCCTTCGAGAGGTAGAACGAGCTGTACAGGCCCACCCAGTCGCGTTGCACCTCGGAGAGCCCCGTGAGGCCCTGAGCCCACTGGCCCAGCCGGGCCCGCGCGGCGACATCGTTGAGCCGCGTGCTGAGCTGCTCGACCGACCTGTCGAAGACGCTGGAGCGGTCCTGCCCTCGGATCAGCGTGAGCAGCACCGGATCGCAGGCCCCGGCGGCACCGCACACGAGGAGGCCCAGGGCGGCGACGACCGGCAGAGTGCGCATGGCTGCATTGTACAGCGGGGGGGAGACGCAGTGGGCCGTGGCGGACCGGGAACCAGTGGCCGGTGGCCGTCGCGGGCCGGCTCCACGCGACGTGCGTGGAGAGCGGTCCCGTGGCGCCGCACGGGACACGAGTTGACGAACCGCGGCGTCCAGTTTCTCCTCGGAGCGAGCCTGCCCGGGAATGGTCTTGCGGATGACCGCCCGGACGGCCTGGAAGAACGCGACCTCATCCCGGATGGCGAGGTTCATCTTCGCCAGCGTCCAGGTCGTGTGATCGGACTCCCGGCCGTAGACCGAGATGGCTCCTACCCGACCCCCGTGGGCTTCCACGATCTTCTCGCTCTGGACGAACATTCCGCCTGGGCCGCAGCAGGGGTCGTACACCCGGCCCTTGTAGGGGGCAAGCATCTCGACCAGGACTCGGACGACAGAGCGGGGCGTGTAGAACTGGCCGCCC
>JACQZL010000308.1 GCA_016213865.1 Candidatus Rifleibacteriota bacterium
CCAAAAAAGCGGCCGGAAGCCGCTTCTACCTTCTGGCGTGGCCATCGTTGCGGCCTCGCCGGCAAACCCATGGCAGGAGATGGGAACCATCACGAATCAATGCCATTGGGCTTGTCCCCCGCTTGTAGAGCGGCGACTCGACTCGAGCGGGCCACAAGCATGTCCTGAGCTTGTCGAAGGGGGCCCGCGCTACCGTCTTGAAAGGCCCAACGCAGTGAAACGGCTCCCCAGTTCCCTTCGTTGCTCCCGGAGTGACCTCTCGCCCTGCCGGACCCCCGCCGACGCTGCTATAATCCCCGGCAGTGAAGAACCAGGCCGAGTACTTCTCGAACGTCTACACCTCCCTGAAGAAGGAGGTCGGAAAGGTCGTCGCCGGCAATCCGGCCCTGGTCGAGGACGTGCTGGTCGCGTTCTTTTGCGGGGGACACGTCTTGCTGGAAGGGCTGCCGGGCCTCGGCAAGACGCTCCTGGTGAAGACGATCTCCCGCGTGCTGGGGCTCCAGTTCTCGCGCATCCAGTTCACTCCGGACCTCATGCCCGCCGACATCGTCGGCACGACCGTCGTCAGCCAGTCGACCGACGGGCAGCGCGCGTTCCGCTTCCAGAAGGGGCCCCTCTTCGCCAACCTGGTGCTGGCCGACGAGATCAACCGCGCCACGGCCAAGACGCAGTCGGCGCTACTCGAGGCGATGGCCGAGCGTCAGGTCACCGTCGGAGGGACGACCTACCCTCTGGACGAGCCGTTCTTCGTCCTGGGGACGCAGAACCCGATCGAGATGGACGGCACCTATCCCTTGCCGGAAGCGCAGCTCGACCGCTTCATGTTCAAGATCCTGGTCGACTTCCCCGACAAGGACTGCCTGATGGCGATCGTCGACCGCAACATCACGAACACCCACATCGAGGTCCAATCCAAGACCTCGGCGCAGATGATCGGCAACATCCGCGAACTGATCCGCGACGTGCCGATCGCCGACCCGATCAAGGACTACGCGGCCAAGCTCATCCTGGCCACCCAACCTTCCTCCAAGTTCGCGATCCCGATCACCAAGAAGTACCTCTCCTACGGTGCCAGCCCCCGCGGCATCCTGGCGATCGTCCACTCGGCCAAGGCGCGCGCGCTGCTCCAGGGCCGGCTGCACGTCGCTCTCGAGGACGTCCAGAAGGTCGCTTTGCCCGCTCTGCGCCACCGCCTCATCCTCAACTTCGAGGGCGAGGCCGAGGGGATCACGACCGACTACGTGGTCGAGAAGCTGCTGGAGTACGAGCGGTTCTAGGGGCAGGCGGTCCAACGGGTCCAGTCGGAGTACCATGGAAGGGAAGGAACCGCAGGAGGCGAAGCTCGTGGGATTGCCGCAGCCCATCCTGGTGACGGTCGAAGACCTGTTCGAGATGCCCGAGGACGGCAACCGCTACGAGCTGATTGACGGGAGGCTCCACGTGACTCCGCCACCGACCACCCGCCACCAGCGGGTCGTGATGCAGGTCATTCTCAGGCTCGCGGCGTGGTCCGAGGCCCAGAACCGGGGCAAGTGGTTCTTCGCGCCGTGCGGGGTCATCCTGGACGACACCACGATGTTCCAGCCAGACGCCTTCTTCGTCAGCCGAGAGAGAGTAGCGGAGATCGTCCAGGAGAAAGCCGTGTACGGCGCACCTGACCTGATTGTCGAGGTCCTCTCACCCGGCACGGCCCGGCGCGATCGCACGGTCAAGACGTTGGCGTATGCCTCGTCCGGGGTCCGTGAGTACTGGCTCATCGCGCCGGACGCGGCGTGTGTGACCGTGCTGACGCTGGTGGGAGCGCGCTATGAGGAACTGGGCCTCGTGAGCGGAGCCCGCACCATCCCCAGTCGAGTGCTGCCCGATCTGGCCGTCCGCGCCGAGGAGTTGTTCGAGTACTGACTCGGCCGGCGACGCCGGGTCTGACTACTCCGCCGGCTCGGCCCGGCCGCCGAGGTGGCGGGCCAGGAAGGCCTCCATCGCGGCGAAATAGCGCAGCCGGTTCTCCGGCCGCACCAGGCCGTGTCCCTCGTCCGGGAACAGCAAGTATTCCACGTCCTTGCCCTTCTCGCGGAGCGCGGCGACGATCTGCTCGGACTCGGCTTGCTTGACCCGCGGGTCATTCGCTCCCTGGCAGATGAGCAGCGGGATGGAGATGTTCGACGCGCGGAACAGCGGCGAGCGCGACCGCAGGAACTCGGGCTCGGTGTCGATGTTGCCGACCCGGCGGTCGAAGGTGTTGCGCAAGGGGCGCCAGTAAGGCGGGACTGACTCGATCAGCGTGATCAGGTTTGACGGCCCGACCACGTCGACGGCGCAGGCGAAGACCCCGGGCGTGAAGGCGGCGCCCACCAGAGCGGCATAGCCGCCGTAGCTGCCTCCGCTGATGGCCACGCGCGCGGGGTCGGCCAGACCCTGCTTCACGGCCCAGTCGACAGCGTCGAGGAGATCGTCGTGCATCTTGCCGGCCCACTCGCGGTCGCCGGCGTTCACGAAGTTCTTGCCGAAGCCCGTGGAGCCCCGGTAGTTGACCTGGAGGACGGCGTAGCCACGGTTGGCCAAAAGCTGGACGTCGGATCGAAACCCCCAGGTGTCGCGCACCCATGGGCCGCCGTGCACGTCGAGGACCATCGGCAGGTTGCGGTCGGGGCCCCCCGGAGGAAGCGTGACGTAAGCCTGCAGCTCCAGACCATCCCTGGCGTGGAGGGTCTCGGCCCGCATCGGCGCCAGCACGTAGTCGCCCAGCTCGGGCTGGGTGTCGAACAGGTGGCTGAAGGTGCGGGACTTGCGGTCAAACCGGTGATGGGCCACCGAGGCGACGTCCGAACGGACCGCGATGAGCCAGGTCTCGTCGGCCAGGTCGCGACTCTCGAGCGTGACCTCGGCCGGGCCTGCGAACGCCTCGACGAACCGCCAATCGGGCTCGAGCTCGGGGTCGAGGACCCGCCAGTGCTCCCGGTCGCTGGTGAAGCTGACGGCCTGGACGGCGCGCGTGATCGGCTTGGTGATGACATTGCCGGCGTCGTAGCGGTCGTCCCCGGCCAGGACCTTCGTCGCGCCGGAGAGCGTGTCCACTTCCACCAGACGCTGAGTGTCCGAGCCTCGCGAATCGTGCAGGTACAGACTGCGGCCGTCGGGCGCGAAGCCGTAGACGCCGCAGTACTCGTCATCGGCGCCCCAGGTCGCGAGCGTGCGCCACGGGTGCTCGGCGCTGTCGCGGATGCGCAGCTCGGTGCTGCCGTCCGGCAGGCGAGCCAGGGCCCCGCGAACCGTCAACTGCCGGTCGACGATCCAGTTGATGACATTGCCGGGGTTGACCGTGTCCGGGACGATGGCCCCCGTTTCCAGATCCAGCCGGTGGACGTCGTGAACCGTTCGATCCCGGAGGTTCAGGCTGACCAGGAACTCGCGCGGCTTCTCGGGCACGGTGGCGACGGGGAACCCCTGGATGCCGAGGAACGGCGTCAGGTCGCGCACGATGTCGTTGTCCAGATCGACCGCATAGAGATGCCAGTTCTCGTCGCCGGCCGTGTCCTGCAGGTAGATGAGATGGCGGCTGTCCATCGCCCAGAAGAAGACCTGGATGCCACGCTTGCGGTCCCGGGTGACCGGCCGGTCGAGGCTGCCGTCCATCTTCGCGAGCCACAGGTTCAACACGCCCTCGTCGGGGGCGAGGCAAGCCAGGCGTTTGCCGTCGGGCGACAGCCGCGGAGAGCTTCGGGTCGGGTTCCCCAGCAGGATCCTCCGCGGGATGAGCGGGACGTCCTCCAGCCGTGCGGGCCGCGGTCCCGCCGTCCTGGCCCGGGCCGGCGAAGTGCTGGGAGTGGAGGAGAGGAGAGCGCTGGTGAACACGGGAGTACCTCGCAAGATGCGCGCGGCCCCGGGGACCCGCGCGCGGGTCGGCCGGAGCCGCCAGGATCGATACCGTGAAAAGTAGAAGTCGTTCCGGAACGAGCTTTCAGAAACGGTTCACCTGGTTGGCCACTCGGCCGGTCTCCAGGTAGACCTTGAGGATGCGCGTGGTCTCGTCGGCGATCGCTTCCTGGGCCTGGTCGGTCGAGGCCCCGATGTGGTGGGTGCCGCAGAAGCCCTCGAGCGAGGAGAACGGGGTCTGGAACTCGGCGGCGGCCTGGGCAGGCTCGTTCGGGTAGACGTCGAGGCCTGCGCGGATCTTCTTCTCCTTCATCGCCTTCGCCAGGGCGTCATAATCGACGACCTCGGCCCGGGAGGTGTTGATGAGGAACGCGCCCGGCTTCATGTGGCTCAGGACCTTCTCGTTGATGAGGTTGCGGGTCCCGGGCACCAGCGCGACGTGGATGCTGACGATGTCGCTCAGGCTGACCAGCTCTTCGAGGCTGTCGCAGCAGAGGGCCCCCGCGGAGATGATCTCCTTGCGAGGAAGTGGCGGGTCGTAGGCCAGGACCTGCATGCCGAAGGCCCTTGCACGCATGGCCATCTCATGCCCGATGAAGCCGAACCCGACGAGGCCCAGCGTTCGCTCGAAGAGGCCGCGCGCCTTGCCGAACTCCTTCTTGTTCCACTTGCCCGCCTTCAGCGCCGCGACGTTCTCGGGAATCCGCCGGTCCAGCGCCAGCATCAACCCGAAGGCCAACTCGGCCACGGCGATGCTGTTCTTGCCCGGGCAGTTGGAGACGTAGATGCTGAGCTCGGTCGCCTTCTTCACGTCGATGGTGTTGTAGCCGGCGCCGGCGCGGACGATCAGCTTGAGCTTGCTGCCCACCATCGCCTCGGCCGTGACCTGGCTGGACCGGACGACCAGGATCTCGGCTTCCGAGTCCTTGATGAGCTTGATCAGTGCCGGGCCCTTGGCCTCGGGATCGTAGACGATGTCGCAGCCCAGCGACTTGAGAGACGCGATTCCCTTGTCGGGGTACTTGTCGGCAACGAGGATCTTCATGGCTTTCTCGCACCACGGCCAGCTCTGCCGGCCGGTCACGGGTCAGTGTGTCCGTCAGCGCAAATTGGCCGCCCCCAGCAGGTGGCGGTACGCGAACCGTGTGAGGTCGCGGAACTTGGGGATATCGAGCTTCTCGACGTGATCTCCCGGCTGGTGGTAGTCCGGGTTGAGCTCGCCGTTGGCCTCGAAACCCTCGAAGAAGAAGATCACCGGCACTCCCTTGCGATAGAACGGGTACTGGTCGGAGTACCGTAGGTACTGCGAAATATTGTGATCGACTTGGTCGAGCGACGTTTCGGAGGCGTCGTGCAGCGCGTGGAAGAGGTTCTGGCCGCCACCGGACTGGTCGTCGCAGACCGAGACCTGCCCGGGCTGGCCGCGCGCGATCATGTCGAGGTTGAGCATCGCCTTGACCTTTGCCAGGTCGACCGTGGGGTTGCCGGCAAAGAACTGCGAGCCCAGCAGGCCCATCTCCTCGCCCGAAAAGAAGCACAGCAGCACGGACCGGGCGGGACCGTGCCCGTCGGCTCGATCCTTCGCCAACGCGTGGCCGATGGACAGGAGGGCCGCGGTGCCCGAACCGTTGTCATCGGCACCGTTGCAGATCTTGTCGCTGCCAGCGCCGTATCGGGAGGTGCCGATGTGGTCCATGTGCGCGCCGATGACCACGAGCTCGGAGGCCAGCTCGGGGTCGGAGCCCTCGAGGAGAGCCACCAGGTTGAAGGTGTTCGGGGGATTCCCGGGCGCCAGAAGCTCCTGGAGCCGTTCGGCCGGCAACGGGTCCGACGTGACGGGCTTGCCGTTCCGGTCGAGAGCGACGCCGTACTGGTTGGCGAGAACGCCGAAGCTGGCGCGGTCGGTGGCCCTGGCCGGGAAACGGAAGCTGGCCGCATCGCCGCCGCCCCACGAATACGCGTAGAACGGCTGCCGGTAGGTCGTGCCTTCCTTGTCGCCACGCGGGGCGAGGCCCAGGGCCGAAAGCTCGGCTTCGAGATAGTCGGCGACCCGGCCCTCGAGGATGCCGCCGGCCGTCTTGCGCCCGCGGTTCTCGTCCGAGGCGAGCCAGGTGACGTGCTGGAGCAGGCGCTCGGTCGTGAGCTCGGCCTCACCGCCGGTGGGTGCAGTCCGATAAAGACGTTCGAACGTCTCCTGAAGAGGCCTGGGGCCGGCAGCCAAGCTCGCGCACAGGAGGCCGGTCACACCTGCCGCGGTCAACGTTGCCAGACGGTTCACGGTCATGCCCTCCACGAGGCGTGGACCCCGCACGGAAGACTCCACTCCGGGCGCCGGAGCCCCACATGATGGACCCTGAGGAGCGCGATTGCAAGCCCGAAACGAGTGCGGGGAGCGACGCCAACTCATGGGAATTCTCAAGTGAACCCAGAGACACAAAGACACGGAGACACAGAGAAGAGTCCCATCACATCAGCTCCTTTGGGTCTCTGGGCCTCCGTGTCTCTGGGTTGAATGACGACCTCTCGAGCCTCGTGGCAATGCGGGCTCCCATTCCTCGGCATCGCTCCCCGAGTGCGGGAGAGCCTGAACACCAAGACGGGCACCGCCCGCCGGCTTACGGTCTCAGCTCGGGCATCGGCGGGACCTTGTAGCCCCGCAGGAGCCGGCCCAGCAGTTCGGGCTGTCGAGCCGCCGCCCAGAACCGGCCGTACGCGGTCTCGAAGTCCTCGTCCCGGTAGAAGAGGCCCTCCAGCAGGTCGAAGGCGGGGACCCGTTCGAGGTAGCCGGTCGTGAAGGCCTTGACCACGCGCGTCGCCAGCCATGACCGGTTGTCCATGATCTCCCGCTGGCGGCGGGCGATGGGCTCGCGGCCGTCGAAGAGCATCACGGTGGGGTAGCCTCCGACGCCGACCTCGTGCTCGCTGGCGCTGTTGAGAGCGGCCAGCATCGCGACCAGCCCTTCGACCGGCTCGATGTCGCCGCGGCGCTCGTCGATCCGAAGCCGCTCGACGAAGTTGTACATGGACGGGTCGACCGACTGTCGCCCCGACCCCTCGGCGAAGTAGCAGTTCTGGACCCGGTGCCAGTAACCATCGCGTAGATCCAGGTGGTAAATCTGGAACCCGCAGGCGTCGTCGTAGCCGGCGAACAGGGCGGCGTTGAGGAAGATCCCCTCGACCTCCGGTTCCATGTTCTTCCACGACATCCAGTCGGTGATGCGCCGGATGACGTCGCGGTCTTTGATCTCCTCCTTGCGGCCGTTCCGCTCGTAGGAGCCGGCCACGAACTCGGCCACGTCGAAGCCGAACTCGGCCCGCAGGTGCTCGGAGATCCACTGGTGCTTCTGACGGACGATGAGGTCGAAGAGACCGGCCGCGATCTGGTCGAGGTCCATGAACCGCGCGGGGCGCTGGCCCGCCTTCTCCACCTCGGTGCGATAGGCCGAGAGGACCCAGTCGTGCAGGCCCTGCTTGAGCGATTCGCCGACCGAGCAGGAGCCCGTGGTCCCCATGCCGCCCACGATGCCGTAGGCGTCGCGAACGACCGTCGGGATGCAGGATTGCACCTTGTCCGACGTGTGGTAGGTCAGGCCGCCGCCGGCGCTGATCGTCTCGTCGGCCACCATGGCCCCCTGATAGCGGTTGAAGCGGATGGCATTGATCGAGGTCACTTGCGATCGCCTCCTTCGCGCACCGCGACGTTGCCGCGGGCGGCGGACTTCGGCCGGGTCCTCTCTCGGGACTCGGGGGTAGCTTGGGCGGCGGCGGCCGCGTTCGCCAGGTTGACGGGCGGCTTCGCCTCGCGGCGCGGGGTCTCGACCGCAGTCGGCGGATCGACCTCGAGCGCGGCTGGCGCGTGCGTCGGCTTGAACCCGATCAGGTACGAGAGCAGCTTCTGAGGCTCGGTCGCGCGCGCGAAGAGCTCCTTGTCGAGCGCCGCGGCTTCCGCGCCGTCCAGCACCAGCGCCGCGATCAGCTCCTCGGCGTCCTTGCGCTGGAGAAATCCCCAGAGGTGGGCCCGCATCACCTCGGTCGCCAGGTGGGCCGCGTCGCTCACCAGTTCGCGAGTGCCCTTCTCGCCGTCGACGAACGAGATCTGGAAGTAGCCGCCGATCTTGCCCACAGTGGAGCGGAGCTCGGTCGCAATGCTCATCGCGATGTAGAGGCCGTCGCGCAGGCTGAAGCCGCGGCGCCGCTGGACCAGGTCCCTGCGCTGCACGAAGCGGGCGACCAGGTGCGTCGAGACCTCGTCCCCCTCACCCAGGACGGAGATGGGCGTCGCGAAACCGAGGTGGCAGCCCTTCGCGTCGATGTGCCAGCCCTGGATTCCGCGGACGCCGTCGTGCGTCACGAGGAAGCCCGAGTTGGTGAAGATGCGGACGTAGGCGTTGCCTCGGGCCGAGCCGGCGGCGATGCTGCGGGCCGAATCGATCAGCCCGTCCTGGCCGACCTCGAGCTTGCGGCCGTCCACCACGTAGCTCCTGGAGTTGAGCGCGTCCCGCCCGAAGCCGTAGTTGAAGCGCAGCTTGTCGTCGATCATGCGCTCGTGCGTGGCAACGAAGGCCTCGTGGACGACGCGGGCGAGGCCCCGGTTGTCCCACCGTTCGGGGGCGCCGTTGGCACCCGAGGCGTGGGCCAGGGCCGCGCGGGCCCGGCGCGCCACCTCGTGGTGGAAGGAGGGGAAACCCGTTCCGGCGTAGACCGCCGACAGGCCGCTCTTCTTCGATTCCTCGGGGTCGATCAACGACGCCAGGTGGTCGCCGAAGTTGGTCCGCCGGTACCCGAACGTGGGGCCCAGGTGCCAGGTGGATTCGTCGGCGATCAGGATGGCTTCATGCTGGTTGAAACGCATCGCCAGGACTGTGGACATGGCCGCTCCTTGGAGGTTCACGCGACTGGAAGGACCAGAGAGCCGGCATGGTAGGCGCCGCTCCGATTCATGTCAATGTGAAAGCGGGAAGGGGGTGCATGTCTCGTAGGTGGCCCCCCCTTGCAGGAGAAGCACAGAGACGCAGAGACACAGAGGCACAGAGGGATCTCTCTCTGCCTCGCTCGCAGGCACCGCGACTCCTCGAGTCTCCCTCGTCTTGTCATCCGATGGACGTCGCCACTCGCGGTCTCTCTTTCTCTGTGGCTCCGTGTCTCTGTGTCTGTGTCTCTGTGTCGAAGAGTCAGGCCAGGGCGTACCCAACAGGCGTGGGACCACC
>JACQZL010000024.1 GCA_016213865.1 Candidatus Rifleibacteriota bacterium
CGAGCAGCGCGCCAACCGCTTGCCAAGGCTCGAGGCCAGCTCGCGACCGACCGAGGAACTGCCGGTGAAGCTGACGAGTCGCACCTTCGGGTGGTTGACGATGGCGTTGCCGACGCTTCCGCCGCCCCCGTGCACCAAGTTGACGACGCCCTTGGGAACGCCGGCCGCCTCGAAGACCTCCACCAGCTTGACCGCCGTCGCCGGCGTGTCGCTGGCCGGCTTGAAGACCAGCGTGTTGCCGCAAACCAGGGCCGGAAAGGACTTCCAGGTGGGTATCGCCATCGGGAAGTTCCATGGCGTGATGAGACCGCAGACGCCGACCGGCCGCCGGATCGACATCGCAAACTTGTTGTCCAGTTCGGACGGCACGGTGTCGCCGAACAGGCGGCGGCCCTCGCCCGCGTAGTAGTAGGCGCAGTCGATGCCTTCCTGGACGTCTCCCCGGGTCTCCTTGAGGATCTTGCCCATCTCCCGGGTCATCAGCCGGGCGATCTCGTCCTTGCGAGCCGTCAGGAGGTCTCCGACCTTTTTGAGGATCTCGCCGCGCCGCGGGGCCGGAACCCGCGCCCAGCCGGGCTGCGCTGCTTCGGCGGCGGCGACCGCCGCTTCGACCTCGGTGGGGCCTGACTTGGGAAAGACACCGACCTTGTCGGACGTGTCCGCGGGATTGATGTTGTCGAAGGTGCCCAGAGAGCCCTTCGCGATCCACTCACCGTTGATGTAGTTCTTGTAGACGTCCGGCATCGCGAGCCTCCTCCCTGCCTTCCAGGGCCGGCGGGCTCCTGGAATGAATGTGAAGGGGCATCATAACACCGGAGGCAGCGGCGAGTCAACGCGCCCGGGCCACGAAATCCGGCTCGGGAAAAGGCATTCTCAGCCCTCGACCTTCTGGGTCACGGCGCACTTGAGGTAGCGGGTCTCGGGCATGGCCAGGACCGCCGGATGGTCCCGCGACTGCCCGCGCCACTCGAGCAACCGCAGCCAATGCCCGTCGGCGGATGCCGCCCGCACCAGGGCCCTGCCGAACTCCTCGGCACCGGTGTGGTAGGAGCACGAGGAGGCGAGCAGGTACCCGCCCGGAACCAGCACTGCCAGAGCTTTTCGAGCCAGTCTCTCGTAGGCGGCCAGTGCCGCCGCGGCGTCCTTCTTGGAGCGCGCGTAGGGCGGAGGATCGAGAAAGACGACGTCGAACGTCCGGCGCTCCCTTCCGGCCTCCTCGAGGAAGGCCAGAGCGTCAGCCTCGAGGAACGAGATCCGGCCGGCTAGGCCGTTCGACGCCGCGTTCGCGCGCGCCAGCTCGAGCGCCGGTCCGCTCGAGTCGATCGCCGTGACCGACCCGGCCCCTGCCCGGGCCGCCGCCAGCGACCACGCGCCGGTGTAGCAGAAGAGGTCCAGGACCCGCTTGCCTGCCGACAAGGCCGCGCCCGCCGCCCAGTTCTGCCGCTGGTCGAAGTAGAAACCCGTCTTGTGCCCGGTCAGCGGGTCGACCCGGAAGGTCAGCCCCTCGCAGCGGACCTCGAGCGGGCCGTTCACCTGCCCCTTGGCCGTCCTCGTGTACGCTTCGAGGCCTTCGAGCGCGCGCGCCTGCGAGTCGTTGCGCAGAACAACCGCGCGCGGGGAGAGGACGACCTCCAGCGCCTCGAGGAACTCGGACAGCAGCCGCTCGGCCCCGGCCGTCGTCGCCTGGACGACCAGGCAATCCCCGTAGCGATCGGCCACGAACCCCGGCAGAAAATCGCCCTCCGAGTTGATCAGCCTGTAAGCCGTCTCGCCCGGGAACCAGACCCCGCGCTGGTCCAGGGCGGCCCGGAGGCGTCTGGCGAGGAAGGCGGCGTCGACCGGCTCGTCCTTGCTCGTGAAAACGCGGCACGCGATCAGGGAGGCCCGGTTGTACGTCCCCACGCCGAGGAATCGGCCTGAGGCGCTACGGATCCGGGCGAGGGCCCCAGGCTCGTAGGGCCCAGTGGCCTCCGCGAGCTCGTTGGAAAAGACCCAGAGATGGCCGGCCAGCAGCCGGCGTTCTTCGGACTTCTTGAGGTTGAGCGTGAGCATGAGTTGCCGATCAGGATACTCCGCGGGTCTTCCGATTCGGACCTTCGAGCCAGCCACCCAGCCCGTGCTCTCCTGCCAGGCCCCCCACCAACGGGACATGCTCCCAGGCCTAGACAGAATGAGGCCAAAAGCCGATACCTATGCTATAATCCGGCGTTTCTTCGCGGCCCCGGCGCCGCTGTTTCGTTCTGGGCTGTTTCCCCGCACCTCTCGTGCTCCATCCTCTGGCCATCTACGTCGTGACCCTGGTCATCTGCCTGGGATGGCTGGACGTGCAGTCGCGCTTCCTGACGCGCCTGGGCCTCGACGCGAATCGCTGGAGAGACCTTTCGGCCTACGGCGGCTACCTCTTCCTGCTGGTGCTCTTCTCGCCGCAGACGACTTCCCTGGCGGCGGGCCTCGTGGCCGCGTCAGCGATCCTCGCGCTCGGCGGCGGCCTGGCTTTCCGGCAGAATCTGGGCGAACGCGGTCTGCGCCTGGCCGAGGTGGCGGCCTACCTCTGCCTGATCCGGGCAGGCGTCGAGATCCACTTCATCCAGCGGCCCTCGGGGGGCTATCTCTTCCTGGACGGCTGGTCGGCGCTGGTGACGCTGCTCTGGTGCCTGGGGTTCGCGACCTTGCTCAGGGTTTCGAGGACCCTGCCGGGCCTCTGTCCCGCGGTGCTGGCGCTCCTCTCGACGATGCTCCTCGGAGCGCTGCTGATCCACCAGCGCGGGGTCTCGCCGGATTCGACGGCGCTGGCCCTGGTCCTCACCGCCTCGACGACGGCGCTCTGGCTCGACAGCCACCGCGACCGTCCCCGGCGGACGGACCCGCTGGCGCTCTCGCTCTGGGCGATGTCGCTGGCCGTCCTTCCGGTCGTCAGCGCGACGAAGCGGATCGCGCTCGTGTCGCTGGTGACCCCCGTGCTCGTGCTGCTCGCACCCATCATCTTCTTCACGTTCGTGATGGCCACGAGCTACCTGGGCCCCCACTTCGCCAGCCGCAACGGCACGCGCTGGGCGTTCCGCTGGAACCTCAGCCTCGACCGCGCCGTGGATCTGGTCATGCTCTTCTGCTTGATGGGGAACTCCCTCGTGCTGGTCCACCTCTTCACGGGCGACTGGCTCTGGGTCACGGGGCTGGCCGTGGTCTCGTCGGTGCTGTTCTGGCGGCTGGTCTCCTCGGTCCTTTTCCTCGAGAAGACAGACCGCAAGTCGCTCGGCCCGGGCGAGTCGATCGACGTCCTCGGGATTCGTTTCACCGTGCAGTCTTTCGAGCACGTGATCGAGCGAATCGAGAAGATGATCGGCGACGGCCGGTCGCACTACATCATCACCCCGGACGCGCTGTCCATATTGCGGACAGTCCATGACAAGGACTACCGCCGCGTGGTTCGCCGGGCCGACATGTGCGTTCCGGACGGGGCGGGCGTCGTGTGGGCTGCCGACGTGCTCTACGACAGCCCGCTTCTGGAGCGGGTCCCTGGGGTCGACCTGGTCGATCGCCTGGCGGCCCTGGCCGAGAGGCGCAACTGGGGTCTCTACCTGCTGGGAGCACGACCGGAGGTCCTGCCCGAGGCGGTGACGACGTTGCGCCAGCGCCACCCAGCCCTTCGCATCGTCGGCTCGCGGCACGGCTACTTCACGGCCGATGAAGAGCCGGCCATTCGGGACGAGATCAACCGGCTGCGACCGGACATCGTCCTCGTCGCGATGGGCGTCCCCAAGCAGGAGTTCTGGATCGCCGAGAATGTGCGGGCGATGCAGTGCTCGCTGATGATGGGAGTCGGCGGGACTTTCGACGTGCTGGCGGGAACAGCAGTGCGGGCGCCCGTGTGGCTGCGGTCGATCGGCCTGGAGTGGCTGTATCGCGTGGCTCGCGAGCCGCACCGTCTGACCCGCATCCTCTCGCTTCCGGTCTTCGTCAAAGAGGTGCTCCGTGCCAAACTGCTACGTCGTAGCACCTTTCCGGGCGGCCAGGTCTTGCTGGCCGCGCACCCAGGGGAAGCCGGACTCTCCAGCGGCTGAGAGCGAAGACGATGAGCCTGGCGCTGGCGCAGGTGGCAGCCCCGGAGCTTGACAGAAAGGCCGCTGCACTCGCAGGTTATGGCATACGGCTTGCTGGACCACGGCTTGACGATCCGCGCGTCCGCAACTAAGCTCATGGATAGGCCAGGAAAGTGTCAAGGTCGAAAAAAGCGACGACGATTGGCACCAGGCCCCCGGGGGGCTCGGAGGAGCCCCGATGAACCACAAGTACACCCCGTTCTACGCCGAAGAGATCTTCATTGCCAACTGCTACGGCACTGAAGAGGAGATCCTCAGGTTCAACGACCTGATGGGCGATCCGGGCTGCAAGGACAACACGGTCCAGCTCATCCTCCTGATCGAGAACATCAAGGAACGCCATCGCTTGACGATGGGCTGGGACTGTTGCTGGCGCTGCCAGCACTATCAGAGCTGCGAGATCAACTGGCGCCGTGGCGAGATGGAGCTCTCGAAGCACTGCTGCCCGAATTGCCGCAACTACGCGGACTGCAGCAGGATAGCGATGGCCGAGAAGCTGGCGTTGAAGGCTCTGGAATCGGTCCGCGCCTCGAGTCCGGGCAACGGCAATGGGGGCGGTCTGTCGCGCCTCGAAGAGACTCGCCCCACCTGGCCCCCCCGCTGCAAGGGGATGCAGCACCCGTTGCTTGGTCTGCGCCTTCCGATGGCCCCCAAGTAGCCCGCGAGAGACCTGCTGCGGCGGTCGACGTCACTGCACCGGGCGCGCCGGGTTCCTGCCCTCCTCCGAGCGAGCCCCCGGCTTCGCGGCGTCCGGCTTCAGATGGTTGCCAGCACCACGACGATGAGGATCGCGGCCAAGGCTACGCCCAGCAGGACGTTCAGATCATGGTAAAGCGTGTTCACGGCGGTCGTCTCCTGCGACTTCTTCCTCCAGGCGGTGCGACGGATCGCACCCTCACCAGATCTACGGCCGTCGAGCAGACATGACCAACCGACGGCCGGTGGCGGCGGAAGGGGGGCCCGGCGTCCCGGGCCCCCGGAGAAGACCGCCCGATCGCTCTGGCTGGGCGACTCAGCCTCGCGCCGGGTGGGTGGAGGGCGCCTCGCCGCAGCAGAATCCGCACGGAGAGGGCGCCTGCGCCTCCGGCCCGGCATTCTGCCCGTACCGTTCGTCCAGCTCGCCGGCCAGCGCCACGAGTTGCCGCCGCTCGTTCTCCTTCTGCTCCTCGAATGCCTCGAACGCCGCCATGACGCGCTGCATGACCTCAGGGGGGAGGTGGGTCTCGGCCATCGGGTAGAGGATGTTGTCCTCCTTGTAGATGTGCTGCTGCAGCAGACTGACGTAGGCCCGGGCCGCGGAGGTGATACGGGCGGGGTTGCCAGTCGCTCCGGAGGCAATTTGCGCGGCCTCTTCAGCCAGGATGGCCACCTGCCGGCGCCCCTCGTCGTGCTCGGCGAGCATCACGCCGATGGGGCCCATCTCCTTGGGAAAGCCGCAGGCCACCATCTCGGCGAAGAGGATCTCCTCTTCCTTGCCGTGGTGGTAGGCGTCGGCGAACTGACGGATGAACTGGACGAACCTGGACAGGTCGGCGGGAGCAGCCGCGGGCGTGCCGACTTGCTCGGCGTAGGCCCACAGGGCCGTGAGGGTCCTTTCGATCAAGCGATGTTCGTTCATCAGGATCTGGATGGGGTCCACTGCTCAGCCTCCGTTCGGGCGGGTGATGGGTTCTCCCCGACTCTACCGCCAGCGCCCTCGAGTCCGCAAGTTCTTTGTAATCGCTCGATTACACTACCCCGTAGTTGGCTTTGTGGTACAATATCCTGCGGACAGGTGCATGTAAACATTCGATGATGTCTCGGCGGCGGCGCCGAGGCCTTGCCGCAGACGTCGGTGCCGTCGCCACCCCCGCCTTTTCGAGCTACCGCACCGGCCGACGGCTGCCGCCCGCAGGTGACTTGCAGCTACCACCTGACATCAGGTTGAAGCCGACGTATCCTTGTGTTAGCATCGCCTGCCATCCGAGGTGCGCCCCAGGGTCTGGAAGGTGTTGCCTTCCGGACCTGATTGGTGCTCTTCGAAAGGACTGACTTTGGGCAATCGAGCCAAGAACTACACGCTGTACCTGCTGATCCTGGTCATCATCTTCGCGATCTTCGCCCATACGGCGGGCGAGCCGCCGGAGCTTCTCGTCAACTACTCCCACTTCTGGCAGAAGGTGGCCGAGAGCGAGGTCTACGAGGTCACCCTCGACGGCAAGACCGTTCGCTACAAGACGTTCGGCGACAAGGGGAAGGTCTTCAAGGCGTACTGGATTCCCGACGACGGCGACCTGAAGGCCCTGCGGGAAGCCAAGCTGAACAAGCCCGATCCCGACAACGCAAAGCGGGCCATCACCAGCATCAAGCTGAACCTCGAGCCACCCACCGAGGTGCCCTGGTGGCTCTCGATGCTGGGAAGTTGGCTCCCCTTCGTGGTCCTGATCCTGATCTGGTTCTACTTCCTGCAGAAGATGCAGGGCGGGGGGGCCAAGGCCCTCTCCTTCGGCAAGAGCCGCGCCCGTTTCATGGACAGCAACCGCGTCAAGAACACGTTCGACGACGTGGCCGGCTGCGACGAGGCCAAGGCCGACCTGGAGGAAGTCATCGAGTTCCTCAAGCACCCCAAGAAGTTCAAGGAGATTGGTGCCCGTCTGCCACGAGGCGTTCTCTTGATGGGCCCTCCGGGCACGGGAAAGACGCTGCTGGCCCGGGCCGTGGCCGGTGAGGCGAACGTCCCCTTCCTCCACATCTCGGGCTCGGACTTCGTGGAGATGTTCGTGGGCGTCGGAGCCTCGCGGGTCCGGGACCTGTACGAGCAGGGCAAGAAGCACGCCCCCTGCCTGATCTTCATCGACGAGATCGACGCCGTGGGGCGCCAGCGAGGCGCCGGGCTGGGCGGCGGTCACGACGAGCGAGAGCAGACGCTGAACCAGTTGCTGGTCGAGATGGACGGCTTCGACACGAACGAGGGCGTCATCATGATCGCCGCCACGAACCGTCCCGACGTGCTCGACCCGGCGCTCCTCAGGCCGGGCCGCTTCGACCGCCAGATCGTGGTGGACCTGCCCGACATCCGCGGCCGCGAGGCGATCTTCCGCATCCATGGCGGCAAGGTGCCCGTGGCCGACGAGATCAACCTCGAGATCCTCGCTCGGGCCACGCCGGGCTTCTCCGGTGCGGACATCGCCAACATGGTGAACGAGGCGGCGCTGCTGGCTGCACGGCGCGACCGCAAGTCCGTCGTGATGCGGGACTTCGAGGACGCTCGCGACAAGCTGTTGATGGGGCCCGAGCGCAAGAGCCGCGTCCTGACGGAGGCCG
>JACQZL010000299.1 GCA_016213865.1 Candidatus Rifleibacteriota bacterium
ACGTGTTACTCACCCGTGCGCCACTAGAAGATCAGTTTCCCAATCTCCCCGTTCGACTTGCATGTATGATGCATGCCGCCAGCGTTAGTCCTGAGCCAGGATCAAACTCTCCATGGTAACTCTCTGTCTTCCCCGGTTCGCCTCCACCTTGCGGCTTCCTCGCCCCGGGGTTCGTTTCTTTCGAGCTACCCTGGACCGCCTCCAACCTTTCAGTCAGAGACCCTAAAACTCCTGGCCCCGCACCTCGAGCTCTATTCTTCTTTCAAGGAACTTTGCGGTCACCTTCGTTGGTCACCGCATCCCGCCAGAGGCGTCCTCCAGCGGAGCCCGGTGAGGATATCACCCATCCATCCCGGAGTCAACGCATTTCTGCACCCACGTCTCGGGCCGCGTCGGCCGCTCGCTTCCGCTCGCGCCACCGGCCCGTCGGGCCTGCTTTGTCCGGGCTACTCCTTGGACGTTTCGGCCGCCACGCGAGGTGCACTCCACCTATCGGATGACGCCCCTCGCAGGTTGAGCCCGTGCTGGGGGAAGCAGTCATAGGTGTTAGGTGTTAGGACGCGCTCTCCCGCTCGGGGTTTCGGTAGCCCCGCCCCGCAGCCACCCAGCCACCCAACCACCCAGCCACCCAGCCACCCAGCCACTCCCCAGAGGTGTACACTCTTCACCGAGGCCCCCTCCGCGCCGGCCTCGAAGGAGGTTTCCCGATGCCCCGCACTGCTCCCCGCTCCCTGGTCCACCTCGCCTTGCGTCTCCCGGCCTGGTTCGTCGACGACGTCCTGCTCCATCCCCGTCATCGCGTCCACGTCCTGACCCTCATGGCCGCCGCCGTCGCCGTCCTCACCCTGGCGGCGCTCTGGGCGCCCGATTCCGCCCCCTCAACCCCGGCCGTCAGGGCCGTCACCATGCAGTCGGCCCGGGCCATCCTCGCCCCTCCCGCCGACCCGACCGAGCCGGCGGACCGCGAGGCCTACCTGCTGGGCCGCGTCTGGCTCGACCGCCAGCCCCAGAGCGAGCGCGAGCCGTTCGAGATCTACTTCTTCGGCTCCCACAGGGTCGGCGTCTGTCTCAAGGCCGAGTCGGTCTTCCGCTACACGATCGAGTACTTCCTCTACGACGTTCGAGGTCACACGGTCCGCTTCGACTTCCCCCACGCCCGCCAACAGGCCCAGACCACCTACACGATCCAGGACTTCAAGGGTCCCGGCAAGAACAACCTGCGCCTGACCCTGGCCAACGACCCGCGCGCCGGAGGCAAGCCCCGCCACTTCTTCGGCCGTCTCCAGGGCCCGTCCACCCTCGCCCCCTGGGTCGAGAAGACCGTTCGCGCCGCGGCCGTGGCCTTCCCGGGGAAATAGGGACTCGCTTCCGGGGCGGCCGATCCCGCGGCTGGCGCCGGGTCAGAGCCGGCAGGGACGCCGGTCCTACTGCCCTCGCGTTCCGCTCGGTCTGGCCCCCTCCCCACCCTCCCCCTCCGGGGGAGGGCAGGGGTGGGAGAAGTCGGGCTGACCCGGAACAGATGCGTCACCGCCGGCCGCCCAACCGCTGCGACCTCACCCGAGCAGGCGATTCTGCCCCTCGAGCTCGGGCCGACGTGGTCGCGGTCCAGGACCTATACTCGCTTGTAGGAGGCCGCCCGGTGCATGGCGTCGGCCAGCTTCTCCAGTGCAGGTGCCTCTGCCCACCTCGCGTCAGCGCGCCGCGGGCCAACTCGAGTAGCTGCGACTGACCTGCCACGATTCGGTCCGTCTCCTCGAGTTCTTCCATCCCGCACCACGAGCCGTGCGCGGGTCCTTGGGACGGCAACTACCTCGCTCTTGCATACGAAGCTACCGTCAGTATGACCTGCTTTGCGCCGTTCGTGGCGCCCGCGATGGTAAGGTGTTCGAACACGCCTTCCACGTCTCGAAGCAGTTTGTAGAGGCAGGCGTGTGCGAACGACTGGGTTGGCACCCTGACCCCTGTGAAGTCCAGCACCACATCCCTGCCGGCCACCAACTCGGGCAGCACAACCTCGTCGCGGAGCTTAGCTGCCAGCTCGACATTCTCAGCAAAGTCCTGGACCTTGATGACCCTCGCATCTGTGCCCGTCGGGGGCTGCTCGAGAAACCGAAGAGGAATTCGTCCAGATTCGCGCCTCGAAACAGCAGCCAGGTCCCTGCAGAGTTCGAGCAAGGACCCGAAATCGATGATTCCCCCTCTCCTGAACTGGAGTACGGCAAACGTGCCAGGCCAGCCTCGCTGTCGGGAGCGCACGTACAGCTTCCCCTCGGTCCCATCCTCCTTGCCCCACACGTCGACAAGGCCTTGACCGGATCCGAGAAAGAGCCCTCCGAGGCCTCTCGACACGATCTCCTTGATGAAGAAGAGCCCGAGGCCAGCGTTGTCCGACATGCTGCTGTAGCCGGACTGCCCAAACGTTCCAGACACGTGCGGGAGGAGTGCGAGCTTCACGGCTTCCAGGTCGTCTGCAATATGTTCGTACTGAGTCAGAAGTGCACGACGGATGCCGACACCGGTGTCGGCGACTGCAATCTCCACGAGCCCTGTCGTTGGATGGTGTTGAGCCATCACGACCCCGCCGACGCGGCTTCGTGAGTTCGGATGCGCTGACCAGGGACCTCGGCTAGTCTCCAATCCCAGCTCCTGAAGAAGCGGTCGAGGTCCCTGTCCCCGAGGCACTCCGGGGGCTTCAGGACACCTGCGGATGTCTGACCGGAAGAAACCACCGAGCGTTACGACTCTCCTTCGTGTGGTTGAATTTCGGGCGTCGGACCTGCACTGGTGACATCGATCAGACGTTACTACGCGACGAATGCAAACTCAATACCGGCGGCGCGCTGGGGAGCGATGCCATCGTGGGGATGATGAACCCGAACCGACCGAGAGATCGCGGACGGCGCGCGGGCGAGAACTGGGCGAGCCACCCGCGACCAGAAGCGCGTGCTCTCGGCGATCGCCGCTTACCGCACTGCTTCCCTCGGAGGCCATCGGCGACGACGCGAAGATCGCGAACAGACGCATCACCACCGGCCGCGCAACTGCTGCCGCATCACCCGAGCAGCCGATCAAGCCACTCGAGCACAGGCCGACGTTTCAGCTCGGCCCAGGAGAACTGGTTTCTGGCGCTGCGCATGCAGCGATAGCACGACGCCTCGAGGTCGCAAGGACAGGAGTGGAGCAGCTCGCGAGTGGCCTGCAGGACCTGCGGTAGGCGCTCGACCAAGAGCTGCACGTAGCCGGCGCCTCCCGGCACCCGGTCATAGAGAATGATCTCGGCGCTGCCCTCGCCGACTCTCTGTCCCTGGTAGGTGCCGTCCAGGTCCAGTCGGTCGATCGACAGCGACGTCGCGGCGGCAGTCAGCAGCGACGTCACCAGCGACAGCCAGAAAGCCCTTTCGTACACGGGCGGAACGGGCGCCACGACCCTGTCGAACCTCAACTGCAGGAGATCGGTCGTGAACTCGTGGGCGAGATCGGCCCTGTAGAACTTGCCTGCGCACCGATCACCCCAGAGGGTGACGTGTTCCGTGGACGCCTTGGCGCTCTTGCGCTCCGGTTCCTGAGCTCCGCAACTCCCACAGAAGGAGAACCCTTTCCCTTTGAAGCCCGCGTTCGCCCGGAACAGCTTCCCCTCGGCGGTGGTCCCGAAGGTAAGCCCTGGAATCCCGGGGTGCTCGGAGAACTCCTCGGGAAGACAGCCGCTCAAGAGGAAGATGTCCGTCACCGGAGGCGGTCGCAGCCGCACGAAATCGGGTTCCGCTGCTTCGTCCTGGACGTGTGTGGAGAATCCCTCGGGCCTGACATACGGTCGAGGGGCCTCGTGCCTGGCGAGGTCCTGGTTACATGGGCACTTGCCAGCCAGTTTCGCCTTCTCGGCGCCCGTCGAGAGCCGCCGGCAACCGCTGCAGTACTTGTAGTAGCGAAACTCGAAGTCCCGGCCTTTCTTGTGAAGTCCCTGGCTCCGATAGAGCTTGCCATCCGCGATCACTTCGGCGCCAGGCGCATACTCGGCGATGCCGTACTCGCGGTCTCGATTCAACCGGAGCCGCCGGTTCTTGCCCAGGTCCTTCGCGACGCGCAGGGTGACCGTGTCTTGGGGAAAGGAGTATCCCGGGAGCCACCCCGTCCGGCTCAGGAAGTTGATCAGCCGTTCCTTCAGGAAGTCCTCTCGCAATCGGCTGAGCACGGCGGCGGCATTGGAGTACTTGCACATCTCCGCGACCGGTGAGTCCAGCGCCCTCTGGCGCAGGGACTCGAGGCGCTTGCCGTAAGCCGTGACTTCCTCCAGGAACTCGCGCTGGGCGATGGAGTCGGGACCGTTGCAGAGCAGTTCGGCCGATCTTCGAACTGCGTCCTCGGGCCGCAGTTCGGCCTCCCTTGGGAGAATGCGACGCACGTCAGAAGCAAGGGCCTGCTCGTTTTCCCGATTCCACACGGCGTAGTGTTCGTGCATCGGAGAGGCTTCGACCCGATCCGATGCGAAGAAATCGGCGATGTTCAAGTGGTCGTGCTTGTCGTCCGCCGGCAGGCTCCTCAGGAACGACCCCAGCAGGAAGGAGTTCACTTGCCTCTGGGCCAGCTTGGGGTTGCCCAGGTTGATCCTCGGCACGGGCACCCGGCCGGCGATGGCCTCGAGGGGCGAGCTAAAGTGGAACTGATCGTGCGGCACGTTCCTGCAGTAGGTCACCGAGTACGATGCCCCGTCCTGGCGGCGCCCAGCGCGACCAGCACGCTGGATGTAGGAAGCCGGTGTGGGAGGGACATTCCGCAGGAGCACGGCCTTGAGTTGCCCGACGTCCACGCCCATTTCGAAGGTCGTGCTGCTGCTGCTGAGCACGTTGATGCGCCCCGCGACGAAGGACTCCTGGTACTCACGGCCGATGTCCGGCATCAGTTGGGCCGTGTGCTCGCGGACGACCACGGGCAAGGGGGGCTGCCGGTAGCGCTGCCCGTTGTGGTCGTCCCTCAGCCGGGCAGCCAGTGCCTGCGGGTCCACGGCGGTCAACTCGCCAGGACACCTCCAGGCGGCGCACACCCCCTGGGCGCTCACGTTCGTCATCCGGGTGCAGCGACTGCACCGGAACCAGCCCATTGCGGTCGAACAGAGGAGCCGCTCCGGAGGGATCGAGTAGCACCCCGCTGGCCCGTGTCGTTCCAGCACGCCGTCTATCAGGATGTCCCAGAGCGCGTCCATCCACGCAGCCAGTTCCTGCCGATCGGCCTCGTGGTCCAGACCGAGCCCGGACAAACACGATAGGTAGTCCACGATGCGATTGCGTTCCACCGCCTGCTTGCGCCTCGTGCCCTCCGCATGGATGAGCAAGATGTTGGGCGGATCGTCGCGCAACTGCGTGCGCACGTACCGTTCGTTCTTCGGACAGCGCGAACAGTCGACGTCCCGAGCGTCCTTCTCACTCCAAGGTGTCTCGCCGGTGTACCGGCCGAAAGTGACCTCCGGGAACCCACCCAGCAAGCTGCGTAACCGCTCGAGCTGGTCGTTGGCCAGGGCGTTGAGCGGGTAGACGATGACGGCGCGAACGCCGGGACCCGGCTCTCGCAGAATGGCATCCAGGATTGGCAGCAGGAAGCACTCGGTCTTGCCGCTCCCTGTTCCGGAAGCAACCAGGAGATTCCGACCGTTCTGCAGGCCCGCAATGGCGTCAGTCTGGTGCTTGTAGAGCCGGCGGTCCGGATCGAAGGCCGCGCGAGGGAGCCTGGCGAACTTCGGGTGCAGCGATGGGGGCTGCTGCCGCGCAATCAACTCGAGGATCGTGTTTCCGGGCGCATAGGTCGGGACGCAGTGGAGGTACGGCCCGCTGCTGAGCGGGTACTCCTCGCACAGCTCCCTCCAGAAGGCGTCGCGCAGAGCCGGTTCGCTGTCGCAGATCGGATGCGCGGTGAAAAGGTACCGGCGAAACGTATCCTGCACCGAGCTGGCGAACCGCAGCGGGTTGATCTCACCCATTCTTCCTCCTGCACTCGGCTCTCGGGCAACGGAACTCGACCACGCGCGTGCCGTCTGGTCGCTGCACCAGCCCGGCTGGAATCTCGTGGCAGTAGAAGCACTCCGGACCCTCGTCCCAGTCGGCCTTCTGGTCGTCTGTCAGGTTCCGGTCCAGGTGCCTGCGCCAGACTCGCTTGTCCGAAGTCGGTCCGTACAGGGCTTCGGCCAGCTTCTCCAGGGCGGCTCTGCCGCGGATCCGGGCACGGAAGGCGGGATCCTCGAACGGCCGCTCGTACCCGGATTCGATCGGAGCGACGTTGCTGCGGAGAGTCACGTTACTGCGTCTCGCTTTCATGGCAGTTGGTAGGAAAACCTCAGCTTCTCGAAGAGCTTCTCTCTCTCGGCTGCGACGGTCTTGTTCAGGCTCCGGGCGCGGGCGTGAAGGACGAGATCAGGGTCGAACCCGAGCCGTAGCTCGATCGGTTCGTTGCAGAAGCCGAAGCACTCGACGCTGAGTTCATCGAGGAGCTGGGGCGGCAGCGGTTGCGTGGAGCCAGTCATCGAGCCGTCTTCGTGCCGTCGGATCCCGAAGACGAAGGAGGCAAGCTGGGCGTCCTCGGTCAGGCCGAACCGGCGACAGAGTTCCTCCTCGGATACGGGTGTGGACGCCTCGAGGAGAGTGAAGAACTCGCCGTCGGGTCCGATCAGCCCCACGTCCTCGGCGAGCAAGTGAGCACCAGGGTTGAGCGCCAGCCGCGCCGCTCCGCGGGCGACACACCAGGCAGCGTCCTGGGGCAGGCAACAGCGAGCGCCGATGTCCTTGGACTTGAGGAGTCGTTCCTGGATCTGCGGCAACATCGACGAACCGCCAATCATGAAGACCCGATCCAGGTCCAGAGGGTTCCTGTACCGCTTCCTGATCGTGTCGACGAGCAACTGATGGGCGTCCCGAATCATCTCCGCGATGATGCTCGAGAACACGGTTGCCTTGACCTGGGTGCTGAAGTGACCCAAGGAGCCATAGTCCGTGACGGTGAGCCTGCTCTCGCTCTCCTGGGAGAGCTTGCACTTGGTCTTCTCGGCTGCCACTCGCAGACGGTCGAGCGCCGACGAGGGCATCCGATCGAAGGCAACATCTGCACCCTTTTGGACCGCGACGAACCTGTGAACAGCCTCCGCCAGTTTCCAGTCGATGGAATCTCCGGCGCGGTCCATGCCGGCGACTTCCTGCTCGACGACCATGCCGCCCTCTACTGCGACGACACTGATGTCCAGGGTGCCGCCACCCCAATCGAAAACAGCCGCCTTGCGAAGGCCCTTGATCCCGGCGCTCAACTCGAGGACCGCGGCCGTGGGCTCGGCGACGAACTGAACGACCTCGATGCCGGCCTGCTGGGCGGCCTTTCGCAGGTCCCGCCGCTTGGCGCTGGTGAACCCAACCGGGATCGCAAAGACAGCTTCGCGAAGTGCGCCCTTGCCTGCGGGGCTACGTTCCACCAAATGGACGATCTGGGTCAGCAATTCAGCACAGACATCGACTGGGGTCCAGTGTCTGCCGCCAGCTTGCCAGGTCTTTGTCGTTCCCAGATACTGCTTGAAGGAGCTGATCACCTCTCAGGTTTCGGCCAGCTCTTTCGTCTGTCCCCATGCTCTGGCGCCCCACTTGTTGATCTGGCCCGTGACCCTGTCTATGGCCACAACGGAGCGAAAGGGCTGCTCTCCTTCGTCCCCGTACTTCGTGACCTGTCCGTCGCGAATTCCGACCACTGCCGTCGTGGTCATCCCAAAGTCGATGCCGAACGCTATGTCCTGTTTCACGTCGATGGCCTCAGTCGAAGGTGATGCCCTCGCGTTTGAGCGAGAAGAACACGTCGTCAAGGAGCCCCCTGAGCACGTCGGCCAACTCCGCATCGTTGGCCCCTTCCAGGTGCCCCAGGCTCGCATGCACGGACTCCAACTGGGACCGCAAGCGGTTCCTCAGCCCGCCCAGCCGCTTGCCGACTTCGTGCTCCGACCACTCCCTCCCAACCCGCAACTTCTCGCTGGAGGTCGCAAGTTCCTTCTCGAGCGCGGTCTGGTGCTGGGCAATCAGTTCAGCCAGTCGTTGGCGATGCGCCTCTTCGGCGCGTGCGAGTTGCTCGCGTAGCCGCTCAACCTGTTCTCCGAGTTCTCGCGCCTTCTCGCGAAGCACCGCTTCGCGAGACCTGGACTCTCCGAGTTCTCTCTGCAGTTCAAGAAGCTGACGGCCGACTTCGACTCGGCCTGCCACCTGCTCGACTCGCTCTCCGATTGAGGCCAGGCTCCGTTGCAGGGCATCGAACTGGGCCACAAAGGCGATGTGCAGCGCCGCTTCGGTCTGGAGCGGCCGTTCGGCCACGGTGGCACCACCTTCCGGCGCGGTCGGCGTTGAAGGTTCAGAGGTGGTCCCCGACGCGGGCAGCCGGGCTGTTCCCGAGACGGAAGCTGGCCCACCAGAAGGCGCGGTCTCACCACCCTTCCCGGCGCCCTTGCGCCTCTGCCGGGCGGCCGCATTGCTCTCGGCTCTCCTGGCGAGATTCCTCAGATGCTCCTCCTACTGAGTTCGGAGCTCGTCCGGCCACCGGGCCACGATCTCGCGGATGGTCCCGTTCTTGGTCTGGTCCAGGCACAGCGGCTTCACTCCGGACCCCGTGAGCAGGTCCACATACCACTCGATCACGTCCTCCGGTCCGCGCTGCGAAGACCCCGGCTGCCACCCGCGGATGGTCGGCCAACCCGTCGCGTACCGTTGCCCCCGTCGTGCGAAAGACCCCACCAGGCGGGATCGGCAACGGGGGCGTGGGTCCGTACTCGTGTGCTCCTGCGCAAAGCACCACCTCCAGCGGCTGACGGGGAGAGCCGAACACCCTCAAGGATGAGGAGGAAGCAAACGACTCCGCCAGCAGCACGAGCTTGCCAGCGTCCCGCACTCCTTCGGCGGCGAGGTCGAACCGCCGGATCCTCTTCGCGATCGGGATCTCCGTATCGGGAGTCTCGAGCACCCCTTCCAACAGAAGGCCGTCGCCTCCCAGACGCCACGTGGTGCGGACCATCGCACTCTCCGTCCGCTCCACTGCCGAGGGGGACACTGGTGGATGCCACTCGAGCGTCACGGCCGGCGGCGCGACGAGCGTGACGACAGCATCCTCCGTGGCCGAAAGGAGGCCCTCCGGCCACTCGATCCGACACTCGGGGATGAGAACGTGGCGCAGACTGCTCTCGGCCGGCTGGAACTGCCGACCGACCGACTGCAACCAGACCTCGCCCGAGCCCGCTGGCAGCGATACGATTGCTCGCTGGCCATCCACAGGCCGTACCTCCAGTTGTCGTATCGTGCCGCCCTGCCGCAGGAAGACCCTGTGACGTGCCCCGGCATCGCCGGTCCAGTTCTCTATCAGGATGTCGGGAAGCGTGCCGGTCCAGACGGTCGCAGCGCGGGCCCCCTTCGACAAGCTCAGGACATGCTTGTGGCCCGCTCGGGTCGAGTCGCCGCTCCACAAGCGGGGGACAAGCCCAATGGCATTAAATCCCTCACCGGGAGAGGCATGACAGAAGCCGGTAGGGTAGAAGCGGCATCTTGCCGCTTCCTCGGAGCTGGACGCGAGCCCGGCCGCCCAATAAGCGGCTGGAAGCCGCTTCTACCTTCTGGCGTGGCCATGGTTGCGGCCTCGCCGGCAAACCCATGGCAGGAGATGGCAACCATCACGATTTAATGCCATTGGGACAAGCCCCCGCGCTACGCCACTCATGAGGCCAGTTGCGGCTGTTGACCCATGAGCCGCGAGCGCACCCACCGCCTGGGGACGCCGGCTGCTGTCGACGAGCACGGTCGCGCAGGCCCTCGCCGGCGACGACGAGTCGCCCGCGGCCGAGAAGCCGCCGGCTGCCCGGGCAGGCGTGTAGCCCAGGCGCAAGATCCCGCTTGCTTTCACCCCGGTCGATCGACCACAATCGCCGCCCGATGGAGGCAGACTGTGGCGAAGCTCGAGATGACACCGAACCTGGCCCTGATGACCGACGAGGAGCTCGTGAAGACCTCGCGGCTGACCCGGGCGAGGTGGCTCGTCCTGTATGCCGGCGTCTTGGGCTCGGTCGTCGGGTTCCTGGCGCTGGTCGGTTTCGCCGGCTGGGCAAGCTGGACCCGGCTCCTCGATTTCCAGCACGGATTCTGGGTCGCGCTTGGTGGCATCGCGTTGAGCGGTGCGGTCATGGTGGGCACGACGGTTTTTGGCCTGTTCGCCGCGGTCACAGCCATGTCCGCGACCGTGACCCACGGCTGCTCCTTTCAGAAGCCATATGAGAAGGAGCTGACCCGCCGATGGGGACAGGCCGACCTCGACAGCTACGTGAAGGAGGCCGAGGCCCAGATGGCGGACGGCGGGCCGAACTGGATTGTGCTCTCCCAGACCCACGTTCCGGGCGAGTCGGAACGGGTCTGGGTCCGAGTGGAGCTGTCCGCCGGGCACTCGCTCGTTAGAAGCTGCCTGGGCCCCCGGGTCCAGGACGTGGTGATGGGACACACCTCGGAGCTTGCCCGCTCGCACGTCCGAAGCCTCGAATAGGACGAAGAAGCCCTTCTCCGGACCATGTTCGAGACCGTTGCGGGCACGGGGAAAGTCGAGCTGCCTTCCGAGCCCGACGGGCCAATCCAGAGCGATACGATCATCCTGGGCCGGCGGAGACACTCGTATCTGCACCTGCACCAGGTCCTGGCCGTAGGGTCCCCGGCCCCATTGCCCGATCCTCGAGCCCTCCTCGTCTGGACGGTCTTGCACCTGGACGCGGACTGGCTGACGGACGAGTCCGGCAGCGAACAGCGCGAGACAAGCCGCCCCGGGACCCGCTCATCCGGATGGCCATCCTCGAACTCGGTCCAGGCCGAGCCGACGGCGAAGACCGCCCCGCGGCCAGAGAAACCGCGCCGGCGCCCGACTCGCAAGCGCTCGGGGCCGGTCAGGCTCCTCTCGGACGTTCGCGCCGAGTTCGACGAGCGCGCGAGCCGACACGAGCCGTTCGTCCAGTACGTGTACAACGAGGACGGGGAGGACCGCGACCCGCCAGAGCAGAGCGCAGCCGCGGTTCCGTGGCGCAAGAAGCCGCGCCGTGCCCGGCGGCGGCATCGCACGGTGGACCTGCGGAACGACTGACTGCCGTCAGGGTTTCCAGCCGTTCAAGTCCGGATCCCGCTTCTTGCGGCCCGGCTTGAGCGATTCGAGCACGAGCTGGTCCAGCACCGTCCGTAGCTGCTCGGCCGTTTGTTCGACCGACCCCGAGTTGTCGATGACGATGTCGGCGAGCTTGCGCTTTTCCTCGATCGGCATCTGCGCCCCCAGCCGGCGCCTCGCCTCGTCCCCCGACAGGCGCTCGCGGGCCATCAGCCGCTCGAGCTGCACCTGCGCAGGCGCATAGACCAGGACCGTCTTGTCGACCATGCCCTGGAAGCGGACCTCGAAGAGGAGCGGCACCACCATGAAGACGAGCGGCAACGAGAGGTTCTCGGAGAGCAGCCGGTCCATGCGCGCCAGCATCTCGTCGACGATGACCGGGTGCGTGATCTGGTTTAGCCGCTGACGGTCCTTCGGCTCGGAAAAGACCCGGGCCGCGAGCTTGCGGCGGTCCAGATGACCGTTACCGTCGAAGATCTCGGGGCCGAAGGCGCTTCTCATCGCGACGAGCAGCTCGGTGCTGGAACCCAGCAACTCGTGATAGATCTGGTCGGCATCGACGATGCCCGCCCCACGCTCGCGCAGGAGGGTGGTGACCAGGCTCTTGCCGGTGGCGATGCCTCCGGTGAGGCCGACGGTGAGCACTCCGGATCAGTCCTCGACTTTGGCCGAGTCCCCGTGACGGATCTCGTCGATCGACTGCTCGATGCGGGTGGAGGCACTGGCCGCGCTCTCGCCCGTCTTGAAGCCGGCCAGGAGGTCTTCCAGCTCTCCGGCGATCCCCTTGAGGTTGGCGATCGTCTTGGTCGAGTGGCCCTCGTCCTCGGCGGTCAGCTTGTCGGCCGTCTCCTTCATCTGGCAGGTCAGCTCGTTGGCCTTGCGGATGACGCTGCGGAAGTTCTCGACCATCTGATTGAGCGAATCGGCCACGTTGTGCATCGAATCGCCCTTGCGCAACTGGATCCGGAACGAGAGGTCGCCCTGGGCGATCTCCTTGATGCTCTTTTCCAGTTTGTAGGACGGGCCGGCGAACTGGTGCGAGTAGAAGACCCCGATGATGATGACGATGATGACGTTCACGATGATGATCAGCAGGAGGCGCGGCCAGAGCACGCGAAGCGCCTCCCCCATCACCATCATCACCGTCGTCTCGCCCATCGTGGAGACGTGGTCCAGGGCGTACTGCCCGATCACGTAGAGGTTGCAGAAGCTGATCACGGCCACGAGGAAGATGAGCATCAGCAGGGTCAAGGTGAACTTGCCTTGCATCTCCTTCTGGACGAGGTAGATCCTTCGCTGGGACATGGGAGGCTCCTTTGGCGGGAGGCGTCAGTGGCCGGACGGCGGGTCTTGCGTTCCCCCGGGAACGTCGGAGTCCGCGGCCGGCGCGGGGGCGCCCTCTCGGGCCAGGTGGTTTCGCCGCGGGTGCTGGTGAACCAGATCGGGACGGGTCCGAGAGAGGGGGAAAGCCGGACGCTGCGACTTCTGGGCATCGATCCAATCGCGCAGATAGCGCGCCGAGTCCTCCGGGAGGACCGGGTTGATGAAGAAACCGCTGCCCCACTCGAAGCCGGCGATACGCGTCATCTTGGGCACCAGTTCGAGGTGCCAGTGGTAGTGCCGGGCCACGTCGGCAAGCTCCTGCGTGCGTGCCTGGGGAGTTGGCGAGGTATGGAACATCAAGTTCAGGGCAGGCCGCGGCAAGCAGCCCTCGATCGAGCTGATAACGCCCTTCATGATATCAGCCAGGAGGGTGATCTCGTTGGGCCGGATCGTCTCGAACCGTGACAGGTGGACGCGTGGGGCAATCGTGACCTCGAAGGGAAACCGTGCCGCCCAGGCGCAGAAAGCCACGAAGCTGTCGTTCTCCAGCACGAGCCTGGAGGCGTCCTCCCGCTCCTGGACGATGATGTCACAGTATACGCAACGGTCCTTGAAGCGGTAGTAGCCCTGGCTGCCCTGGATCTCCTCGAAGATCCGCTTGGGCACGATCGGGAGCGCCACGATGTGCGAGTGCGAGTGCGAGATCTGGGCACCGGACTCCGCCCCCCAGCTCCTCGTGATGAGGATCTGCTTGATCTTCGGGCTGACCGAGAGCTCGGCGGAGCGATTCTGCAGGACGCTCAGGAGCTCCCGGATGTGGAAGTCGTCGTACTCACGGAACGTCTCGCCGTGCAGCGGGGTCTCCACGACCAGCTCGTGGTGGCCGTAGCCGCTCATCAGATCGTACATCCCCTCCCCGAAACGATGGAACGTCTCGCGACGAGAGAGGATGGGGTACTTGTCTTGCAGGACCCGGATGCTCCAGGGGTGGGCTCCGTAGGGCCCCGTCGGCGGGCAGCGGAGCACCTCGAGTCCGGACGTCATCGCCTCGTTCTCGGGGCAGAACGGACAGCTCTCCTTGGGCGTCTCCTCGCTGTGGAAGCACGCGAAGTCCTGCGGGCGCCTGGAGCGCTCCGGAGAGAAGATGACCCAGGCCCCGGTCACGGGGTCCTTTCGCAACTCGGGCATGGCCCGCCCGCTCTCGTCCGTCATCCTCTGGAGAACCGTCCCCGGCGCCCCTCGGCCCGTTCGGCCGTGGCCCATTCGTACATCGTTTCATAGTGGAGGGCGCTTCGCTGCCAGGAGAAATCCTGCTTCATGCACCGCTGGACCAGCCGCTTCCAGCGGGGCCGATCGTGGTACGTGTCGACCGCCCTGCCCACGGCCCAGAGGATCGCGTTGGCGTCGTAGTGGTCGAACACGAAGCCGGTCCCGGCGGAACCCTCCGAGGTGTCGATGACCGAGTCGGCCAGGCCGCCCGTGCGCCTCACGATCGGCACCGTGCCGTACCGGAGGCTGATCATCTGATTGAGGCCACAAGGCTCGTAGAGCGACGGCATCAGGAACATGTCCGCGCCGGCCTCGATGCGATGGGCCAGGACATCGCTGAACCCGATGTAGCAGTTGACCCGGCCCGGATAGAGGTTGGACAGCCACCGCAGCATGTTCTCGAAGGCCGGGTCTCCGGTGCCCAGGAAGATCATCTGGACGCCGCGTTGGGCCAACTGGTGCACGGCCTGTTCGATGAGGTCGAACCCCTTCTGGGCCGCGAGCCGGCTGATGACTCCGAGCAGCGGCGTGGCGGGGTCGAAGGGCATTCCGAAGTCGGCGAGCAGCCGCTGCTTGATCCTGGCCTTGGCCGAGAAGTCGCGCTCGGAGTAGTGGAACCCCCAGCAGTGCGGGTCGGTCGCGGGGTTCCAGACCTCGGTGTCGATGCCGTTGAGGATCCCCACCAGATCGGGCGCCCGTTCGCGCAGCACGCCGTCGAGCTGGCAGCCGTACTGGCCGGACTGGATCTCCTGCGCGTACCGCGGGCTGACGGTGGTGATCTTGTCGGCGAACACGATGCTCGCCTTCAGGTAGCTGACGGCCCCGTGGAACTCCAGGTACCGGGAATCGAAGAGGTCTTGCGGCAAGGTGAGCTGCCCCAGCACCCACCGATCGAAGTTGCCCTGGTACGCGAGGTTGTGGATGGTGCAGACCGTGGCGACGCGGCTGAACTTGGGCTCGATCCACTCGAGCGTCCGCAGGAAGACCGGCACCAGCCCTGTCTGCCAATCGTTGACGTGAATGACGTCGGGAAACCAGCCTGTCCGCCAGCAGTACTCCACCACGGCTCTGGCGAAGAACCCGAACCGGAGCGGGCTGTCGCCGTACTCGTGGCCTCCCTCGCCGTAGATGCCCGGCCGGTCGAAGAACCGGCCGTTCTGCACGAAGAGGAGCGGCAGGCCTCCGCCCAGGCTCTTCCAGCGGATGACGGCGTTCTCGCGTCCGCCGCCGATGGGGACCGGGAACTCGAGCAGATGGTCGACCCCGTCCCGCGGGACGCACCCGTAGAACGGCATGACGATGCGCACGTCGTGCCCGTGCCCGAGCGCATCCATGGCGCGGGGAAGGGCAGCCCCGACGTCAGCCAGTCCGCCGGTCTTCGCGTAGGGGGCGTACTCGGACGTTGCGAACAGGATCTTCAGGGACATGGGTGGAGTTGCCGCAGAGGTTCGGTCAGGGTTCACCGGGCGGCATCCCGGCCTGCAGCAGCCGGGTCGCCTCCTCGGGTGGTGTCGGATTGATGTAGAAGCCGGAGCCCCACTCGAATCCCACGGTGCGCGAGAGACGCGGCAGGATCTCGATGTGCCAGTGATAGGCCTCGGAAGGCGCGTGCTGCAAGGGCAGCGTGTGGAGGATGTAGTTGTAGGGGGGGTCGTCGAGCACGTTCCGGTACCCTATCAGCACGTCCCGCAGCAGCCTGGCGAGGTCGGCCGTCTGCTCGGGCGTGATCTGGGTGTAGTCCGATTCGTGCTCCTTGGGGATGAGCGTGAGCTCGAAGGGGAACCGGGAGGCGAAGGGCGCGAGCGCCACGAAGTACCGGGTCTGGCGGCAGATGCGCTCGCCCGTGGCCAGCTCCTGGCGGATGATGTCGCAGTAGACGCAGCGCTCCTTGAACTGGAAGTAGTTCTCGCAGCCGGAGATCTCTTCCAGCACGAGCTTGGGGACCACCGGGGTGGCGATGAGCTGGGAGTGGCAGTGCTCGAGCGAGGCCCCGGCGGCACGGCCCCAGTTCTTGAAGATGAGCGCGTACTTGAAACGGGAGTCCTGCCGCAGGTCCTCCAGCCGCTCGCGGTAGGCCCCCAAGACCCGCTCGATCTCGTCGCACTCGAGGGTTGCCAGCGAGGCCTCGTGGCTGGGCGTCTCGACGATGACCTCGTGGGCCCCGATGCCTGTCATGCGGTCGTACATGCCGACGCCGGCCTTCACGAACTCGCCCTCGATGCGCAGCGCCGGGAACTTGTTCGGCATCACGCGGACGGTCCACTCGGGCGAGTTGGGCGGCAGCCCCTCGTCCCTGTACGCCAGGATCTCGTTCAGCGTGTCCGGCTCGCCCCCCCGACAGAAGGGGCACCCGTTGACCGTTCGGGGGGGATCGTGCGGGACCTGGAAGCGCGGGTGGGCGCGGAGACTCTCGGGATTGACGATGACCCAGCGGCGGGTCACGGGATCTTTGCGCAGTTCTGGCATGTGCGGCGGTCACGTTCTAGCCCGTTGCATGAGCCCATGTCAACAAGCGCCGGGGCTCGAGGGGGCTGCAAGGGCTGCGGGCTGGAGGGATGCAGGGCTGCGCGGGGGCTGCGGGGGAGCGCGCAAGTCCCAGCCGCGAGCGTGAGCGAGCGAGCGGTTCCGCCCTCGATCCTTGGCCGAGCCGGTCACGGAGTCACTTCACCGCGAGGACCGGCCGCAGATCGACGATCGTCCGGCGTTGCTGGGGGCCCAGCTTGAAGCTGTTCCCCTCCCCGGCCAGGACGAGGCCCGGCCGCCCGCCGGAGGGAGTGATCGACACCCCGTCCTTCGGGTCGAGGTCCTGCAGGGCAAAGTCATAGCTGCCCAGGGGCAGGATAAGCGTGCGCGGGTGCTTGACCCCGCCACTGTCGAGCACGCAGGCCGCCTCCAGCGGCCCCTTGAACACGGGCTTTCGGGATTCCTGTTCCAGCAACTCGAGCCGGATGCCCTTCAACATCTGGGCGGCGCCCTGCTTGGGCAGCTCGAACTGGACGACTCCCAGGACCACGGACGTGCCGGCGTGGCCGTCGACAACGACCTCCTGCTCGTGCAGAGTGTACCCGGGCAGTGTCGCCGTCGACAGGCGCAGAAGGTAGCTGTCGGGGACGAGATTGGCGAGGCGCCCTTCTTTCCCGACGCCGTCCCTGGAGGCAAGATCGTGGACCGGCGCCGGGCCGGTCACCCCGCGGGTCGACGTGAGTGACACCTCCACGCTGGGGAAGAACGGCGCATCGACGAAGATGGCCACCCCGTGGAGCACGCGCGCCGGGCGGGCCGTGGCCCCGGAAGAGGTTGCCGCGGAAACCACCGGTGGAAGGCCAGTGCCTGGCTGTCCCGACCACGCCGTCGCAACGGCCGTCGCTCCGGTGCCAACCGTGGGTGAGAGCTTCGGGTCCACCGCCGTGGCGGGCCCCGCGGGTGTCCCCTGCCCTTCCCCGGGTCCGGACGCCAGGGCTCGATCGCCCGCAGGAACGGCCGGTGCAGGCCGGGCCTCCTCGAACGAGACCGTTATCGGTTGCTCTTCGCCGCAACCGGCGAGAGGCAGGGCCAGGATCAGCGCCAGCAGCCACCGCGGGATCATCGCCGCAAGTGTAGCACGGGCTCGGGCAGCCTCCGGTCTCGGGAGCGATGCCGAGAAATGGGAGCCCGCATCGCCACGAGGCTAGAGAGGTCATGATTCAACACAGAGACACGGAGGCACAGAGACACAGAGGAGCTGATTTGATGAGACTTTTCTCTGGGTCTCCGTGTCTCTGTGTTTACTTGAGAATTCCCATGAGTTGACGTCGCTCCCCCGGTCTCGGCCCGAGTCCTGACCGGAACCCAAGGTGGGCCTCCGGGCTCCTCGTCCCGATCTTCGCCGAGAACCGCCATGCGTCGAGACAACGCTCCCGGGCGGCAAGGACCGCGAGCGTGGGCCGCCGCGGGCTGGTATGCTTTTCATGGGGACCACCGCTCATCGCCTCCGAGGCCCGGCCAGTCGCTTCCTGAGACGTGCCAGGCGCGCTGGTCGCTCAAGTTGCTACGTTCGCACGCGGCTTTTGTCGATGAAGAGGAGGAGGGAGAGTCCCTCTCATCGGCCTTCCTGAGGATGTGGTCGCGGTGAAATGCTCCAGTTGCGGATTCAAGAACACCGACGAAAACAAGTTCTGCATCATGTGCGGTCACGCGCTGGGCGACGAAGCCCAGGCGGGCGCTCCCCAGCCGCCGGTGCCGTCCACGCTCCTGTCGTCGTCGCTCAGGCCCGCCGCCGGCCGCGGTTCCGACGCGCTCACATCGAGTCAGGAAGACCTGCTCAAGGACCTCGAGGAACTGGCCCTCGACACCGGCCCCATGGCTTCTAAACCCGCGCAACCGCAGCCGACCTCCGCCGACGACATCGACTCCCTCTTGTCAGGCTTCGACGGGTCGCTCTCCGACCTGAGCCCCATGAAGCCCGCGGCTTCGCAGGGTCCATCCAAGGCCGCGTCTTCCGCGGACCTCTCGGGCTTCGACAGCCTGATGGCCGAAAGCTCGCCGGCTCCCACGGCCCGCAAGCCCGCCGCCGTGGACGACAGCGAACTGGAGGAGCTTTTCGGAGCGATGGAGAAGCCGTCCGCCGCCGCCAAGAAGCCGGCCCCGGCCCCGTCGCAGCCGGCGGTGCCTCCCCCCGCCCTTTCGGGTGAGATCGAATTCGACATCGATCTCCCGCCGAAGAAAGCCCCGGGCAGGCAGCCCGCCGCTCTGGTGGACGATGCCGAACTGGAGAGCCTGCTGGCCGACGTCGGCGCCGGACCCAAGCCGGCCGCGAAGCCCCACGCCTCGGCCGACGACCTGGAGAGTCTCCTCGGCGAGCTGTCACCCAAGCCTCCAACTCGGGGTGAGGCGCGTCCGCCGGGCGAGTCGGCCGCTTTCCAGGACCTGGACGCCGCGACCCGCTCTCTGGCCGAGATCGGCACCGACGACGAGCTCGACTCGCTGCTGCGGGACATCTCGGGCGGCCCCGCTCCGAAGGCCGGACCCGCGGAGATCCCGAGCCAGCCGCTCTCGACGCTCGAGTCGCCTTTCGCCGAGCCCCCTTCCCTCGAGGAGGAAGTCCCGCTCCCCCCCCGCAAGAAGTCGCTGGCCGAGGCTCCCGCGCCCACCGCCGCGGAGCCGATCGACGAGGACCTCTTCCCGCCGCCTCGCAAACCCGCAGCACGGACCGCACCGGCCAAGGCCCCCGAGCCGGTCGACTCCGATCTCGACGACTTCCTCAAGGACCTCGAGACCCCCGCTCCGAGCCGCGCCGCCGCCGCTCCGATGGAGGAGGAGGAAGAAGAGCCCCCCGAGGGACTGGCGGCCTTCGCCGCCCCGATGGCTCCGCCGGAGCCTCCCGAGGAGGAAGAAGATCTCATCCCGTCCCGGCCGGTCGAGCCGGTCGCCGATGCGAGCGACGAGGAGATCTCGGGCATGGTTGCCCGCATGGGCCGCCGCCCGGTCGAAGCTCCGGAGCCCAGCGAGGTCCCGGTCGAGGAGTCCGGGGCCGCCGCCGAGCCCGGCCGGGCCGCCCTGCGCGCCCTCGACGAGGAAGAGACCTGCGACGCCCTGCTGAGACAGCTCGCCGTCACGAAGAACGAGGATCGGCGCTACGAGATCGTCAAGCGGCTGAGCGTCTTGCTCGACCCACGCACGGTGCCCGACTTCCTCGGACTGCTGGCCGATCCGAGCCCCGAAGTCCGGGAATGCGCCATCGTGGCCCTGGGCAACCTGGGCGACAGCCGCGCCACCGGCCCGCTCCTCAAGTCGCTGCAGATCGAGAGCCAAAACATCCGTTACCTCTGCGTCAAGGCCCTCGGCAGGATCGGGGACCACTCCGCGGCCGAACCGCTGATTCGCCTCCTGGACGAGCCCGACGAGGACCTGCGCTACATCGCCGTCGAGGCCCTGGGAGACATCGGAAACGAGCGCGCCGTCAAGCCGTTGATCCAGCTTTCGGGCGTGGCCGACCGGGACATGCGCTACGTCATCGCCCGCGCTCTGGGCCGCATCGGAAGCGCCGAGTCGATGGGCGTCCTGCTCAAGTTCCTGCGCGATCCTGACCGCGACGTCCGGGTCGCCGCCATCTTCGCCCTGGGCCACCTGGCCGACCCGGCGGGCGCCGGACCGTTGATCGAGCTCCTCTCCGAGACCGATCGCACGCTGCAGCTCGAGACAGTCCGGGCCCTCGGACGGATGAAGAGCCAGGAGGCGGTCCCGCACCTGCTGGCCCTCGTCTCCACCGGCGACGAGGAGATCCTGGCCGAGGTCATCCGCGCGCTTGGGGCCATCGGAGACGACCTGGTCGTGGGCGAGATCATCGGCGCTCTGCGTCAGAGCATGAGCGTCGAGGTCCAGATGGCCGCGATCGAAGCGCTGGGGACGCTGGGCAACCGCGAGGCCGTGACCCCGCTGGTGGAGGCCCTGTCGCTCGAACGCGAGGAGTTGAAGATCCCCATCGCCAGCGCGCTCGGCAGCCTCTCGTCGCCCGATTCGCTGGCCGCGTTGGAGTCCTTGCTCGCCGACGCCGATGGGGAGGTGCGGCGGATCGCGGTCGCCGGCATCGGACGCCTCCAGGACCCGTCGTCCTTGCCGCGCCTGGAGAAGCTCGTCCACGACCCCGATGAGACGGTCCGCCGCGAGACGGCCGCCGCGCTGGGCGCGATGGGGAGCGACGAGGGCGTCCCGCTGCTCACGCAGCTCCTGCAGGACACGGACGAAAACGTCAGCGCCGAGGCGATGAAGAGCCTCGAACTGCTGGGCAACGAGAGCATCCGGGCGCTCATCGAGATGCTCTCGACCGAGAGCGAAAAGCAGCTTCCGCGCGTGGTGCGCGTCCTGGGCCGCATCGGGGACATGCGCACGATCAACCCGCTCCTCCACCTGATGGAGAGGGCCGAGCCGTCCCTGCGCGAGGAGCTCGCCGACGCCCTGGTCCAGACCGACTCGCGACTGTGGGCCGACGAGGACCTTCGCTGGGAGATGCGCGAGAGCTATGCCTGGATGCGGCTGGCGGTCGCTCGCGCCCTGGGTCGCCAGAAGCACGCTCGCACGCTCGACCTGATCCTCAAGGTGCTGGAAGAGACCTACACCGACGCCGACGAGGAACGATTGCGCGCCGCGCCGGACAGCCTGCAACTGGCCATCCGCGAGAGCCTGGTCTGCCTGCAGCGCACGGCGGCCGAGGTGATGGGCGAGCTGGACCTGCCGGACACCGTCAAGGCCGTGCTGGAGCGCCTCGCTTCGACCTCTCAGACCGGAGTGCGCCGCTGGCTCATCCACGGCCTGGGCTTCCTCAAGCGGGAGGCCGCCGCCACGGCCCTGGTCGAGTTGCTCAAGCGAGACGACCTGGACGAGGAGACGGACGACGTGGGCCGGGCCCTGCTGCGGCTGGGTTCGCGCCAGGTGACCGAGAAGCTGCTGGCCGCGGCCGGCGCGGTGACGGGCCAGGCCAGGCGCCGTATGGTGGTAGCGATGGGCATCCAGCAAGATGCCCGCGCGATCGGCCGCCTGGGCGACCTGCTGAAGGACCCGGACGAATCGGTCCGGCTCGCGGCCGTGACGGCCCTCTCCAAGATCGGCATCCGAGAGGTCTTTGACGTGCTGCAGGCGGCCACCAAGGACGTGAGCGAGAAGGTGCGCAAGAAGGCGGTGGAGGTGCTGGCCCGCATGCCCGACGAGCGTTCGCTGAACGTCCTGGGCTCGGCCCTGCACGACCGCTCGACCGAGGTCCGGACCGCGGCCGCGAAGGCGCTGGGCAGCCTCGAGTCGCTCAAGACGGTGCCCGTGCTGGTGGCGGGCCTGCGCGACACGGCCAGCCAGGTGCGCGAGTCGATCGTCAACACGCTCGGCAAGCTGGGCAGCAAGAAGCCCGTCGACGCCCTCATCCAGATGCTGCACGACACCAACGCGCAGGTGCGCCAGGCGAGCGTGCGGGCGTTGGGCCGGATCGGCGACGTCAAGGCGGTGGTCCCGTTGCTGGAGGCGATGGACGATCCCGACCTCTGGGTCAAGACGCAGGCCTTCCAGACCCTGCGAGACCTGGGTGAAGCGTCCGTCCCCAGTCTGGTGGAGGCGCTGGCCCACGCGAGCCCCGCCATCCAGGCCAGCGCCATCCGGCTGCTCTCGCGGGCGGCGACGCCGGCGGTCGTGCCGGCGCTTCTGGAGGCCATCCGCCAGCGCACCCGGGCGATGCGTGCCAACACGGCGACCGTCCTGGGCAACCTGCGCGAGCGCGCCGCGGTGGTGCCGCTCATCGGCCTCCTGGACGACCGCGACTTCGAGGTCCGCGAGAAGGCGGCGCAGGCCCTGGGCAACATCGGCGACATGGCGGCCGTCGTCGCCCTGCGCCACGCCCAGAAGGACCAGAACCGTGACGTCCGGGTCGCGGCGATGAGTGCCATCAAGCAGATAATGGAAACGAACCAGATGGCGTGAGAGCCGGTGGCTGCCCACGGTTGCTCGATAGGAACAGTCAGGTGTTGCCCACAGTTGCTCGCCGGACCCAGGTCCATCCGCTCGCGGACGCCCGCGGGCGTGGGTGGGCAATTCTGCGACCGCTGGCTGCCGCCAGCAGCTCTGAGTTGAGGCGTTAGCCGGGTCTCCACCGTGCCGCTGGCTGCCGCCGGCGGCTCCGAGTTGATGAGTTTTTCACTATGCGTCCAGGTCTTCACGGTCATCGGTTCGTGCTCTGCCTGCTCACTCTGGCCCTCTGGCTCGAGATGAACGCGGGATGCGAGATCACGACCTTCGGTAACCTCGTCACCACCGGGACGACGGGCGGTGGAACCGGCGGCGGAGGGACCTCGTCGGCCCCGCACCTGCTGGGCTCGTCGTTCCTCGTCGCGTCGTCGGCGCTGGCTCAATCGCAGCCGGCGGTCGGCTACTTCGACCACGACCCGCTCAGCGGCCGTCGCTATGCCGCGGCGTGGATCGAGACCGACGCCAATTCCCAGAACAGCTCGGTCCGCTGCCGGCAGGTCATCATCGCTGCAAGCGGGATTGTGACCGGCTCGGCGGTTGCGGTGCTGACGACCACACAGGTCATAGCAAGGGCCCCGGCCGTCACGTCACTGATCGAAGCAGGCAGGATCACGGCCGTCATCGTCTGGCAGCAGGCGACGGTCTCCACCGGCGGCCAGGGACGCGCCACGATCGCGGCCCGGAACGTCACGCGAAACGGCGACGAGCTGAGCCTGGGCGGCGGTCCCCAGACCGTGAGCGGAGAGGCCTTCGAGGCCTTTGCGCCGGCGATCGCCAGCGCCGGAACGACGCTCTGCCTGACGGTGTTTCTCGAGCGCACGGCAACCCAGGCCCCCAGGCTCAGGGGACGCATGCTGGGCGCGTCCGGCCAGCCCCTGGGAAGCGACTCCTTCGTCATCGATCAGACCGACGTCAGCCTGGCGGTGCGTCCCGCGGTGGCGTTCAACAACCGCACGGGGGAGTTTCTGGTCATCTGGACGGGCGGCGCTTCGAACAACACCAACATCCGCGCCTCGATCGTGGCGGCTTCGCCGACCGCGGCCGGCCCGAAGCTCAGCCCGTTCACCGTGGTCGCCTCCAACAGCACTCGCGTGCCGTTCGGCCCTCAGGTGGCCTACAACACGGCCCGTCAGGAGTACCTGGCCGTCTGGAGGGAGAATGGGACCGGCGTCACGACCCGGATCGCGCGCCAGAAGCTGGACAACGCCGGGGCGGTCCCCGCCTCCTCGGCGACGTTCAACCTCTCGGGCGACCGGCAGTCCGCGGACAAGCCTGTACTCGCCTACGGCTCGGCCCTCAACCAGTTCCTCGTGGCCTGGCAGGACAACGCCACGAGCGGCGGCACGCCCGACATCCGCGGGCGCCTCCTGCTCTACGACGCTAACTTGAACGTTATCGAGGGCGACGACTTCTCGATCGCGACCGGCACGCCGCAGCAGACCGATCCGGCCGTGGCCTTCGATTCGGCCAGCAACGACTGGCTGGTGCTCTACGTCGAGGGAACGACGCTCCGCGGCCAGCGCGTGAAGCCGTCGGCGTAGCGCGGACCGGGGCTCGTGAATCGCGCCCCCCGGAAGCGCAAGTCCGTCCCGGGGCACCGGCCAATCGAGCCACAACTGTCCGCCCACTCTGCCCCGGGAAGGCGGAAGCGGTCTCCAGCCGCTTCGAGGCTCTGGCGACCGCAACTCGGAAGCGGCAAGACGCCGCCTCCATCTTGCGGACTGTCCGCCCGAGACAGGCCTTCTGTTCCAGCAGCGGGTCGTCCGACACGGCCTGTGCGCCCGAACCGGGGGCATCCGTCTCGCTATCCTCCGGAGCGTCCGTCGACTGCAAGGATACCTCACGTGCAGGTGGGATGCCGGCAAGGTCACCAGAACGAGGGCTCACCAGGCCTGGTTCGATGACGAGCTGACACCACCGGCGGGGATATCGCCGGTGCCGGGTATCTGACACGCTGCAACCCGTTCAATGTTCTCGAGGACACGGGCCTGAACGTCGGGAGAAAACTCGGCCCCGTAGAATCGCAGGAAAAGGAACTTGCGTTCTTCGGCCAGGCTTGCACCGGGACGCTGCTGCCGGAAAAAGGCGAGAGCGAGGGCGACGGCGGTATCGAACATCGAGCATGCCATTTCGACTCGTTCGCTCGGGCTGCGAGCCATCAACAGTCGCCGTTGGAGCTCGGCCATCTGCGACGAGGTGTCGTTCAGCGGCGCACCTCCTCGAGGAGGTCGGCCAGCTCGAGATGGGCAGCCCATCGGGCGAGGTACGGCCAGTCCAGGTTGTCGACGTTCTGGAGCAAGTTGCGCACGTCCCCGAGCTGCCGTTCCGAGCGGCTGTCCCTTGCCCAGAACAACTTGGAGAGGATCAGGTCCTCCGGGCTCACGATCTGGACAGGCACGCCGTCGAGAACGACGCTGCGGCGGCGCCGAAACTCCTCTTGGCGGTACGGCTCGTCTTTGCGGATCACGAAGTCGACCTTCACGATGCTCGACGAGCGGATGACATTGAACATGTACTGATGGATGATGGCCTCACGAATCCCGCTAGCGTCGATGTAGTAGCGGCCGGCTAGCTCCTGATGCAGCCGGTCGGCGTCCTCGAGCTTCATCTCGACGACCACGTCGATGTCGCGCGTCATTCGCGGCGTTGCATAGAACGCCAGGGCAAATGACCCCGTCAGCATGTACGGGATTCCGAGCCGTGACAGGACGGCTACGATCTCTTCGAGGACTTCCAGTTCACGCTGTACGGTCATGACTTCTGTCGACCCTTTGGGAGGATATCACGGCGTGGGCCGGGTCCTCCGGGGTCCGGGGCAATGGCATTAAATTCCTCACCGGGAGAGGCATGACAGAAGCCGCCAGGGTAGAAGCGGCATCTTGCCGCTTCCTTGGAGCCGGACGTGAGCCCGGCCGCCCAAAAAGCGGCTGGAAGCCGCTTCTACCTTCTGGCGTGGCCATCGTTGCGGCCTCGCCGGCAAACCCATGGCAGGATATGGTAACCATCACGATTTGATGCAGCCACCCGCTCGGAGCATGGGAAACGTCGGGAGCGTCCCTGAGAAGTGGGAAGCCGCGTCGTCGAGTGGCCACGGTGCCTGTCTTCAACGCGAGGACG
>JACQZL010000003.1 GCA_016213865.1 Candidatus Rifleibacteriota bacterium
CACCACGCACTGGTCGGGGTACAACCGCGCCGCTTCTTCGCGGCTGATGCGTCTGCGGACTGGTGCCATACGAGCTTCCTCCTGCCACTTCCAGAATACCCGCCGTTCGGCGGCCCAGCAAGAGACCTGAGCGGTCCGGGGGCCCATTCCAGGACGTGGGAGAACCTGTCGTTGGGTGGCGGTCTGGAGACCAGACCACCAACGGACTTCCACCGCGGGGGGAAGAACCCCGCCGGCCCGGGAGAAGCTCCACGACCGAGGGCCCCTGGGTTAGTGTCGCCCCTTGCGCCGTGGCCCAGGGGCAGCTACAGTCAGGCCCGGACGGACCGGGAGAGAAGGGACCACAGGAGGCGAGGCCGATGACCTGCTGGCGCGACGGGTGTTCAAGGAACTCCAGGGGATTCCCGGCGTTCCTGCTGCTGGGGCTCGCGCTGGCACTCGCGACGCCCGCCGCGTGGGCCGAGAACCAGTGGCCGGTGGCGGACGCGGGGCGGTTCCACGTGACGTGCGTGGGCAACGGACCGGTGACGCTGCACGGCCGGGGCGCCGACCCGGACGGGGACGCCGTCACCTACGCCTGGCGGCAGAGCGACGGGCCGGCGGTGCTGGAGTTGGCGGGCGCGGACACGCCGGACGTGACAGTCACGCCGGCGCAGGCGGGCACCTACGTGCTGGCGCTGACGGTCAGCGACGGGCGGGGCGGCACGGGCGTCGACACCGCGCGGGTGGTCGGCAGATTGCAGGGGGGGGGGAAGGCTGGCGTTCGAGAGGTTCCCTGACCCGTGCCGTGTGATGGTGGGGTTCGGCGATGGTTCGAGTGCCTCGAGCCCGGGTTGGTTTGGAGGCGTCGCCGCCTACGATCCTGACTGGTCGCCTGACGGCAGCGAACTCCTTTGCGCTGCCAAGAACGGGACTGCCAACACTCAGATCCACGCTGCCACTTCCTCCGGAGGATCGGTTGAGCGCATAACGTACTACGAATCGGCAGGCGAGTCGTATCCACGAGCATCGCCAGACGGTCAGTTCGTCGCAATTCACTCCACGCGAGACGGCAACAGCGATGTCTGGATCGTCCGGGCGGATGGGACGTACCCATTCAATGTCACCAGGCACCCGTCCGGCGAGAAACTGCCTTCCTGGTCACCAGATGGCAACTGGCTGGCGTTCGAGTCCAACCGCACCGGTACTTGGGGCATCTGGGTCGTGCGGCGGGATGGGTCGGACGCCAGGATGCTCGCTACTCCCGGGTCGTCTCCGCGCTGGTCTCCAGATGGGTCACACATAGCGTTCTCCCTATCCCATCCCGGGGAACTCAGGGCAGACAACGAGATCTGCATTGTTCGCGTGAATGGGGGAGGGCTGCGCAAGGTGACCAGCAACGGATTCACCGATGGAGGGCCGTCTTGGACCCCCGATGGCGGTGCTCTGCTTTACACATCGACCGGAGGCACCCAGACGCCACCCAGGATCGTCCGACTGTCGGTCAATGGTGGCTCACCCACACCGCTATCTGCTCCGGCTGGGAACGAGGCGGATTTCTGGCCCACGCTCCAGCCCGTCGGCCCGCCGCCGAACCGCGTCCCCGTTATCGACGTGGGGCCGGTGCGGACGTGGGGCACGGGGCGCACCGGCGTGAACCTGGTCGCGACGGCGTACGACCCGGACGACGACCCGATGACGTACGCGTGGACGCAGGTCGGCGGAACGCCGGGGGCGCTGACGATCACGGAGGCGACGAATTGCGTCGCGTCGCTGGGCACGCCGAGTCAACCCGGCAGTTACGTCGTCAGCTTCGCGGCGACCGACAGCCGGGGCGGGAGCTTCGGTTCGACCGTCGCGGTCGCGATCGTGGCCTCGCCGCCGGCCAACCGCGCGCCCACGGTCCACGTGCCGCGGCCCGGGTGGTTCAACGCGACGGTGGGCGAGACGGTGAAGCTGGAGGCGTGGGCGAGCGACCCGGACGGCGACCCGCTCGCCGTCTCGTGGCGGCAGACCTGGCCCCAGCGGCCCATCTTCGACCCGCCGGCCGTCACCCTGACGTGGGCCGACACCTCGACCGGCCAACGGCGGGACGCCGCTGACCACGGCGGTGACGCAGCGCGTGATTGTGAGGCCGGTGGGGGAGGGGCTGATTGCGTACTGGACCGACGCTACGGGTGCCGGACGGCGAGTCCTCGCGCGATCTGACGGCTCTGTTACTGATTCACACGCTGTGCCTGACGTCGCCTTGGCCGGATGGACACCTGACGGGAGCAAGTTGCTCGACCTGACGGCGGACGGCTACTGGTCGTATGTCAAACCAAGAGGGGGCACGCCGCAACGCATAATGAACGCTCAGGCTTCGGGTCCACGGTTCAGTCCCGATGGTCGTAAGGTGACATTTGCAAGCGATCGTACTGGGAACTGGGACGTATTCACCATGGCACCTGACGGGACCAACCAGCGCAACGTATCGGCGCATTCTGCTACGGATGGCGGACCTGACTGGGCATCCGATGGCGAGAATCTCTGGTTTCACTCGGATAGAACAGGGCCTTGGCAAATTTGGCTCATGCGGTTCGACGGCACTGACCCCAGGGCCGTCATGACTTCCACCTTCGGTCATTCTGTGCCCCGGCTCTCTCCGCTGAATCTGTGGCTCGCGTACGAGGCGAGGGACGGCGCCAACCACTCGCGGGACTTCATTCGCGTGGCCGCCCTGGACGGAACCAACATCCGGGACATCGCTGGTCCATTCGAGAACAGTTGGGCAACCGACTGGTCTCCCGACGGCGCTCGAGTTGTGTTTCACGCGACGCGCAACGGTTCGGAGGACGTGGGCCTTGTCAACCGTGACGGGTCCGGGCTGAAGTTCATCGGCGCTTCTGGGACCACAGAGACCGAACCCTCCTGGCAACCCGCCTCCCGCCTCCCCAATCGCTACCCCTCGGTCGCAGTGTCCCCGCGGCTCGTCGGCACCGCCGCAGGCCACGCGACCGTGACCCTTACGGCCACCGCAACCGACCTCGACCTCGGCGTCGACGAGCGCGACCGCATCGCGTATGCCTGGTCGTCCGTGCCGGCGCTGACGTTCACCACGCCCGGCGCCGAACGGCCCAGCGTCACCCTCGCTTCATCCGACGCATCC
>JACQZL010000300.1 GCA_016213865.1 Candidatus Rifleibacteriota bacterium
CTGGTTGTACATTTTTGCCAATCGGGAGCTTCGCCCCCGAACCCCGACCAAGGGATTGCATCACTTGGAACCCGCAATGATTGCGGGGTCCAGGGGCGAGCATCGCCCTTGGTGAGGTCTGGAGCGAAGCTCCAGTAGGGAAATGAAGTACCGCTCATTCAGCGGTACTGCTGTTAGCATGGTCCGGCCGGCGAAGGAAAGTCCCGAAACGGAGGCAGGCGATGTCCATCGACGTGAAGCGCATCCTCGAATCCCTGGAACCCGCGGTGAGAGAGCAGTTCGAAGAGATGGTCCGGGTCCGACGGCAGTTGCACCGCCATCCCGAGCTGGGGCTCAAGGAATTCCGGACGGCCGATTTCGTGGCGGAGCGCCTGGGCGAGCTGGGGTGCGAGGTCCATCGCATGGCCGGCACGGGCGTCGTGGGCCTGCTGCGTGGCGGCTCGCCCGGAAAGACGCTGCTGCTGCGGGCCGATATCGACGCCCTGCCGCTCCAGGAGACGAACCCGGCGGACTACTGCTCGCAAGTGCCCGGCGTGATGCACGCGTGCGGCCACGACGCCCACACGTCGACCGCGCTGGCCGTGGCCGGGATCCTCTCCGCCGAGCGGGGGCAACTTCACGGCAACGTCAAGTTCATGTTCCAGCCGGCCGAGGAGGGGCCCGGAGGCGCCGAGCGGATGCTCGAGGAGGGCCTGCTCGAGGAGCCGAAGGTGGACGCGGCGTTCGCGCTGCACGTCTGGAACGACCTGCCGGTCGGCACGGTTTCCGTACGGCCGGGCCCCGTGATGGCCGCGGCCGACGAGATCCTCATCACCATCCTGGGCAAGGGGGGCCACGGCGCGGCCCCGCACGAAGCGGTCGACCCGATCGTCGTCGCGGCCCACGTCGTGACGGCCCTGCAAACCGTGCCCAGTCGCCAGGTCGACCCCATCCATCCCGTCGTGGTCAGCATCTGCTCCGTGCACGCCGGCCAGGCCTTCAACATCATCCCGCCCGACGCCGAGCTGATCGGGACCGTGCGCAGCTTCGACCCTTCCATTCGGGAGAAGCTGCCCGGCCTCATCGAGAAGACCGTGCAGGGCGTGACCGCGGCCTTCGGCGCCCGGTACCGTTTTCACTACCGCCACGGCTACCCGCCCACGGTCAACGACCCCGGCATGGCCGACCTGGTGCGCGGCTGCGCCAGGGGCGCCGCGTGCGTGCAGCACGTGGTCGACGGCGAGGTCTCGATGGGCGGCGAGGACATGGCCTACGTCCTCCGGCGCGTGCCCGGCTGCTACTTCATGGTGGGCTCGGGCAATCCCGATCGAGGCATCGATAGCCCCCATCACAGCCCGACCTTCGATGTCGACGAGCACTGCATGGCGATCGGCGCCGAGGTCTTCTGCCGGATCGTCCGGCAGTTCCTGGCTCCGGGCTGACCCAGTTTGCGCCGGGTCAGGACCGGCAGGGACGCCGGCCTCACGCATGCAGGGGTTTTCCGAAACAGGCATCTCCCGATGCGGCTTCCGGCCGACAATCTCGATTCGCGAGTTGTAGCGCGGGGCCTTGTGCCCCGCCAGTGGCCTGCGACCGCTCTGGGAGCGGGGGACAAGCCCCCGCGCTACCTGCTCTCTAGTTGAGGTCGCCTGAGATCCATGGACGCGTGAGGACGCCGGCCCTGCTGCCCTCGCGCTCCGCTCGGGTTCTGCCCTGCAGCCTCGTCATGGTTCGTGCCGAGCTCGACATTCCGTCGTACTCTCCGTCACGAAGTTGTCCGGCGCCCGGTCGCCTCAAGCGTTCCGGGTGTTGCCGGCCCCCTGGGCTCGAGCCTCGAGCCTCAAGTCCCGCACGGAGGAATCGAACCGACATGACCACCGACCCCAAGCCCCCCGCCCAACCCGACGCTGCCGCGACCACTCAGGCCAGACCCGGCCACCGCGAGGCCGAGCTGAAGCTCGCGGGCTTTGCCCAGTTCCTCTTCTTCAAACTCGATCTGGCCTGGCACCGGCTCGAGCCCTCGTTGAAGGAAGAGGGCACGCGCCAGTTCGTGCAGACGGTCGAAGAGACCACCGCCGGCATCGACACTCGGGTTTACAGCACCGTGGGCTTCCGTCCCGAGGTGGACTTCTTCCTCTGGAACCGGGCCCAGTCGCTCCCCGAATTGCAGCAGTTCACGGTCCGGCTGATGCACACGGGCCTGGGCCGGTACCTGCACACGCCGTATCTGTACACGTCCCTGTACCGGGAATCGCCTTATCCCAAGCTCAAGGAACACGAGCCTCCGCAACTGGTCGAGCCCAAGTTCCTGTTCGTCTACCCGTTCGTGAAGACTCGGCCGTGGTACACGCTGCCGATGGAAGAGCGCAAGCGTGCGATGATGGAGCATGTCGCCGTCGGTCACCGCTTCGAGCGAGTGGCCATCAACACGAGCTACTCGTTCGGGCTCGGAGACCAGGAGTTCGTGATCGCCTTCGACACCGATTACCCCGAGGACTTCGAGGCCCTCGTACGCCGTCTGCGTGAGACCGAGGCGAGCAAGTACACCTTGCGGGACACTCCGATCTTCATGGGCTCGCGTGGGCCCATCCGCGACGTGCTGCGGATGGTGGTCTGACGCGCCTGGTGTATCGCTTTCAAGGCAACCTGACGTCGGGCGTTCATGCGTCATGTTGAACCACCAAGACACTAAGACGCGAAGAGAAGCACCAAGGGGAAAGGTGAAGCCCCGTTGTGCCGCCCTTTGTGCCTTTGGGTCTTCGTGGTTCAGCCTTTGGCATGTTGATTTGGAACCGCTCTACTAGGCTAGAGTTTCGCCAATTCCCTCCGCAGGCTTCTGGGCTGTGGGACAAGTTGCCGGCCTGGTGGCGGGGCGCGACAGAACCGGGAGCAACTGGC
>JACQZL010000322.1 GCA_016213865.1 Candidatus Rifleibacteriota bacterium
CATGCTCTGGAACTCTATCAACTGGCGTTTCGCCTGACCGGACGCCGGGAGGTCGCGGAAGACCTGGTCCAGGAAACCTTCACGGAGGCGTGGCGCTCCCTGGCCAACTTGCGCGAACCGGCTTCCTCCCGGGCCTGGCTGTTTCGGATCCTCAGGTTCCGGCACGCTCACCTGGTGCGAGACTCCGGACGGCGGCCAATCGAGAGCGCAGGTTTGGATCCGGCCGTGGACGAGGACATGCGGGCAGCGGTCTCCGAGCCGGTCGACCCCACCCTGTCCGAGCCGCTGCAGGCTGCGCTCGACGCGACCGACGAGCGTTTCAAGATGCCCTTTCTGATGGTGATGTTGCTCGGGATGACTTGCCGCGAAACGGCCGAGGAGCTGCAGTTGCCCCTCGGTACGGTGTTGTCGCGCGTGCACAGGGCCCGCCGGTTCTTGCGTGAACGACTGAGCGGGTTCTTCACGGGAGCATCGAACGTGATTCCGCTGGCAAGGAGGAACTCGTGAACAAGCACGACGACCGGGAGTTGCTGCGAACGGCGATGGCCGAGGCCTCGCTGTTGCCGCCGGACGACCCGGTGCGCCGGCAGCTCGAGCAAGACGTCGCCCGGGTGGGCAGTTGGGGCCAAGAGGAGTGGCTCGAGTTGATCCGGGCTGACGAGGCGATGCGCCTGGAACTCCGGCAGGTCGAGCTGCCGCCCGGGTTGGTGTCGCAGCTACTCCTGATCCCGGAGCGGGTGACCCTCGAGGGCGCGGAGCAATGCCCTGGATGGCTCCGCTGGCTCCGGGGACTCCACTTGTCGGGGCAGCGGCTGGCAGCGGTGGCTTTGGTGGCGCTCCTGGTCGTCGGAACCGGGCTCTGGCGTTTCGATGGCGGCGCCGGTCCCGTCCTGCAGCTCGAGGAGCTGGCGCTGCTGGCCTCGCAGGATCACGTCGACGAGGGCGACCTGGCCGTACGGTCGACCGACCCGCGCAAGGTCGAGGGCCACCTGACCGGCCTGCTAGGTTTTCCCGTGCGAGTGCCGGCCCTGGAGCCGCGTCTGGCGCTGGTTGGCGGCCGGCCCTGCAAGCTCGCGGGTCACCGGGTGGCCTACACGGTGTGGAGGACGTCCGACGCCGCGCTCAGCCCCCTGTTCCAGTTCCGCCTGTCGGACTTCCGGCTCCCTGGTCCCGTGGAGAAGCGAGTGCTGCGCTTCGGCGAGTCCGCGGGTCGCGGCGCAACCTGCGAGGTGACCGTGTGGTCGGAGGAGGACCGCGGTTACGCCTTGGTCACGAGACTGTCGAACCGGCCGGGAAGCTGAACCTCTGTCGCTCCGAGCGGGTCGAGAGGCGAGGCCAAGTCCTTGCATCAGGGATAGACTGCCCTCGGCTGCTTCCCGGCGGCCTGCGTGAGTGGGTCGTGCTGGAGCCAGCTTCCGAGGAGGACAGTGAACAGGATCTCGAGCACTTCGTCTCCCGAACCCGGCCCCGACCGTGGTCCCCGGAAGCCATCGCCGCTGCGGGCGCCCAATCCGGACGCGGCCCCGGGTTCCGGTCTCCGGCCCGTCGTCCCGGGCAAATCTCTCAAGAGGGGCAGGCGTCTGCTCCTCGCGTTGGGCTTAACGTCAGCTTTCTTCGTCGCCGGTCTGGCGGGACTGCACTTCCATGCCATGGATTTCGGTCGCCGGTTTCCGGAGCTCACCTCGGCCTCCTTCCCGGACTGCCGGTCGACTCCACGCCCACCACCCCGCTTTCCCCCCACGGCGGCCGACACCGTGATGAACGGGCTGATTCTACGGTTCTACGGCAGCGAAGCACCCGAGCTGGCCTTTCCCAGGAAGGAGCGCCCGCTCAGCCAGTTGCCGTTCGACGACGCCACGATCGCCCGGACCTTGGAGCATATGGTCAAGGTTCGAAGCGCGGTCCTTTCCGAATTCAAGCCCGAGTTCGAGTCGCCCGGCTCGGAGCCGGTGCTGACCACGATCCTCAATCACAAAGGGTTCCGCTGGCTGACGGAGGCTCTCTCGGACTCCGTCCTGGGTCTGCTGGCCAAAGGTCAGGCACCGGAAGCCCTCGCCCTGACCGCGAAGATCATGGAAATGTCCCGGTTGCTGGGCCGAGGGGTGAGGGAGCAAGAGACGGCCAATGGAGTGCTCAACAAGGCAGTCGAGATCAAGGTGTTGTACCGGCTCGATACGATGGTGGCCGCGGCGTTGCAGCGGCACCTCGTGCCGCCGTCGCATCTGAAGCCATTGGCCGCGCTGTATCTGGACCAGGTTCGTCGGGAGCCGGGGCTCGACGGCGTCGCGAACGCGGTCCTCGAGCTGCTCCTCGCTCAGCGCGCGCAGCTCGAGAAGCCGGTGCGTCTGCACGGCCAGCCCGTGATACGACAACCCCTCGATCCCGGCGCCCTCGATGGCGAACCCGCCCGGGTTGAAGTCCACTGCGGCTACCAGGTGCACTGGCTTGTTCGCGGTGAGCTGCGCGATCTCGAGCGCCAGGACCTCGAGCTGGAAGCGGCTGGGCTGCCCGTGGTTCACCAGATACGACGCGCCGAGCTCGCGGTTCAGTTCGTCGAAGTGGACCTTCAGCTCTTCCTTCTCCGCATAGAGCAAGATGTCCGGGCGCTTGGTCCCGACGTCCCAGTACACCCCGCGCTCGTAGTCCACGAATCCGAAGTCGCCGTA
>JACQZL010000323.1 GCA_016213865.1 Candidatus Rifleibacteriota bacterium
AGACCTGAACGCGGATCTGCTGCTGCTGATACGGCGGAAAGACGTCGACGATGCGGTCCACGGTCTGCGCGGCGGACTGCGTGTGGAGAGTCGAGAAGACCAGATGGCCGGTCTCGGCCAGCGTCAGGGCAGCGGCTATCGTCTCGAGGTCACGCATCTCTCCGACCAGGATGACATCCGGGTTTTGCCGCAGGACGTACTTGAGGGCGTTGCCGAAAGACATCGTGTCGTTGCCGATCTCCCGCTGATCGACGCAGCTCTTCTTGTGCTTGTGGACGAACTCGATCGGGTCCTCCACGGTCACGATGTGACAGCGCCGCTCGCTGTTGATCTTGTCCAGGATCGCCGCCAGGGTCGTCGACTTGCCGCTGCCCGTCGGCCCGGTCACGAGCACCAATCCGCGCGGGTAGTTCGCGAACTCGTGTACGACCGGCGGCAGGCCCAGACTGTCGATCGACGGGATCTTGCTCATGATGGTGCGGAACGCGGCACCGACATAGCCCTGCTGACGGAACGCGTTGACGCGGAACCGACCGACGTTCTTGATGGAGATGGACAGGTCCAGCTCCATCGTCTCCTCGAAACGCGACTTCTGCTCGTCGTCGAGCAGGGCGTAGATCATCCGCTTGGACAGCTCGGGCGTCAGCACCTCGTCGCCGTAGGGCGTCAGTTCTCCCCGATACCGAATCATCGGCGGGATGCCGACGGAGAAGATGATGTCCGAACCGCCGTTCTTCACGGCTGTCGTGAGCAGTTCGATGATCTCCATATGCGTTCCTCCGGGGTCGCGACCGGCGGCTCCCTGCCCTGGCCCAGTGGACACGGGTCGACCCGGCACCTGAGAGCACAAGGGAGCGAGGCCGCACGGCCAAGCAGCCTGCGATCTTCCTATCGGCCAAGATCGTGGTCGGGGCCAGCGGTTTTGGCCTGAACGAGAACTGGGTAGCCCCAGCTCAGCTCCCGATAGAGTCGTGTGTTTCCGGTTTCGCGCTGTACACTTCCCCCCGTGACCTCGCTCTCCGCGGCCGAGCTCCAGCGGCTCGCCGAACTTCTCTCTTCACCGGACAAGACGCTCCGTGCCAAGGCCGTCGTGCTGCTGGCCCGAAGCGGGATGCAAGAGGCGCGTGCGCTGCTGGAAAACGTCGCGGCGAGTGACGCCTCCTCGGAGATTCGAGAGTATGCGCGAAAAGTCCTGTCGGCCTCGGACAGGGTCTCCTCGTCCGGCGCTTCGCCGGCGGTTGCCAAGGCCGGCGGCTCGGACGCGACGCCCAAGGTCCCGAGCGAGGCTGACCTGCAACGGGCGTTGAATTCGGGCGACCGCCGGCTGATCGCCGGCGCTGTGCGTTATGCCATGGAGCACGGGGTCCGATCCTTGGCCCCGGAGGTAGTCCGCTTGCTCGAATCGGCCCCGGACCCGGAGCTACTGCCCGCGCTGGCGGTTGCAGCCGGCTGGCTCGGAGCCGGCGTGGGGCATCTGCTTGCGCTCCTGGGCCATCCCGACCCGCGCGTTCGGGCGGGCGCCATCGGCGGGCTCGAGAAGCTGGCCGACCCGGCTGCGCTCCCCGCACTGCTGGAGCGCCTGCGCGACGATGAGCCTCGTTGCAGGACGATGGCGGCTCGCGCCCTGGGCACGTTCGGTCTCGAACGGCAGCTCCGCTGCCTCGAAGCGATGCTGCGCGGGCCCGAGCTAGCCCGACAGGAGACGGCAGCCTACGCCCTCGGCTTCTTGACGACCCCGGCGGCCTTCGGCCTCTTCAAGCTTGCTCTGGCAAGCCCACACCGGCTGGTTCGAGACCAGGCTCGCGCCTCTCTGGCTCGCCTGGCAGAGAAGGGAAACGACCGGGCAGCCGATCTGCTGGACCGGATCGGCGGACAGCGGCTCCATCTGAGCGAGGACGATCTGTTCTCCCGGCTTTCGGCCGTCGATTCGGAGGCGGATGCGCCCACCGAATCCTCTGGCTCCCCGCGGCGCCGATCCGAGGATGACCTGTTGCACGCGCTCTCTGAAAGCGGCCACTCGCCAGGCACCGATCTGGATTTCCTGGCCCGCGACGAGCTGCGCGAGGCGAGTGCTCACCAGCGCCTGGCTGCACTCGCCACGAACCTCGGCCCGGCGCCTTCAACGGACCTCGAGGACCCCAGTGCCAGGGAAGCCCGTGCCCTGGAAGCGCTGTCCCGGGTCACGTCGGCAGGGGCTCAGGAGAACCTGCCCGGGCCACGGGAGGAGCTTCGGATGCAACGTGCCCACGAGAGGCTCGTGGCCGAGACTGCGGGCCTGGTCGGTGTCGCCACCGCGGACCAGGCCCTTCTTGACCGGGATGCTCGGGAGGGGGCCGTCCTGGAGCGGCTCCAGGCGCTGAGCTGACGGCTGAAGACGTGAGGACCTGGGGGCCTTCGCTCAGGGCACCGGTCAATCTCCCTGGATCTGGCCGCACAATTCACGACGTAGGGGCGGGGCTTGCCCCCGCCCGCAAGGCTGTCCCAGAGCGGGCGGGGACAAGCCCCGCCCCTACGTTCCAATGCGCACAGTGTGCGGAGAATCCGGGACCGAATGGTCGGTGCCTCGCTCAGATATCCGCCTTGGGCAGGCACGCCAGCTCGTGAATCTGCCAGCGCACGGCCTCGGAGTTCATGTCTCGCAAACGAAGCGAGACGGTCTCCAGGATCGCCCAGAGGATGCGCGCGGCGACGATCGGCTGCGTCCTGAGCAACCCCATCAGGGCTCGGCGGGTCAGCTCGAGCAGCGTGCACGGAGACGCGGTCGTGACGAGGGCCGAGCGTGGGCTGGAGTCGACCAGGCTGATCTCCCCGATGATCTCGCCCGCGCCCAGCGTGGCCAGGTGCTTCATCTCGCTGGCTCCGGCCTTCTTCCACACGTCGACCTTGCCGGTGAGCAGGACGAAGAGCGAGCCTCCCGGGTCTCCTTCGCAGAAGACATTTTGGCCCGCGCTCAACTCCTGCACGGCAGAGATGCCGTAGACGAGCTCGACGTCTTCGTCCTCGATGTAGCGGCAAAGGGCCGAACCGGCGAGAGCTTCGGTGTTGGTCATGAGGGCCTCCTTGCGTTTGTTCTACCACGCCCGCGGGGCCTCGCAGGCTGCGCGGAGTTGCAGCACACGGTCTTTCGACGCATCCCGGGCTCAGTCGCCCGCGACGAGGTGACGGTCCAACTCGGCCGCCACCCGGAGTAGCTCGGCCACGCTCCAGGCCTGCGCGATGCAGCCGGCGGGCTCGAAGGGAGGTTCCGGCTCGAAGATCTCGGCGACGAAGCCCAGGCCTGCCTCGGCGAGGTGCGTTTCGAGGCCTCGCAGCAGGGCCCCGACCTCCTTGGCCACCTCGGGCTTCCAGCCGCCGTGGGCCCTGACCAGCGCATCGCAGTAGGCGCCGAGCAGCCACGGCCAGACGACGCCGTTGTGGTAGGCGGCGTCTCGAGACTCGGGCCCTCCGCGGTAGTGGGCCACGTAGCGCGGGTCGTCCGGCGACAGCGTGCGGAGCCCGCGCGGAGTCAGCAGCTTGTCGCGGACGACGTCCGTCATCCGGCGCGCAGCCCCGGCGTCGAGCAACGGATAGGGCAGCGACGCGGCGAAGAGCTGGTTCGGCCGCAGGGACGGATCGCTCTGCCCGTTGAGGTTCGGGTCGTCGACGACGTCCCGGCAACAGCCGCGCTCTTCGTCCCAGAACTTCGCGAGGAAGCTGGCGCGAACGCGATCGGCGAGGGTCTCGAGCGAGCGGGCCCGGCTGGACTGGCCCAGCTCGCAGGCGATGGCCTCGAGCGTGCGAAGCGCGTTGTACCAGAGCGCCTGGATCTCCACGGGCTTGCCGCGTCTGGGCGTGATGACTCGACCGCCGACCTTCGCGTCCATCCAGGTGAGCTGCAGTCCGTCAGCCCCCGCGGCCAGCAGTCCGTCGGAGTCCATCTTGATCCCGAAGTCGGTCCCCGCGCGAAAGGCGGAGACTATCGCGTCCATCGCGGGCAAGAAGTTGACGCAGAGCCCTTCGAGGTCGTCCGTGGACTCGAGGTACCGGCCCGCGGCGTGGATGAACCAGAGCGGCGCGTCGACGGTGTTGTAGTCAGGCGTCTCGGCGAAGTCCGGAAACCGGTTCGGCAGCAGGCCGCCCTTGAGGAAGCCCGCGAATTCGGCGAGGATCTCGGCGGCCAGCTCGGGCTTTTCCATCGTGAGCGTCAGGCCCGGCAGGCTGATGAACGTGTCCCGGCCCCAATCCTCGAACCAGGGATACCCGGCGATGATCGAGTGGCCCTCGCCGCGGCGCACCAAGAAGTGCTCGCTGGCCCTGGCCAGGGCCTCCAGCAGGCCGCCCTTGCCGGCAAACGGCCCCGCGGCTTTTTCGCGGCGCTTCAGTTCGAGGCGCATCAGCGAACGCGCATCCGGGTCGGCCGGAGCTGGCTGCGTCTGCCGGCCCTCGACCGCGGAGTCATGGCCCGAGTCCGGCTCCACCGCCCTTGCGCCAGGCGTCCAGCGCCCGAACGGTCCCGCGGAGAAGATGATCCCCACCGAGCGACCGGTGCCGAGAGGCACGACCACCGATCCGGGAGACCAGTTGTCCTCGTGACACGGCAGGCCGCGCTGGCGCTCGACCGGGTACTCGAGGTTGCGGAACCAGCACGGAGAAGGATGGAATTCGCCCGCGTCGAAATAAACGTGGATGGGCGGCACCCGCGGGTACGGCTCGAAGACCAGGTGGCCGTCCCCCAGGTGGCGCGGTCTGGGGTCGAGCGCCGGATTCTGGCTGGTGAGCGCGTGAAAGTCGCGACATCCAAGGAGCAGGCGCAACTGGAGGAGAACGGGTCCCGGGGCCTCGGCGACGCTGTAGACGCAGACTGTGGCCTGGTGCTCGCGAGGCATGAAGACCGTCTTCTCCAACCGAACCCCGCCCGCGCGGAAGACGAAGCTGGGGAACGGCCGGACAGAGGCTTCGACGGCATGACGGTGGCCCGTCGGATGGACAGCCCCGGGATAGAGGTTGGTGTCGAGCTCGAAAGAAGTGTCGCCAACGCGGATGGTCTCGGCCACCTTGCTGACCAGTTGCAGGCGGCCCACCGGCGGCACCGTGGCGCAGACCAACAAGCCGTGGTACCGGCGGGTCATGGCGCCCGAGAGGCTGCACGAGGCGAAAGAGCCAAGTCCGTTGGTCTCCAGCCACTCGCGAGAGAGGGAGGACGACAGATCCGAAAGCACGTCAGTTCTGAAGTCGAGGTCGAGCATGTCGGACAGAGTATCCAAGGGGCCGTGCGGAATCTAGACTCGGGTGCGTCGGGGGGAGCGACGCTCCCTCACGGGGGAATCCACGGACCCTTGAACCACGAAGACCCGAAAGCACCAAGGACTGCACGAAGAGAAGCGTGATCGAAGGAGGCCCTTGGTGCCGCTCTTCGTGTCCTTCGTGCCTTCGTGGTTGGGTGTCCTCGTGCCTTCGCAGTGATGCGGCTTCCCGTCTGTTTGCATCGCTCCCAACCACAATTGGCGCTTGACAGTCGTGCTTTCCTGGCTTAACATGCGTCGCTCTGGCACGACGATGTCAACAAACCAGGAGGGAAGAACGCAAAACTTGTAAGAACTCCACACGCAGACCGCACGGAAACTGAACAATCTGACCTGTCGGGTCTCAGGCTCGATGAAAGGAGAAGGTCGACCGAGGATGCTTCAATCGATGGCGCGTATCGCTGGGGTGGCGGGTTGTACCGTATCACTCCTCGCAACTCTCCCTCCTGCCGAAGTCGGCTCCCAGAAAGACCTTCGACCGCGTGCGGCCATCTCCTCGATGTGGCAGGGGTCCGCGGCCGGCATGAAAGCTCCGATCCGGATCGCCTCCGATTCGGACGTCCGCCCCGCTCTCTGCTCGGTCACGGAGTTTGCGTTCGATTCCGGCTCCAAAGAGTTCCTCTCCGACGAAGTCCTCCTGCGCAGTCTGCCCGATGAAGACCTGGGCGAAGAGGCGTGTTTTGCGTTGGAAGGCTATGTCACCTCCGGTGGCGATACGGTCGCCAGCCTGGCCGGCCGCTACGGGCTGGATGGCGATGCCCTCAGCGTTCTCAACGGCGTCGCCGCTGATGCGGCCCTTCCCGCCGGCACTCGAGTCACCCTTTACCGGGGTGACTTCGTCATTTATGCGGCCGAGAGCGGCGAGTCGCTCGACGATATCGCCCGAAAATTCGGCACGGATGCTCTGCTCTTGACCGTCTGCAACCACTGCAAGTCGACCACGATGGATGGCGGCGAGCGCCTGTTCATCCCTCAGGGTATTCTCGAGCGCGCCGGCGAGGCCGCAATCGAGGATTCTCCGGCCAGCGACATCGTCATCGCACCCCAGCCGGACAAGTCCTCCAGTCTGGCCCAGGCCGAGAAGCCCTCCCGGTCGGCTCGCTCCCGCAAGAACCGCTCGAGACGCCACGAGAAGGTCCTCAACTTCGCCGAGGGCGGCCCCTCCGCCATCGCCGGCCAGATGATGTGGCCCACTCAGGGAAAGGTCACTTCCCGATTCGGCTGGCGCCACCACCCGATCCTCAACCGGATGCGCTTTCACTGTGGGGTCGACATCTCGGCGCCCGCGGGTTCGCCAATCCGCGCCGTGGCTCCGGGCCGCGTCATCTTCACCGGCTGGCATGGGGCATCGGGCCGCACCGTCGTCGTTCGTCACGCCAACAACCTCATCTCGCTGTACGCTCATTGCTCCTCCATCCAGGCCCACGTCGGCGAGACCGTCTCCGTGGGTGAGCCGATTGCTCGCGTGGGCAGCTCGGGTCGCGCCACCGGCAGTCACTTGCACTTCGCGATGGAGCGAGGCAAGACCCCGGTCAATCCCCTCAAGTACCTGCGCTGATCGGGCGCCCCTTCATCGTGGCCCAGAAGGACACGTCCGGTTTCAGTATCCGCAACAAGCGGGCCTGGGTCGAGTTCCACATCCTCGAGAAGTTCGAGGCCGGTCTCGAGTTGACGGGGACCGAGACCAAGTCGCTGCGCAGCCGCAATTGCAGCTTCACCGACGCCTACGTCACTATTCGGGGCAGCCAGGCGTTCGTCGAGAACCTCCACATCGGCGAGTACTCCTTCGCCGGCCGGTTCAACCACGATCCCAAGCGGCGCCGGAGGCTGCTCCTGCACCGCAGCGAGCTGCGCAGCCTCATCGGCAAGATCCAGCGCCAGGGTCTCACCCTCGTGCCGCTCGCCATCTACCCGAAGGGGCGCTGGCTCAAGCTCGAGATCGGCCTGGCCAAGGGCAAGAAGCACTACGACAAGCGCGAGGACCTCGCCAAGCGCGACAGCGACCGCGAAGTCCGCCGGGCGCTCAAGGTGAGCCGCAAGTAGGGGGGGAAGCAAGCATCGTTCCCCACTGGCGGTACAAGAGTTGTGCGCGCGCCCTCTTCGATGCTACGGTACAACGCTGGTCCTGAGTAGAGGGCCGGTCGGGTTCCGAGGGTCTTTTTCGGGAG
>JACQZL010000324.1 GCA_016213865.1 Candidatus Rifleibacteriota bacterium
AATGCGGGGGGCTGCATGAGTGGGTGCGTGGCCCAAGGAGTTGTAGCGCGGGCCCTTGTGGCCCGCTATCGCCGAGTCGCCGCTCCACAAGCGGGGGACAAGCCCCCGCGCTACTCGACTCTGGAGGCCAGTTGTGGATGTTAACCCACGAACCGCGAGTGCACCCGGAAGCCGGGGGCAGGAGTCAGAAACAGGCCAAGGTCTGCCTCGACAAGTCGACTGGTGGAAAGGCGTCCAAGGTGGAGGCCGGTGGCCCGCCTGCGCTCGGCAACGCCGGCCCCACTACTCAGGGTATCGAGCGACTCACTGGGCGCCCGCAACTCCGGGTGTCGATCGGTGCCGTCATTTGGGTTCTGACTGGGCGTCGGAAACCGGCTGCAGCGCCGGCGGCGGAGGCGGCTCCGGCGTTTCGGGCGGATGGGGCTCGCGGGTGAGGAGCAGGCGGAACGTCGTTCCCTTGTCAGGCGAGGACTCGACGTCCATCTTGTAGCCGTGGCGGCGCATCACGCCGTAGACCACGGCCAGGCCAAGGCCCACGCCCCCTTCGCGACCCTTGGTGGAGAAGAACGGTTCGAAGACCTGGTCCATCAGTTCGGTCGGGATCCCGGTGCCGGTGTCCCGGAGCTCGATCTCGACATCGTCACCGACGGGTCGCAACTTGACGCTCAGGAGGCCATTGGGCACTCCGTTCAGGGCCTCGACCGAGTTGATGAGCAGCGCAACCAGCGCCTGCTGGATCTGCCCGGCGTCGCAGACCAGTTCGTCGTTGCCCTCGAGCAATTGGGTCTCGAGCTTGATGTCCGCCAACTGCAGGTGGTGCCGGATGAGCATCAGGCTGCGCTCGACGAGCTCGTTGATACTGGCGGGAGCCCGCGGCACGTTGGACTGGCGCGCGAAGGTGAGGAGGTTGCGCACGATGTTCCCGCAGCGGATCGACTCGTTCTGGATGAGCTGGACGTAACGTTCCAGTTCCTCTCGAGAGGCCTGGGGCAGGGTCTCGTCGTGGAGCTGGCGGCCGATGAGCTTGGCATAGTTCAGGATGCCGGCCAGCGGGTTGTTCAATTCGTGGGCCACCGTGGCCGAGAGCTTCCCGAGCGACGCCATCTTCTCCATGTGCGCCACGTGCCGTTGGACCTGGCTCAGCTCCTCGGTCTTCTGGACCACGCGGGCCTCGAGCTGGCTGGACCAGTCGGTCAGCTCGGCCCGGGCGACCTGCAGGTCCTCGGTCATGCGGTTGAAGGCCTCGGCCAGATACCCCAGCTCGTCGTCGGTGTGGATCTCGATGCGGGTGCTGAAGTCGCCGGCGGCTACCTGCCGGGTCCCCTCGTGCAGGCGGTCCACGGGCTTGTGAATGACTCGATGGATGAATATAGTCGTACCCAGGTTGACGATGAGGAGCATGGCCAGCGTCGCCCAGACGAGCTGGCGTTTGGTGGACGAGACGGCCTGATCGACGAAGTCCATCGACATCTGGACGTCGAGGACTCCCAAGATCTTCTGCTCGGGCGGGTGCGCGTGACACGCTGCCGTGGCGCAGCCCGGTTCGTTGCGGATCGGGTTGATGAGGCCCAGGATCTTCTGGCCGCTGTCGAGCTCGAACTGGCGGGAGCGGCGGGTCGGCTCGGTCGAGGGCACGGCCAGGCCGGCGGCGTGGCAATTGACGCACGCTTCAGCCTGCTGGTTGACCTTGTTGCCGATCTCCTTGGAGTTGGCCGAGAAGATGATGGTCCCCTGCTTGTCGTAGACGCGGATGCCGGCGACCCCCGGGCTGATGGCTAGCTGGCGGATGGTCTGATGGATGTCCTCCTTGCGGTTGAGCAGCATGCCGTAGTGGGTGGCTCGCTTGATCAACTCGCTGGTGTTCAGGGCGCTCGTCTCGGCCAGGCCGGTCAGTTGGTTCCGGGTCGTCTGGAAGTTGACCAGGGCGTAAACGGCGGTCACAGCCCCTATCGTGGAGAGCAAGTAGAGCAGCAGCCGGAAAGTGACCGAGCGGAGAAAGCGGCCCAGGCCGACGTGGACGGGCAGCGGGCTCCGGTCATGGGTCTTGTCTCCGGCCTTGTGCGTCTTGGTTTCCATGGAACCGACTCCTGTGGAGAGGTCACCGCGTGGCGTGCGTCCTGGGGTCTCGAGCCTGGAAGCTGCGGCACCGGGCGTGGCACCGGCTGCAGAGACTTGCGGACTTGAGGTCGATCTCCTCGACGTAGGTCGAACTGTGCATGACGCAGTCTGAGTGGACGCAGTGGACCAGGCCGAACGTGTGTCCGAGCTCGTGGATGGCTTCCTTTTGCAGGCGCTCGGCCAGGAGGCCTGGATCGGCAGGAAGGCCGTACATCTCGCTGCGCAGGCGGTGGGCCGAGACGATGGCGGCGCTGCCCTCGAACTGAGCCTCCCCGAAGACGTAGGTGAGCACAGGGATGAAGAGGTCGATGCCGCAGACTCCGAGGACTCGGGTCCCGGGGGGAGCGGGCTCACGCAGAAGAAGGGCCAGGAGCGCCCGGGAGTTGTACTGGCCCCGGGCAGGTTCGAGGGTCGCCTCCGGATCGAAGCCGGGCAGGTGCTGGCGGGTGGGGATGCCGAACGCTCTTTCCAGAACCTGACGCAGGGTGGGCAGGAGATGATCGAGTCCCGCGAGGTAAATCGGAACCAACGTCACACTGCCGGCAGGCGAGATGCGAGGGCCATCGGTGGCCTCGTCGAGCCCGCGCGTGTCAAGGCTCGTCGGTGGTTCCACGCAAGCGATACCTCGCGATCTTGTTGTAGAGCGTGGCGCGGTCGATCTGGAGCTTCTCCGCCGCGCGTTTGATGTTCCATCCGTTACGTTCCAGGACCGCAGCGATGTGGCGCTTCTCCATCGTCGCGAGCGAGTCGTCGTCGGGGCCGTCGGGTGCGGATGCGGAGAGGATTGGCAGATCCTGCGGAAGGATGTGGGGGGGCTTGCCGACGACCATCGCCCGTTCGATGGCATTGGCCAGCTCTCGCACGTTGCCGGGGCAGGTATGGGCCAGGAGGCGCTCCATGGCGGCGGGGCTGATGTCCGACAGGCGTTTGTCCATCTGCCGGGCGAACCTGTCCACGAAGTGGCGCGCCAGGAGTGGGATGTCGCCCTGGCGCGAGCGCAACGGCGGGATCTCGAGGCTGAAGACGTTGATGCGGTAGTAGAGGTCCTCGCGGAAGCTGCCTGCCTTGACGCTCTTTTCCAGGTCCTCGTTGGTGGCACAGATGACGCGGAAGTCGACCTTGACCGGAGTGTTGCCGCCCAGCCGGGCGAACTCCTTGGCCTCGAGCACCCTCAAGAGGTCGATCTGCATCTTCGGGCTGATGGTCCCCACCTCGTCGAGGAAGAGGGTGCCGCCCGACGCCATCTCGAGCTTGCCCTTGCGGCGATAGAGGGCCCCCGTGAAGGCGCCCTTCTCGTGACCGAAGAGCTCGCTCTCGAGCATCGTCTCCTGGAAGGCGCCACAGTTGACGGGCACGATGGGGAAGTAGCGGCGCTGACTCTTGACGTGGATGGCACGAGCGACGAGCTCCTTGCCGGTGCCGCTCTCGCCTCGGACCAGGACGGTCGCGTCGGTCTGGGCGACGAGGCCTATCAACTCGAGTACCTTCTGCATCCCCGGGCTCTCGCCGATGAGGACGTCGCCTCCCGACATCTCCTCGATCGTCTCGCGCAGCTTGGCGTTCTCGCGCTGCAGACGTTGCTGCTCGGTCGCGCGGCGTACGAGGTGGCTCAGTTCGTCAGGGTCAATCGGCTTGGTGACGTAGTCGAAGGCCCCCTGCTTCATCGCTCGCACGGCGGTGTCCACCGAGGCGAAAGCAGTGAGCATGATGATGGCGATCGTCGGATCGATCTGGTGGATGCGTTCCTGGAGGGCCATGCCGTCCATGCCGGGCATCTTGATGTCGAGAAATACGACATCGTACCGGCTCTTCTGGAGGCAACTGAGCGCCTCGGTGGCATTCGCCGCAGCGGCGACCTTGTGGCCGTCCTTGCGGAACCAGTTGAACAGAGAGTCGCGGACCGAGAACTCGTCGTCGACGACCAGAATGCTGACTTCGTCCATGATGCGCGGAGAGGCCCGTCCCCTCGGGGCGGCCCGGGATGGGACCGACCCGAAGCGGGCGTCCGCAGTATAACAGGCCGGTCGCGCGCCGCGATGAAGCTCGGAGGCAGTGGCTCAGAGCAACAAGTCCTGGACGAGGCTGAGGTAGCGCTGGGCGCCCAGCATCTGGGGCAGCGCGGTGAAGCGCTCGCCGCCGTCGGCCAGGGTCGGGCCCACCTCGTCCGCGTCGGTCAGGAGGTGCATCGCGACCTGACGGCGGAACCGCTGCAGGTCGTGCCGGACCCGATCCCGCGCGACGTCGACCGGCACTAGGGCCGCGAAAGGGTCGGCGCCCTCGACCGAGGAGCAGTCCAGCTCGGCCAGCCACCCCTCGTCGTAGGGCGAGCTGAGAAGGAGACCAGGGTCCCTGGCGAGCGCCGGATTGCCGCAACGCACCTGGCCCGGGCAGGGGGTGCGGATCATGAGGTTGCCCAGCGGGGTGTCGAGCACACAGAGCCAGTCGCCGCAAGCGACCGTCTGGCCGCACTGGGGGCCGAAGACCGCCCGGAGGGCGTCGATGAGGTAGCCCGCGAGGGAATCGATGCCGACCCTCACGACGTGGTCGCCCGCGGGCACGACCCACGTGTGGCCGTCGCCGTAGCGACGGTCCTCTCGCAGGATCCACGGGGTGACGCGACTGCCGCTCACGATCTCGACCGGGAGGTGGTGTCGTGATTCTCCACAGAGGGCAGCATCAAGAGGGCATCGCTCGCAATCGAACCCTCGGTCGCAGAGCTTGTAGGTAAGGACTCCGGCGCTGACCCAGACGCAGGGCTGAGCGTCATCGGGCAGCAAGTGCCACTTAGGATGCTTCGATGAGACCACGGAGTTCCCCTTTCGCAGGTTCGATGCTCGCCAGGCCAACGACCCGGCCCGCGAAAGCCGGCCCTCGGGTTCGATTCGAGGAGGACACCGGCGGGATGGAAAACAGGGATAACCTGCAGATACCGCAATCTTGGCGCCAACCCGTCACGCGCCACGAGCGGAGGTGGCGAGACGCTCGCCAGCCCCGGTCCTTCGCTCCGCCCTATCGGGAGAGCCGCGGTCCGGGAGCTTGCGTCCGCGGGCCAAATGCAGGGCCACTGAATGAGTAGGGCTTCATTTCCCTGCTGGAGCTTCGCTCCAGAACTCACCAGGGGCGAGGCTCGCCCCTGGACCCCAAGGTGCCGGTTGAATGCCGAGAATCACGACAGCCATGCCGAGTAATACGACATTCACCGTGGCGTTTTCTCGACGCCAGAGACAGGATACCTCGCCCGTCCCGCAAACCCGACGTCCGTGGGCCCTCATTCGATGCGGGCTTTCAGCACGACGGGCCTTGCCGGCCGCCGTCCCTCCTGTTAACTTCTTCCTTTGGCGTGGTCCTTGCTTCGACGCTTGCGGTAACTTGACCAAGCGTTAGCCGGCTCGACGGAGGCCGCCATGAAACCCTCGAAACACGGTCTGCAGTCCCCCCTTGCGATTGGCTGCCTGGCAGCGATACTGCTCGGGTTTCTCTTCCTGCTCGGTGCGGCACCGCCGTGGGTCGTCGTGGCGCTTCCGGCGTTCGGGATCGTGGCGATGGCCGGCTTCCTCTCGGCGTCCTCCAGTTCCGTCGCGGGAAGGGCCCCTTCGTACAAGGGCCTGCAAGCGCCGCCGGAGTCGTTCTGGCTGCACCCGACTCATAGCTGGGTGCGCGACGACTTCCAGGGCGAGGCGACGGTCGGCCTCGACGATCTCCTGGGCCGCAGCCTGGGCCGTCCGGATCGGGTGACTCTGCCGAAGGTGGGGGACTCGGTCGAGTGTGGTCAGCCGCTCGTCACGCTCCAGCGAGGCGGCCGTTCGGTCGTCGTGCGCGCCCCTCTCGCGGGCCGGGTGGTCCGCGTCAACGAGACCCTCTCCGGCAGCACCGACCTGGCCCGCCGGTCCCCGTACGACGAGGGCTGGTGCGTGCGCCTGGCCGTGCCAGCGCCCCCCGGGGCCGCGGCCGGGTTGCTCACCGGCGAGGCCGCGCGTGACTGGTTCCGGGCCGAGGTCGACCGGATGCTCGGCTTGGTGGTGCCCGAGCAGAGCCCGAGCGGGGCGATGGCCGACGGCGGCGTCCTGGTGGCCGACTTCGCGGACCTCCTCGACGACCCGCTCTTCGATCGGATTGCCGCCGCGTTCCTCGGCAGCGGCATCGAGGAGCGGGCCTGGACCCGCGACGGCCTGCGGAGGCACGGCGGCGAGACGGTCTGGCGCGGCGACTACTGGCGTTTCGACAACGCCCTGCACGTCCACGTCGACGGTTACACGGTCCTCCCGGGCGAGGCCACGGCGGTCTACTACCGGCTGCCGATCCCGCTGGTCGCGACCGGCGGCGCAGTGACCGGGTTCCTGTTCCGCTTCCTGATCCCGGTGATCGGCCTGGTAGCTGTCTTCGCGGTGGCCGTTCAGGCCCTGGCGACCTTCACGGGCCTCACCTCTCGTCAGGCCAAGTCTCAGAACTCCTGACATGCCGGTGGCACATGTTGACACGTGCTTATATCGCGCGCATGTGCGCGAATTCGCCCAGGTTCTATGCACTGGTGTGACAGGCCAAATCGCCACCCCCCTCCGTCGGCCTCCAGCGGGAGACGGTATTACACAGGGGTATGTCAGGAGGTCTGAGT